>NZ_JBQEQB010000019.1:107713-149568 GCF_052046055.1 Pseudomonas sp. 22082
CCCACAGTTGGGGACTGCATCAACCGAAGGCTGTCAGATCAACAGCACTTCGGCCCACCCTTGCCACCGTAACGGGCTTCCTGACGTTCACGAAAGAACATCTCGTAGCTCATCACCGGTTTGTCCGGGTGTTTGGTCTGCATATGCTCGACGTAGGTGTCGTAGTCGGGCATGCCGACCATCAGGCGCGCGGCCTGACCGAGGTATTTACCGAGGCGACTCAGGTCATTGAACATGCTGCAATCCTCTGGTTACGCGTCCGGCAGGGCCTGGAATGGCGATTCTTTGTCCGTACGCTCTTTTTTGCCCCAGGCGGCGATGCCGACCTTGAGCGCATAGAACAGGATGCTGAATACCACGAACAGGAACAGCGCGGTCAATGTAGCGTTGGTGTAGGCGTTGAAGATCACGTGCTGCATCTGCTCGACGCTCTTGGCCGGCGCCAGCACCTGACCGTTGGCCAGTGCATCACTGTACTTCTTGGCCAGCGACAGGAAGCCGATCGCCGGGTTGGCGTCGAACAGCTTGATGAAGCCAGCAGTCGTGGTGCAGATCAGCAGCCAGGTGGCCGGCAGCAGGGTGACCCAGATGTAGCGCTGGCGCTTCATCTTGATCAGGACCACGGTGCCGAGCATCAGCGCGATACCCGCCAGCATCTGGTTGGAGATACCGAACAGCGGCCACAAGGTGTTGATCCCGCCCAGTGGATCAACCACGCCCTGATACAGCAACCAGCCCCACATCGCCACACAACCGGCGGTGGCGATCAGGTTGGCGGACCAGGACTCGGTACGTTTGAGTGCCGGAACGAAGGAGCCGAGCAGGTCCTGCAGCATGAAGCGACCGGCACGGGTGCCGGCATCGACTGCGGTCAGGATGAACAGCGCTTCGAACAGGATCGCGAAGTGGTACCAGAACGCCATGGTGTTTTCACCCGGCAGGACACTGTGCAGGATCTGCGCGATACCGACCGCCAGGGTCGGCGCACCACCGGCACGGGCCAGGATGGTGGTTTCGCCGATGTCATGCGCCACGGCTTGCAAGGCTTCCGGGGTAATTGCAAAGCCCCAGTTGCTGACCGCAGTTGCCACAGCCACCACATCACCGCCGACCACGGCAGCCGGGCTGTTCATGGCGAAGTACACGCCTGGCTCGATCACCGAGGCCGCGACCATGGCCATGATGGCCACGAACGATTCCATCAGCATGCCGCCGTAACCGATGTAGCGGGCGTTGGTTTCGTTATCCAGCAGCTTCGGCGTGGTCCCCGAGGAGATCAGCGCGTGGAAGCCCGATACCGCACCGCAGGCGATGGTGATGAACAGGAACGGGAACAGACCGCCCTTCCACACCGGACCGGTGCCGTCGACGAACTGGGTCAGGGCCGGCATTTTCAGCTCGGGCATGGTCACCAGGATGCCGATCGCCAGGGCGACGATGGTACCGATCTTGAGGAAAGTGGAAAGGTAGTCACGCGGCGCCAGAATCAGCCACACCGGCAGCGAAGCGGCGACGAAACCGTAGCCGACCAGCATCCAGGTAATCTGCACGCCAGTGAAGGTGAAGGCCTTGGCCCAGACCGGATCGGCGGCAATCTGCCCACCGAGCCAGATCGAACCCAGCAGCAGCAACACGCCGACTACCGAGATCTCGCCGATGCGGCCCGGACGGATGTAGCGCATGTAGATGCCCATGAACATCGCGATCGGGATGGTCGCCATCACGGTGAAGATGCCCCACGGGCTTTCAGCCAGGGCTTTCACCACGATCAGCGCCAGCACCGCGAGGATGATGATCATGATCAGGAAGCAGCCGAACAGGGCGATGGTGCCGGGGATGCGGCCCATTTCTTCACGCACCATGTCGCCCAGGGAACGGCCGTTGCGACGGGTGGACATGAACAGAACCATGAAGTCCTGCACCGCGCCCGCCAGCACCACGCCGGCGATCAACCACAGCGTGCCGGGCAGATAGCCCATCTGCGCCGCCAGTACCGGGCCGACCAGCGGCCCCGCGCCGGCGATGGCTGCGAAGTGGTGACCGAAAAGAATGTGTTTGTTGGTTGGAACGTAGTCCAGACCGTCGTTGTTGAGTACGGCGGGGGTGGCCCGACGCGGATCGAGTTGCATCACATTGTTAGCGATGAACAGACTGTAGTAACGGTACGCAACCAGATAAATGGCCACGGCGGCGACCACAATCCACAAGGCGTTGATCGCCTCGCCTCGGCGCAATGCCACTACGCCCAGGGCGCACGCTCCTACGATTGCCAGCAGCAGCCAGGGTAAGTGGCGTAGCAGGCTATTATTATTTTTCATTTTATTATTCCAGCCAGGGTGGACAAGAAAGACAGCCACCCCGAGTTTAGCGCTGTTGGCGGCAAAGGCCATACCCCGACATTGGTCTAGACAGTCCATTCGTTGGCAACACCCCGCCGGTCGGGTCTATAGTCAGCTGACCTTCCTGAGGATTGCACCATGAGCGAGCACCCGTCCGAGCGTCGCCGCTTCAAACGTATCGCTTTCGATGCCCGAACCGAATTGAGCCAGGGCGAGTACATCTGGCCGGTGAAGCTGATCGATCTGTCGCTCAAGGGGCTGTTGATCGAGCGGCCCGAGCCCTGGCTGGGCAATCCCGAGCAGGATTTTTTCGTCGACATTCATTTGAGCGAGGACGTACACATCGAGATGGATGTGCAACTGGCGCATGAAGATCACGGCCAGCTCGGTTTCGTGTGCCGGCATATCAGCCTGGAGTCGATTCAGCGCCTGCGTCGCCTGATCGAACTCAATCTGGCCGACGAAACCGAACTGGAACGCGAGCTCGGGGCGCTGATAGACGTCTGATCACTCGAACAACGAGTCCAGCGCCTGCTCCAGACGTGTCACCGCAATGATCTGCAAGCCTGGCGGCGCTTCCTTCGGCGCATTGCCCTTGGGCACAATCGCGCGCTTGAAACCGTGCTTGGCAGCTTCCTTCAACCGCTCCTGACCGCTCGGCACCGGGCGCACTTCGCCGGACAGGCCGACTTCGCCGAACACCAGCAGGTCATGGGGCAACGGACGGTTGCGCAGGCTCGACATGACCGCTGCCATCAAGGCCAGGTCGGAGGCGGTTTCCAGCACCTTCACCCCGCCGACCACGTTGAGGAACACGTCCTGATCGTGAGTCGGAATGCCGCCATGCCGGTGCAACACCGCCAACAGCATCGCCAGACGATTCTGATCCAGCCCCAGCGTCACCCGACGCGGGTTGGCCAGATGACTGTCATCCACCAGCGCCTGGACTTCCACCAGCATCGGCCGGGTGCCTTCCCACGTTGCCATCACCACACTGCCCGGGACTTCTTCCTGAGCGCGGGTAAGAAAAATCGCCGAAGGGTTGGAGACTTCTTTCAGGCCCTTGTCAGTCATGCCGAACACGCCGAGCTCGTTCACCGCGCCGAAACGGTTTTTCACCGCCCGCAGCAAACGCAACCGCCCGTCGGACTCGCCTTCGAAATACAGCACGGTATCGACCATGTGCTCCAGAACCCGCGGCCCTGCGAGCGCGCCTTCCTTGGTCACGTGGCCGACCAGGAAAATCGCCGTGCCGCTTTGCTTGGCGTACCGCACCAGCAACGCCGCACTCTCGCGCACCTGGGACACCCCGCCCGGCGCCGATTGCAATTGTTCGGTGAAAATCGTCTGGATCGAGTCGATCACCATCACCTTGGGTTTTTCCTGGCGGGCGGTGGCGATGATGGTTTCGATACAGGTTTCGGTCATGACCCGCAGTTGATCCTGCGGCAGACCCAGACGACGTGCACGCATGGCGACCTGTTGCTGAGACTCTTCGCCAGTGACGTACAGCGCCGGCATGGTCTTGGCGAGGTTGCACAGGGTCTGCAGCAGAATCGTCGACTTGCCAATGCCCGGGTCGCCGCCGATCAGCACCACCGAACCGTCCACCAGACCACCGCCGAGCACGCGGTCGAGCTCGCCGGAGGCTGTGGAAAAACGTGGAATCTCTTCGATGCTGACTTCGGCCAGGGTCTTGATCTGCGCTTGCTGCCCGGCCCAACCGGTGCGCCCGCTCGGGGCGGCGGCAGCGCCGCTCTCGACCATGGTTTCGGTCAGGGTGTTCCAGGCGCCGCATTCGCCGCACTGCCCGGCCCACTTGGGAAAGGTTGCGCCGCACTCGGTGCAGCCGTACATGCGCTTGGCCTTGGCCATTTGAACCCCCGGCAAAAACCGCGATGATAACGCAGCCATCGTCGATCAGCGCGGCGCGCCGGGACGGATTTCTCCGCTGGCCAAACGCGCGGCGCTGCTGTCGGTCAAACCCCGACAGTTGCCGGGGTTTGAAAGGGTCGCTGTCAGTCGACCAGTTTGGCGGCCAGGGCCTTGACCCGCTCCAGGTCACCCTTGGCCACTTTGGTCACACCGGCGCCGTATTCCGGATCCGCCTTATAAAGGAAGGACAGCATGATGTGCTTGCTCTCGTCGTCGGTACCCGCCAGCGAACCGCCGAAGCTCTCGATCAGGTCCTGACGTTCCTTCTTGCTGAACGAGCGATACAGATCGCCAGCCTGCTTGAAGTTCTGCTCACGCTGGATCTTCGCCTGTTGCGTGCTGCCCTGCAGCGCGGTCTGGCTGTAGCGCGCACCTGGCGTCTCTTCACGTGGTTGCAGACGGCTTGGCTGATAGTTGACGCCCGAGGTGCTCGCACCGGCATTCATCGCGCCATCCTGATTGCCATTGTTGACTGCAGTTTTGGCAGCATTGATCGGCAATTGCAGGGCATTGGCGCCGAGGCGATACATTTGCGTATCGGCATAGGCAAATATACGGCCTTGCAGCAGACGGTCTTCCGAAGGCTCGATGCCCGGCACCACATTCGATGGCGCCATGGCCACTTGTTCGGTTTCCTGGAAGACATTAGAAGGATTGCGGTTCAAGACCATTTGTCCAACTTTTCGCTCAGGAATACCTGGCCAAATCTTGGTTGCATCAAGAGGATCGAAATCAAACTTGGACAAATCTTGCGGATTCAATACTTGGATGTACAAGTCCCACTTGGGAAAATTTCCGCTGTTAATATTTGTTACTAAATCGTGAGTCATGTGACTGTAATCCCGGCCCTGAACTTGCACAACTTGTTGCGGATCGAGATTCTTGATGCCCTGCAAACTTTTCCAGTGAAACTTCACATAGTGCACATCGCCCTTGGCATTGACCAACTTGTAAGCGTGCACACTGTTACCGTCCATCTCCCGATAACTGGCCGGTGTACCCGAGTTGGAATACAACTCGGTCAATGTGCGGGTGGCTTCCGGTACATGGGAGAAGAAGTCGAAGCGGCGTGAATCATCGTCAAGGTTGGTACGTGGATCGGGCTTGAAGGCATGCACCATGTCCGGGAACTTGATCGCATCGCGGATGAAAAACGTCGGGAAGTTGTTGCCCACCAGATCCCAGTTGCCGTCAGCGGTGTAGAACTTGGTGGCGAAACCCCGTGGGTCCCGCAGGGTTTCCGGTGAATGGTTGCCATGCACCACCGCGGAGAAACGCACGAACACCGGCGTGACCTGGCCGACAGCGAACACCTTGGCCTTGCTCAGATCACTCAGGTCGTTGGTCGCGGTGAACGTGCCATGAGCACCGGTACCCCGGGCATGCACGACGCGTTCGGGAATGCGTTCGCGGTCGAAGCGTTGCAGCTTCTGGATCAGTTGCACGTCCTGCAACAGTACCGGGCCGGTTGCGCCGGCAGTTTGTGAGTTCTGGTTGTCGCCGACCGCCGCACCGTTATCCCGGGTCAACGGCGCCGCACTCGCGGAAAGGGTCAGTAGGCCGGCAGTCAATAAACCGAAGGTATGACGAAGGGAAAAGGCCCTCAGGCCATGCATGGAATTCATTTCAGACTCCTCTGTTATTTTGAGGCGCATCCAGGTGCGCCTGCCAGAGGCTAGAAGCTCAGCTTGCCAAACATAAATAGAAAGTTCGTAACGCGACGATTGAGCATTTTTTCTTGAAGATCAGCACGTTGCAGCGTATTTCGCGCGCGATTAGTGGCACTTTGCAAACTAATTGCGAAATGGTGTGTCGATAAAAGCGGGCTTTGTAAGAAGGTGTTTCGCGCAGGACGCGTTATGCTGATTTACACTGCGTACACCAAACTCATCTGTAACAAGGAAATAACTATGGGCGTGCTCAGCGAGTTCAAGGCCTTCGCGGTCAAAGGCAATGTGGTCGACATGGCCGTCGGTATCATCATCGGCGCGGCCTTCGGCAAGATTGTTTCGTCATTTGTCGGCGACGTGATCATGCCGCCAATCGGCCTGCTGATCGGTGGGGTGGATTTCAGTGACCTGGCGATCACCCTCAAGGCTGCCCAGGGCGATGCCCCCGCCGTGATGCTGGCTTATGGCAAGTTCATCCAGAGTGTTCTGGACTTCGTGATCGTCGCCTTTGCGATTTTCATGGGTGTCAAAGCCATCAATCGCCTGAAGCGTGAAGAAGCCGTGGCTCCTTCCTTGCCACCGGTGCCGACCAAGGAAGAAGAACTGCTGGGCGAGATTCGCGATCTGCTCAAGGCCCGGAACAACCAGCCTTGAAGACTGAAACGGCGCCTTAGGGCGCCGTTTCCTTACCAGTAGTTTTCCACTGCCACCTGCCCCGGTCGCCGGGCCAGGCTCAAGGCCATACCGCGTTGCTTGAGCAAGGCCCGGGTGTCATCGATCATCTGCGGATTGCCGCAGAGCATCACCCGGGAATGCGCCGGCGTCAGCTCCACACCGGCCATCTTTTCGAGTTCGCCATTTTCGATCAGCGTAGTGATGCGTCCGTTGAGGGCGCCGGCATACGGCTCACGCGTGACCACCGGAATAAACTGGAACTTGTGGGCGTATTCCGCGAGGTAGTCGCGCTGTGTCAATTCCGCGATCAGCTGTTGATAAGCCAGCTCACGAGACTCTCGCACGCTGTAGACCAGGATGATTCGCTCAAACTTCTCCCAGACCTCGAAGTCCTGCAGGATCGACAGAAAGGGCGCCACACCCGTGCCTGTGGATAACAGCCAGAGATCACGACCATCAATGAATCGATCCAGCGTCAGATAGCCAAAGGCCTGGCGCTCGATCAGCAAGCTGTTCCCCACCTTCAGGCGGCTCAGTTCGCTGGTGAACTCGCCCCCCGGCACCACAATGGAAAAGAACTCGAGAAATTCGTCGAACGGCGAAGACACCATCGAGTAGGCGCGCCACACCGTGCTGCCATCCTCACGGGTCACGCCAATCCGGGCGAATTGTCCGGCTCGGAAGCGAAAACCGGCATCCCGTGTGGTACGCAGGGTGAACAGACTGGGGGTCAGCGACTGTACATCGAGCAATGTCTGGCGGCTGAATTTTTCGCTGCTGGCGGTCATTGGGTCACTCCATCAACAAATGAATGAATTGTTACGCATTAATCCTCATTGGAACACCGACGGTTTGTAATGCTATTTCAATGTGCCATCACCCTGAGAAGGAGTAGTAGATAACATTCAAGCGATGCAATTCTTTAAATGATCCTCCGCATATAAATCGTCATCTGATATTCCCGTTTCAAGCATCGCTCAAGAGCAAAAGAATCCAACAGACTTGTGGGAATCCTCCTACACTTCCATCCGTGTCGGCGCCTTGGATCCAATCCAGCATTCTCACGAAACAGGAAGAGATGGAGAACTCTCGAAATGGAAAGGTGGAAGGAGCATCAAATAAAACAGCTTACGCGCGCGAAGAATATTGAAAACGCATTCCCGATCTTGAGAAATTTTGCCAACAACATCGGTTTTCAATTCTGCGGCATTACAATCTCGCGGCCTGACTCCCAGTCATTCAAACCGTTTTATATCAATAACTTCACAGAGGCGTGGAACGACGAATACGAAAAACAGTGCTGTGAAAGCGACCCGATTGCGGCTTTTTGCCATCAATCAATGTTGCCGTTTCTCTGGACCAGGAAAGCATTTTCCAAGACACCGAAAATGTGGAGTGCACTTCAGAACCACGGGATGGAACATGGCTGGTCACAGTCGTATCTCGACGAAGAGAACGACCTGTGCTGCACAATCAGTCTGGCGCGAACCTACTGCGAAATCTCTGCATTGGAGCTCTACGAACAATACGGTGTGATGCACTTCATCACGCAGCATTTGAGTGAAATGATCGTTCGCGCCCTCCCGCCAGCACAGGCCAAATCACCGCCCGTACGATTGTCTACCCGAGAGCTCGAAATCGTGAGGCTGTGCGCCTTGGGCAAGACCGCCTGGGAAATCGGTCAGATTCTGAATGTGGCCGAACGGACCGTGAACTATCACATCAAAAACCTGATTGTTAAGTTCAACGCCTGCAACAAGATGTCAGCCGTCATCGCCGCCACCAGGGCCGGGTTCATTCCCAATCACCCTTGCTGAAATCAGACGAGTATTGCCAATAAAAAAAACGTACCATTTGCAACCTTCCTGAGTGATGACGCGATCTTTTGCGCCGCTGTCCACTCGGACGGTTCCGCCGCACTACTCCTGGGCCGCGGGACACCCGTCGATTACCCAGAGTCCCCGCCCCATGCCTTTTCTCGATACGCCCTTCGCCCAGCTCGATCTGATCCGCCAGCCCGAACAGCAGAAGGACCCGCTGCAAGCCTTCGACGCAGCCGACGAATACCTGCTCAATCATCTGGCCGAACAGAACCTGCCGATCGAGACACGGGTTCTGGTACTTAACGACAGCTTCGGCGCCCTGGCCATCAGC
The DNA here is from genome assembly GCF_052046055.1 of Pseudomonas sp. 22082. Classification (NCBI taxonomy): domain Bacteria; kingdom Pseudomonadati; phylum Pseudomonadota; class Gammaproteobacteria; order Pseudomonadales; family Pseudomonadaceae; genus Pseudomonas; species Pseudomonas sp. 22082. Next base: position 116,487 of record NZ_JBQEQB010000019.1, read on the forward strand.
CTCTCGGGCAAACTGCAGGTCAGCACCAGCGGTGATTCATTCCTGGCGTTTCAGGGGCTGGAAAAAAACCTGCTGCGCAACAGCAAGGCGTTCGATGCTGTGCGCGGTATTCCCGCCAGCGCGCCATTGGTCGGGCCGTTCGACCGGGTGCTGATTCGCGTCCCGAAAACTCTGGCGCTGCTGGAAGAACAACTGATTCGCCTGCAAGGCCAATTGGCACCGGGCGCTCAGGTAGTGGCAGCGGCGATGGTCAAGCATTTGCCGCGTGCCGCCGGTGATCTGCTGGAACGCTACATCGGGCCGGTTCAGGCTTCGCTGGCGGTGAAGAAGGCCCGACTGCTGATCGCCACGCCCGAGCCCAAGGCACCGGCCGTCTCGCCCTACCCAACTCGCTATCGCCTCGACGAGCCGGCCATCGAGCTGCTCAATCACGCCAACGTGTTCTGCCGTGAAGGGCTGGACATCGGCACCCGTGCCTTCCTTGCGCACCTGCCAAAAAATCTTGGCGCTGCACGAGTCGCGGATCTTGGCTGCGGCAACGGCATATTGGCCATCGCCAGCGCCCTGCAAAACCCAGATGCGCATTACACGCTGGTGGACGAATCGTTCATGGCCGTGCAATCGGCAGTCGAGAACTGGCGCGCGGCGTTCGGTGAACGTGACGTGATCGTACGCGCCGGCGACGGTCTGGCCGGTCAGGAAGCGCAATCGCTGGACGTAGTCCTGTGCAACCCGCCGTTCCACCAGCAACAGGTGGTCGGCGATTTCCTCGCCTGGCGCATGTTCCAGCAGGCCCGCGAAGCGCTGGTGGTCGGTGGCGCGCTGTACATCGTCGGCAACCGTCACCTGGGTTATCACAGCAAACTGGCGCGACTGTTCCGGGGTGTCGAGCAAGTCGCCGCGACTCCGAAATTCGTGATCCTCAAGGCGCGCAAATAATCCGGGCAAAAAAAACCCTCCGGTCGGAGGGTCAAAAATCCGTGCCGCAAGGCAGCGGGATGGGAAGTCTCAGTGCGTGGTCAGACCTGCGGCGTTCATGAACATGCGCATCAGGCTGGCGACGATGAACAGAGCACCGACGCTGCCGACCCAGATCATGGCCAACCAGCCGAGCCGCTGCCACAGCGGCTTTTTTTCGGCTTCTTCAATATCGTGCAGGGAATGTTTGCCGGTCATGCTTGCATCCTCCGGTTGCGGGAGATGGCGCCGCGCTCGGCGCCATCGTGATCACCATTAGTGATAACCGTCTTCGTGGGTGACCTTGCCGCGGAACACGTAATAGCTCCAGAAGGTGTAACCCAGGATGAACGGGATGATGAACAGCGTGCCCACCAGCATGAAGCCCTGGCTTTGCGGCGGCGCGGCGGCGTCCCAGATCGAGATCGACGGCGGCACGATGTTCGGCCACAGGCTGATGCCCAGACCGCTGTAGCCGAGGAAGATCAGCACCAGGGTCAGCAGGAACGGCATGTAGTTGGCGTTTCGCGCCACCGCACGGATCAGTGCGTACAGCGTCACCAACACCAGAATCGGCACCGGCAGGAACCAGAACAGATTGGGCAGGCTGAACCAGCGCTCGGCGATTTCCGGGTGAGAGAGCGGCGTCCACAGGCTGACGATGCCGATCACCGCCAGCAACACGAAGGCCAGCGGGCGCGCCAGGTCATGCATCTGCTCCTGAAGCTTGCCTTCGGTCTTCATGATCAGCCAGGTGCAACCGAGCAGCGCATACGCCACAACAAGCGCGGCGCCGCAGAACAGCGTGAACGGCGTCAGCCAGTCCAGTGAACCGCCGGCATATTGCCGGTTGACCACGGGCAAGCCGTCGATGAACGCACCGAGCGCCACGCCCTGGAAGAACGTCGCCGCCACCGAACCACCGATGAACGCCTTGTCCCACAGGTGACGCTTGTCGTCCTTGGCCTTGAAGCGGAACTCGAATGCCACGCCACGGAAGATCAGCCCGATCAGCATGAAGATCAATGGCAAGTACAGCGCCGACAGCACGACCGAATAAGCCAGCGGGAACGCGCCGAACAACGCCGCGCCGCCCAGTACAAGCCAGGTTTCATTGCCGTCCCACACCGGGGCAACGGTGTTCATCATCACGTCGCGGTCGGTCTTGCCGGGGATGAACGGAAAGAGAATCCCGATCCCCAGGTCGAAACCGTCCATGACCACGTACATCATGATGCCGAAGATGATGATCACGGCCCAGATCAGCGGAAGATCAATACCCATGATTCAAATCTCCTTGGTCAGGCTGCGGTCGTGTTCGGCGCCATCGTCGTCGGCAGCGGACAACGGACGGGCCGGCGTACGTTTCTGGCCAGGACCACCCTCGTTGGTTTCCTTGCCTTCGTCGGTCTTCGGCCCTTTGCGCACCAGGCGCATCATGTAGCCCAGCCCCGCACCGAACAGCGCGAAATACACCACCACGAACATGATCAGCGTGATGCTCATCTGCATGAAACTGTGGTTGGACGACGCATCCGCCGTGCGCATCAGCCCGTAGACCACCCATGGCTGACGACCGATTTCAGTGGTAAACCAACCCGCCAGGATCGCGATCAGGCCGGATGGCCCCATCCACAGCGCCAGGTACAGGAACGGCCGCGAGGTGTAGAGCGTGTCGCGCTTGCGCAGCCAAAGGCTCCAGAGGCCGGTGAAGATCATCAGGAAGCCGAGGCCGACCATGATCCGGAACGACCAGAACACAATGGTCGAATTCGGCCGGTCTTCTGGCGGGAATTCCTTGAGCGCCGGGACTTGCTTGTCCAGCGAGTGAGTCAGGATCAGGCTGCCGAGGTACGGGATCTCGACGGCGTATTTGGTTTTCTCTTCCTTCATGTCCGGCCAGCCGAACAGGATCAGCGGCGTCGCTTCGTTGCCGACGTTTTCCCAGTGACCTTCGATCGCGGCGATCTTCGCCGGTTGGTGTTCAAGGGTATTGAGGCCATGGAAGTCGCCGATGACTGCCTGGATCGGCGCAACGATCAGCGCCATCCACATCGCCATCGACAGCATGGTGCGGATCGCCGGGTTGTCCTTGCCGCGCAGCAAGTGCCAGGCTGCCGACGAGCCGACGAAGAAAGCCGTCGCGACGAACGCCGCCGTCGCCATGTGCATCAGGCGATAGGGGAATGACGGGTTGAAGATGATTGCCAGCCAGTCGGTTGGAATGACCTGACCGTTGACGATCTCGAAGCCCTGCGGGGTCTGCATCCAACTGTTGGAGGCGAGAATCCAGAACGTGGAAATCAGCGTGCCGATGGCCACCATCACCGTGGAGAAAAAGTGCAGGCCGCGTCCGACCTTGTTCCAGCCGAACAGCATCACCCCGAGGAAACCGGCTTCGAGGAAGAACGCCGTGAGCACTTCGTAGGTCAGCAAGGGCCCGGTGACGGAACCGGCGAAGTCCGAGAAGCGGCTCCAGTTGGTGCCGAACTGGTAGGCCATGACCAGCCCCGAGACCACGCCCATGCCGAAGTTCACGGCAAAGATCTTCGACCAGAAATGGTAGAGGTCACGGTAAGTGTCATTGCCGGTTTTCAGCCACAGGCCTTCGAGCACCGCGAGATAGCTCGCAAGACCGATGGTGATCGCCGGGAACAGGATGTGGAACGAGATGGTGAACGCGAACTGAATTCGGGCGAGATCCAGGGCCTCTAAACCGAACATAAGCTTTCCTCTATCAGATAACGGTTCCAGGACTGGCGGCCTTGAACCACTGCCCCCACGGGTATGGAGTGCGGCGAACTCGAATTCGTTCTTCTTTTTACAGGCATCGCGACGCAGGGAGTCTGCCGACGGGTCCCGGATCAGTTCCGCGATGGGTCTTGATCTGGATCAATCAACGTTGAAAGAGTAGTCCCATTTCCGACGGAGAACCGCGTGGTCTTTTGCCGCGTGACAAGTTGCCTCACAGACCTGGCAACGCCCTGAAATACATCCGAGGCCGGGGTTCGCGCCACGGCGGGGAAAAATCGATGCCTGGCTAACTAAATTTTCTGTCATAGCAACTTCCTGTTACAGACTGGTGATAATCTCGCGGTTCTCCTCGATCAAGACCGGCCCGCAAATGCCCAGCCAAGAGCCCTTGCTGTTACGTCACCACCGTCCCTTTGTTGCGTTCTGGTTTGCCCGGATCTTCACCGCCAGCGGTTTTCAGATGCTCACCGTGGCGATCGGCTGGAACCTCTATCAACTGACCGGCAATGTGCTCGACCTGGGTCTGGTCGGGTTGGTGGAATTCGCGCCACGCGTATTGTTCATGTTGCACACCGGCCACGTTGCCGATCGCTACGACCGGCGCAAGGTCGCGGCGATCTGCCAGTCGCTGCAGGCCCTGATCGCCCTGGCACTGGCCATCGGCAGCGCCACTGACCATGTCACCCGGGAAATGATCTTTATCCTGGCGTTCCTGCTGGGCGCCGCACGCTCCTTCGAAATGCCGACCACCCAGGCGCTGCTGCCGAGCATCGTGCCCAGCGCGCTGTTTCCACGGGCGGTTGCCGCTGCGCAATCGGCGCAGCAATCGGCCACCATCGTCGCCCCGGCGCTCGGCGGTCTTCTTTATGCCTTCGGCAGCGTGTGGGTCTATGGCCCGACGGTCATTCTGTATGTCATCGCCTGCACGCTGATGCTCAACCTGCCGGCCCGGCAAACCCCGCTGAACAAAGGCAAGGCGACGCTGGACTCGTTGCTGGCGGGGATTCGCTTTATCCGCAGCCGCCCGGACATTCTCGGGGCGATTTCGCTGGATCTGTTCGCCGTGTTGCTGGGTGGCGCCACGGCGCTGTTGCCGGTGTTTGCCAAGGACATCCTGCTGACCGGGCCGTGGGGCCTCGGGCTGCTGCGTTCGGCGCCGGCGGTCGGGGCGTTGATGATGTCGCTGTTCCTGGCGCGGTTTGCCGTTGAGCGAAACGTCGGCCGGGTGATGTTCACTGCCGTTGGCGTGTTCGGTGTTGCCACTATCGCCTTCGGTCTGTCGACCTCGTTCTGGTTCTCCTTGGCGGTGCTGGTGGTGCTCGGCGCGGCGGATATGATCAGCATGGTGATCCGCGCCTCGTTCGTGCAGCTGGAAACCCCGGACGAAATGCGCGGCCGGGTCAGCGCGGTGAACGGCCTGTTCATTGGTGCCTCCAACCAGCTGGGAGAATTCGAATCCGGCCTCACCGCCCACTGGTTCGGCACCGTGCCGGCGGTGGTGATGGGCGGGGTCGGCACGCTGGTGGTGACCGGAACCTGGATCAAACTGTTCCCGACCCTGGCCAACCGCGACCGGATGCATGTGCCGGTGGAAGAGGTGAAGGCCTGACGCTCTCAGGCCAATAACTCCCCCGCCACCTTCGCTCTGACGGCGTTGCCCGCCAGTTGCTCGACCAGTGTCAGCGCAAACGCAAGCGCGGCGCCGGAGCCTTGGGCGGTGATGCAATTACCGTCGACCACTACGGGTTGATCGACAAAGGTGCAACCGGAAAGGTTATGACTGCTGACGGGCAGGCAGGTCATCCTGCGTTGACGTAATACACCGAAGCTTTGCAGGGCGACGGCCGGGGCTTCGGCGATGGCGGCGAACAGGCGTCCGGCACTGGCCTGGTCCTTTAGCAGTTGTTGAAGAGGCTGGTGCGCGGCCAGGTGTTGTGCGCCGACCGCACCGCCGGGCAGGACGATCAGGTCGAAGGTCTGGGCCAGCACATCAATGAGCATGCCGTCGGCGGTCAGGCGCGTGCCTCGGGCGCAGGTCAGCATGCGCCGGCCTTCGATGCTGGCCGCCACCACTTCGATGCCGGCGCGGCGCAGCACGTCGATCAGGGTCACGCATTGCAGATCATCGATGCCCTCGGCGAGGGTAATCAGGGCTCTAAAGGTCATGGGCGCCATCCGCTGGTTGATCCTTAAAGCGTAGTCAGCTTTGCCTTGCCCTGTTCGGTGACAGCCGTTACTTGATGTAAAGCTGGGTCGACAGCGTGTTGCGCGGGGCGTTGATCGAGGTATTGCTGAAGGTAAAAGTGCCTTCCTGACGGGCCGCCAGATCGAAGGTGTACAGCGAACCGACGGTTTTCGCGCCTGGCGTGCATTCGGTCAGGTTGCCGTTATAGAAAGCACAGACCGGGCTCCGGGTGCCGTTCACTTCAAAGCCGTCCAGCGCTGCCTGAGGCTGGCTCTGGCCGTAACCGATTTCCAGCACATACACCTTGATGCCCGGCGCGCTGTGATCGCAGCGGGTCTGCACCTGGCCATCGGTAATGTCTTCGAGCCCGCAGGACGATGACTGAACCTTGATGACTTTCACCTCGCTCAATGGCGGTGCCGACGCCGCGAGTGCAGCCGGTACACCGGCCAGCAGCAAGGCCATCAGTCCAGCGGTCTTCATCCAACCCTTGTTCATGCGATCCATCCCCGAAAAAACAGCGCGCAGTATGGCGTACTTGGTCGTGGTGCAAAACTTCGCCGACGATCGACACCAACATCCGCCATCTTCCTCACGCTGCTGGTATGATGCGCGGCTTTTTCCGGCCCACCACAATTTTCCAGGCGCTTGCGACGGTCTGTGCTTTGCTGTTGAGGTCGATACATTCACGGCGCCACGCGCGCCACGGGGAGCAGACATGCTGGAAAGGCTGTTTCAACTCAAGGCACACAACACCAACGTGCGGACCGAGATTCTGGCGGGCGTCACGACCTTCCTGGCCATGGCCTACATTCTGTTCGTCAACCCGAGCATCCTCGGCGAGACCGGCATGGACAAAGGTGCGGTGTTCGTCGCCACGTGCCTGGCAGCCGCCATCGGCTCCACGGTCATGGGCCTGATCGCCAACTACCCGATCGCCCTCGCGCCGGGCATGGGGCTGAACGCCTTCTTTACCTACACCGTCGTGCTGCACATGGGCCACACCTGGCAAGTGGCGCTGGGCGCGGTGTTCATTTCGGCCGTGTGCTTCTTCCTGCTATCGATCTTCCGCATCCGTGAATGGATCATCAACAGCATCCCGCTGCCACTGCGCTCGGCGATTGCCGCCGGTATCGGCCTGTTCCTGGCGCTGATCGCCCTGCACAATGCCGGCATTGTGGTCAGCAACCCGGCGACCATGGTCGGCCTCGGCGACCTGAAACAACCGGCCCCGATCCTCGCCACCCTCGGTTTCGCCCTGATCGTCGCCCTTGAGGCCCTGAAAGTACGCGGCGCGGTGCTGATCGGCATCCTGGCGGTGACCATCGTTTCGATCGTGATGGGCTTCACCCCGTTCGGCGGCGTGACCTCGATGCCACCTTCGCTGGCCCCGACCTTCCTGCAACTGGACATCAAGGGCGCGCTGGACATCGGTCTGGTCAGCGTGATCTTCGCTTTCCTGTTCGTCGACCTGTTCGACAACTCCGGCACCCTGATCGGCGTCGCCAAGCGCGCCGGCCTGATGGGCAAGGACGGCCACATGCCTAAAATGGGCCGTGCGCTGATCGCCGACAGTACGGCGGCAATGGCTGGCTCGCTGCTGGGCACCTCGACCACCACCAGCTACATCGAATCCGCTGCGGGCGTGAGTGCCGGCGGCCGCACCGGCCTGACCGCCATCGTCGTCGCGATCCTGTTCCTGCTGGCGTTGTTCTTCTCGCCACTGGCCTCCAGCGTACCGGCCTTCGCCACCGCACCAGCGCTGCTGTTCGTCGCCGTGCTGATGACTTCGGGCCTGGCGGAAATAGACTGGGAAGACATCACCGTCGCCGCGCCGGTCGTGGTCACCGCCCTGGCGATGCCCTTCACCTATTCCATCGCCAACGGCATCGCCTTCGGCTTCATCGCCTGGACTGCGATCAAACTGCTGTCCGGCCGCGCCCGTGAGCTGAACCCGGCGCTGGTGATCCTGTCGATTCTGTTCGTGATCAAGCTGGGTTGGTTCAACGCATGACTTTTGATTCCCAGGCTTACGCCGCACAACTCGAAGACAAGGTCACGCGCCTGCGTGACCTGCTGGCCCCGTTCGATGCACCGGAGCCAACGGTGTTCGACTCGCCGTTGCAGAACTTCCGCCTGCGCGCCGAATTCCGCCTGTGGCGCGAGGCCGGCGAGCGGCATTACGCGATGTTTTCCCAGGACGACAAACGCACGCCGATCCTGATCGAAGAGTTCCCGATCGCCAGCCTGCGCATCAACCAGTTGATGCCGCAATTGAAAGCGGCCTGGCAGGCCAGCGCGGCGCTGAGCCACAAGCTGTTCCAGGTCGAGTTTCTGACCACCCTGGCCGGCGACGCGATGATCACCCTGTGCTATCACCGTCCGCTGGACGAACACTGGCACGCGGCGGCGACCCAACTGGCGACGGATCTGGGCGTCAGCATCATCGGCCGTTCCAAGGGCAAGCGCGAAGTGCTCGGCCTCGATTACGTGGTCGAGAAACTCGACGTCGGTGGTCGCACGTTCAGCTACCGCCAGCCGGAAGGCGCGTTCACCCAGCCCAACGGCACCGTTAACCAGAAGATGCTCAACTGGGCATACGAAGCACTGGGTGATCGCAGCGACGATCTGCTGGAGCTGTACTGCGGCAACGGCAACTTCACCCTGCCGCTGGCAACCCGCGTGCGCAAAGTGCTGGCCACCGAAATCAGCAAGACCTCGGTCAACGCCGCACTGAGCAACCTGGCCGAAAATGCTGTGGATAACGTCACGCTGGTGCGCCTGTCCGCCGAAGAGTTGACCGAAGCACTGAACGAAGTTCGCCCGTTCCGTCGCCTGCACGGCATCGACCTGAAAAGCTACGAGTTCGGCAGCGTGTTCGTCGACCCGCCACGGGCCGGCATGGACCCGGACACCTGCGAGCTGACCCGTCGTTTCGACAACATCCTGTACATCTCCTGCAACCCGGAGACGCTGGCAGCCAACATCGCCCAACTGCACGACACGCACCGCATCACCCGCTGCGCGCTGTTCGACCAGTTCCCGTGGACTCACCACATGGAATCCGGCGTGCTGTTGACCCGGCGTTGATCGCAGGTTCCAGATACAAGAAAGCCGTCCTCACCGACGGCTTTTTTGTGCCTGTTCATGGCACGGGATCGATCTTGCGCGGACGCCCGCCCTTCCTGCCGTTGGCCCGTGCAGCTTCAGCTTTCGCGGTACTGCTCTGGCGACCATTGCGAGAGGCGATTACCGAGGCGGCCATGGCCATCAGTGGCTGACTGGCGGAGATCATCCCGGCGATGGAAACCTGCAGGTCCTTGCCGTCGTGGCACAGCGCGGTGCCAGCGAAGCCGACGTTCAATCCGCTGAAGTCTTCCGGTTCGAAATCATCGAATTCCCGGTAGAGATTCACTGGCAGCAACACGCCGCTGTCGTCCTCGAAGTGAATCACCAGGCAGGGTTTCTGAAAGGCCACCGACACGGCTTGCAGGCTGCTGCGACGACGCAGCCCTCCCCGCTCAACAGCTTCATCGAGACGCTTTTCTGTTACCGGTCGATCAGCATGCAAACCGGCTTTTACTGTTTTCATAGTTCGATCTCCACACCTTCCTGAGCACCAACCAGGGCCAGCAGGGTTTTGTTTTCTTCTGGTTCGTAATACGCCGATCCGATTCTGAAGGTTGCTCCGGTGACTTCGCGCATGACGGCCACTTCGTTCGAGTCCCCGTCCCACCATTGATTATCGAGACACGCCGTCTGCAAACGAGTCCACCAGATTCGACGGGCCCGCCGCAGATGAACAGTTTCACGCAGCGATTGACGCAGCCCCTCAAGCACTGCAATCGGTGGCCGACGCGACAGGGGCACCACATCCCATAACTCCACGCCGTTGTGCCAGAAGCTGAATTTGAAACGGGCACTCCATGCACCTGAATCAACGTGCGCATGGGGCGGACAATGTTCGTCTCGCAGCATGATCACCACCGACAATCCCTTGTAACTGCACACTTTCATGCTAACCCATCCGTTAGGTTAAAGAGTTTCGAAAACTGCCATTCCCTGACAATTCCGACCATCGGCATTGCTGTCTCAAATGGTCATTACGTTTTCGAGCCTAGTGCGGGATTCAGGAAAGCCCCGCGCAAAATGGTAAGCAGTTCTTTCGCAGCGGCCACGCATTTGCTACATACGAAGACTCATTCCCCGGCGTAATCAATCATGCAGAGACACTTCGACGATCTTCAGCTGGGCAGCATCGAGCTGTTTTGCCTGGCCGCCGAGTGCGGCAGTTTCACCGGCGCGGCGCAAGCGGCCTCGGTGACGCCGGCAGCGGTGAGCCGCTCGGTGTCCCGCATGGAAGAACGCCTTGGCGTGCGGCTGTTTGCACGCACCACCCGCAGCGTGAAACTGACCGACAGCGGCCGGCGCTACTACGAAGAATGCAGGCAGGCGCTGGCGCAACTGGTCGAGGCGCAACGGGAAGTCATGGGCCAGCAGCAGGAACCGTCCGGCACCCTGCGTATCAGTATTCCTACAACCTACGCCCATCACCGGATCCTGCCGCTGTTGCCCGCGTTTCGTGCGCGCTTCCCGCAGGTGAAGGTCGACATGCACATCAGCAACCGCAACATCGACTTCGTCGGCGAGGGTTACGACATGGCGATCCGCGTGCGGGCAATCCCCGACTCCGGCCTGATCGCCCGCCATCTGGAGGACGCAGCGCTGGTGATGGTCGCCAGCCCCGACTACCTAAAACGCGCCGGCACGCCGCAGACCCTCGAAGACCTCGAACAACACGAGTGTATTCAGTACGAATTGCCCAGCAGCGGGCGGCGGATCACTTGGCTGTTCTATGAGGAAGACGCGCCACGGGAAATCCTCGCCGAGGGCAACTTCTGCTGCTCCGATGACGTGCTCGGTGGCGTGACCCTGGCCAAACATGGCGCCGGGTTGTTCCAGACGTATCGCTTCATTGTCGAAAAGGAACTGGCCGACGGCTCGTTGGTGGAAGTGCTCCAGCCCTACAGCGGACGCTCGCGGCCGTTCACTTTGCTGTACCCGCAGAATCGCCACATGCCGCTGCGCGTCAGGGCTTTCATTGATTTTCTGGTCGAGCAGTTGCCGCATTGATTTCACCTGTGTGCGATCACCGCACACAAAACCGGACTGTCGATGCAGAGCAATTGATTAAAGTAACCATCTAGTACAATTTAACTCCACAGGTCGAAACCCTCGGCCCAAGCCAAAAACAATAAGTGGAGTTTGCCCCCATGCCCCCTATCGTTCTGGTGCTCAACGGCCCGAACCTGAACCTGCTCGGTACCCGTGAACCGGCAACCTACGGTCACGAAACCCTGGCCGACATCTCTGCCCTGTGCGGGCGCGCCGCCGAAGAGTTCGGCCTGGCCGTGGAGTTTCGCCAGACCAACCACGAAGGCGAACTGCTCGACTGGATTCACGGCGCCCGTCAGCGCTGCGCCGGTATCGTGATCAATCCGGCCGCCTGGACCCACACTTCGGTCGCGATCCGCGACGCTCTGGTCGCCAGCGAATTGCCGGTGATCGAGGTGCACCTGTCCAACGTCCACGCCCGCGAGCCGTTCCGTCATCACTCGTTCGTCTCGGCCATCGCCACCGCCGTGATGTGCGGCTTCGGCAGCCACGGCTATCGCCTGGCCCTGGAACATTTCAGCCAGCGGCTGAAGGGGCGAACCGCATGAATCGTAACAACGTGATACTCGCCGGGCTGATCGGCGCCGGCATCCAGGCCTCCCGCACCCCGGCGCTGCACGAACACGAAGGCGACGAACAGGGCCTGCGCTACTTGTACCGGCTGATCGACCTCGATCAACTGCAATTGGACAGCAGCGCCCTGCCCGATCTGTTGCAGGCCGCCGAACGCATGAATTACACCGGGCTGAACATCACCTTCCCGTGCAAGCAAGCAATCATCCCGCTGCTTGATGAGCTGTCCCCGGAAGCCCGCGGCATCGGCGCCGTGAACACGGTGGTGCTGAAGGACGGCAAACGCGTCGGCCACAACACCGATTGCCTGGGTTTTGCCGAAGGTTTTCGTCGCGGCCTGCCAGACGTCGCCCGCGAACGTGTGGTCCAGATGGGCGCTGGTGGCGCCGGTGCGGCAGTGGCCCACGCCTTGTTGAGCGAAGGCGTACGGCAACTGAGCATTTTTGATGTGGACGTGGAGCGCGCCGAAAGCCTGGCCAACAACCTCAACCAGCATTTCGGTGCCGGTCGCGCCGTGGCCGGACATGATCTGGGGAGCACGCTGAGTCAGGCCGATGGTCTGGTAAACACTACGCCGATGGGCATGGCCAAATTACCCGGCATGCCCGTGCCGGCGGCGTTGCTGCGGCCCGAGTTGTGGGTGGCGGAGATCGTGTATTTCCCGCTGGAAACCGAACTGCTGCGCAACGCCCGCGCCCTGGGTTGCCGAACCCTGGATGGCGGCAACATGGCGGTGTTTCAGGCAGTGAAGGCGTTTGAGCTGTTCAGCGGCAAGGTGCCCGATGCGCAGCGAATGCTCGCGCACTTTCAAAGCATGAATGGCTAAAACCGTGAGGGGGCCCGTCCCCCTCGACATCGGTCACGCTTGCAAGTAGCGCAGCACCGACTCACAAATCATCTCGCGATGACGTTGCTTGATGCTTTCGTCCGGCAGGTCGATCTGGAAGATCTCACCGAAGGTATGACGGTTCGATACGCGATAGAAGCAGAACGAACTGATCAACAGATGCACGTCCAGCGCGTCGAGCCCGGCGCGGAACACGCCTTCTTCAGCACCCCGACGCAGAATCTCGCCCAGAGAATCGAGGATGGTGTTGTTCATCGCCTTGATCGCATCGGAACGCTTCACGTACTCGGCGTTGTGGATGTTTTCGATGCTGACGATCCGCACGAAATCGACGTTGCGATCGTGGTGATCGAAGGTGAATTCCACCAGACGCCGGATCGCTTCCACCGGCGGCAATTCAGCCAGGTGCAGGCGGTTTTCGGTGCTGCGGATATCGCCGTAGAGCTTCTCCAGCACTTCGACGTACAACTGCTCCTTGCTGCCGAAGTAGTAATAGATCATGCGTTTGGAGGTGTGGATACGCTCGGCGATCGCATCGACGCGAGCGCCGGACAGCCCCTGCTGGACGAACTCGACGATCGCCTCCTGCAGGATATTCTCGCGGGTCTTTTCCGGGTTGTTCTTGCGACTTTTGCGCGGCTCTACCGCGGGGAGAACGGGAGCTGCGGGAAGTTCTGAAGTCATTGTCATTGCGGGCTCACGGCCATCACTGCACAGGCTGGCGATTATGGGCCGCGCGCCCCAGTGAAGGAAGCCGCGCGACCGGTGTTTAATCCCGCGTTTACGAATTTCCTACAACTTCGCCTGGCGAACCGCACCACTGCGTGATTTGGCCATCGCCGCCAGCCGCACCGCGACGTTGGCGGCGCCATAACCGGCGTAACCGTTCTTGCGCTGGATGATCTCGAAGAAGAAGCGCCCCTCGAACGGCTCGGTGTAGACGTGGAACAACTCGCCACCTTGCGCATCGCGGTCGTACAGCACGTTGTAGTACGCCAGTTCGCTGAGGAATTCGTCATCGAAATCGAAGCGCGCCGCCAGATCGTCGTAATAGTTCAGCGGGATGTCCAGCAGCGGCACGCCTGCCTCTTTCGCTCGGCTGACTTCGGCGAAGATATCGTCGCAATCGAAGGCGATGTGATGCACCCCGGAACCGCGATAACTCGACAGCGCGTGTGAGATCGCGGTGTTGCGGTTCTCGGAAATGTTCAGCGGCAGCCGGATCGAACTGTCGCGGCTACGCAGGGCGCGGCTCTTCACCAGCCCGTACGGATCGGGCAGCACCACTTCATCGTCAGCCTCAAAATCCAGCAGGCTCTTGTAGAACAGCACCCAACTGTCGAGGCTGTCCGCCGGCAGCGCCATGGCCATGTGATCGATGCGCTTGAGGCCGCCGCGCGCCACGGCATCCGGCAGCAGATTGAAGTCGGTGCCGTAGACATCCGCCTCCTGATCCACCAGATAAATCAGGCTGCCGTCCGGTGCACGCACCGCCGCCAGTTCCAGTTCATTGGGGCCGACCAGTCCGCGATACGGCTGACCTTTATAGGCGACGGCGCGGGCCAGCGCACTGGCGCTGTCCTTGACCCGTACGGCAGTAGCGCACAGTGACGGGCCGTGGGCCTCGAAAAAACTGTGGCCGAACGAATAGGGTTCAGAGTTGAGGATCAGGTTGATATCACCCTGACGCAACAGGCTGACACTCTTGGAGCGATGCTGTCCGGCCTTGACGAAACCCAGCCGTTCCAGCCAGTTCGACAGCTTGGCGCCCAGGCTTTCATCCACGGCGAACTCAAGAAACTCGATGCCGTTGTACTCGCTGGCCTTCGGCGTTTCGAAGAGGATGTCGCGGTTATCCACAGGACGGATTTCCTGCTCCAGACGCTGGCGGGTTTTCTCCTCCAGGTACAGCAGCGAACGCAGACCGTCAGCGGCATTTGCCCGAGGCGGCGCGGCGCGGAAGCCGTCGTTGAAGATTTCCAGCGACAGCGGCCCGGTGTAGCCGCTCTGGATGATCGGCGCGAGGAAGCCCGGCAGATCGAATTCGCCCTGCCCCGGGAAGCAGCGGAAATGCCGGCTCCACTCCAGCACGTCCATCGCCAGGATCGGCGCGTCGGCCATCTGTACGAAGAAAATCTTGTCGCCGGGAATCTCGGCAATCGCCCGTGGATCGCCCTTGAGCGACAAGGTGTGGAAACTGTCGAGCAACACGCCGAGGGCCGGGTGATCGGCCTGACGCACGATGTCCCAGACCTGTTGATAAGTATTGACGTGACGGCCCCAGGCCAGCGCTTCATAACCGATGCGCAGGCCACGGGCACCAGCGCGCTCGGCCAGCAGGCGCAGGTCGTCGATGAGGATCTGCTGCTCGCCGAGACTGTCGGGGGAGGCGTTGCTGCAGACCAGCACCAGGTCGGTGCCCAGCTCCTGCATCAGGTCGAACTTGCGCTCGGCCCGTTCCAGGTTGCGCTCCAGACGATCGCGGCGGCAGCCTTCGAAATCGCGGAACGGCTGAAACAGGGTGATGGCAATCCCGAGGTCGGCGCACATCTGCCGGATTTCCCGGGGGCTGCCGTCGTAATACAGAAGATCGTTCTCGAAAATCTCCACCCCGTCGAACCCGGCGGCGGCAATGGCTTCGAGTTTTTCCGGCAGGGTTCCGCTCAAGGAGACGGTGGCAATGGATCGCTGCATGTTTCAACTCCCGGTGGAGACGTCGGCTACGGAAATTGCGCCGCTTTTATAGGGTGAGCGAATTATTGGTCCCGGTTTTTCATTGAGCAATTTAAACTGTACTACCCGGTTAGTTTTGCGTGCGATTATCGAACAGAATGCCGGTTTGGCGAATTGACGATTTTTCGTCCACTGCCCAACATCCGTCTCACCTTGAGTCCGGAACTGAACCACCGGTCGCAGCGTGCACAAGAAAAGCACACCAAATAACAAATCCAAAAACGGGTGGAACACATGATTCCTTCACAGACTTCCCGCATGGCTCCGGCCATGAGCACTGCCACGGGTGGCATCGGCGACAAGATCCGCGGCGCCATGGCCGTCGGCAAGACCCGTTGGGGCATGCTGGCGCTGGTGTTTTTCGCCACCACCCTCAATTACATCGACCGCGCCGCACTCGGCGTCATGCAGCCGATCCTCGCCAAGGAAATGAGCTGGACGGCGATGGACTACGCCAACATCAACTTCTGGTTTCAGGTCGGCTACGCGATCGGCTTCGTGCTGCAAGGACGGCTGATCGATCGGGTCGGCGTCAAGCGCGTGTTCTTCTGCGCGGTGCTGCTCTGGAGCCTGGCCACCGGCGCCCACGGTCTGGCGACCTCGGCGGTGGGCTTCATGGTCTGCCGATTCATCCTCGGCCTCACCGAAGCAGCCAACTACCCGGCCTGCGTGAAGACCACGCGCCTGTGGTTCCCGGCCGGCGAGCGCGCCGTGGCCACCGGCATCTTCAACGCCGGCACCAACGTCGGCGCGATGTTCACCCCGATGCTGCTGCCGCTGATCCTTCACGTGTGGGGTTGGCAGGCCGCGTTCCTGTGCATGTCGGCACTGGGCGGGATCTGGCTGCTGTTCTGGGGCCTGAAGTATTTCAACCCGGAAGATCACCCAAACGTTAAGCAGTCGGAGCTGGAATACATCCAGAAAGAAGTCGAACCGGAACAGGCCCGCGTGCCGTTCTCGAAAATCCTGCGCATGCGCGGCACCTGGGCCTTTGCCCTCGCCTACTCGCTGACCGCGCCGGTGTTCTGGTTCTACCTGTACTGGCTGCCGCCGTTTCTCAATCAGCAATACAACCTGGGCATCAACGTCACCCAGATGGGCATTCCGCTGATCATCATCTATGTCACCGCTGATTTCGGCAGCGTGGGCGGCGGGATTCTGTCTTCGTTCCTGATCGGTCGCGGCATGAACTCGATCAAGGCGCGGCTGCTGTCGATGTTCCTGTTCGCCTGCTGCATCATCGGCGTGGTCATGGCCGCCGGTTCCGCCAACCTGTGGATTGCCGTCGCCGCCATCTCCCTGGCCATCGGCGCGCACCAGGCCTGGACCGCCAACATCTGGAGCCTGGTGATGGACTACACGCCCAAGCACATGATGAGCACGGTGTTCGGTTTCGGCGGCATGTGCGCGGCGATCGGCGGGATGTTCATGACCCAGATCGTCGGCCATATCCTGACCGTCACCAACAACAACTACACCGTGCTGTTCACCCTGATCCCGGCGATGTACTTCATTGCCCTGACCTGGATGTACTTCATGGCACCGCGCAAGATTCCTACCGTCACCGAGTAGCCCTTCAATACTGAGAAGCCGTCCTGCACCGACCGGCCTGATTTCAGGCCGGTCACGTCTTCAGCGCCGGCTCTGCTGCCACGCTGCCGCCAGCCCGCTGCAACAGATCACCGCGATCCCGATCACCGTCATCAGGGTCGGTGTGTGAGCAAACAGCAACCAGCCCAACAGCCCCGCAAACACGATCTGGCAATAACCGAACGGCGCCAGCAACGCCGGCGCGGCATGGCGGAACGCCTGGGTCAGAAACAGGTGCGCGGTCATTCCGCAACTGCCCAGCGCCAGCATCAACAACGCATGGCCCAGGCTCGGCACTTGCCAGAAGAACGGCACCAGCGCACTCATCACCAGCGTGTTGCACAGCCCGGCGAAAAAGTTGCTGGTGGTCGGGCTGTCGACTTCGGCGAGCTTGCGGGTGAGCAATTGATAGAAGCAGAAAAACAGAGCCGAACAGAACGGCAACAAAATCGCCGGGGTGAACAGATCACCGCCCGGATGGACGATGATCAGCACCCCGATAAACCCGCACACCACCGCGATCCACTGACCGCGCGTCACCCGCTCCTTGAGCAGCGGCACCGACAGCGCCGTCACCAGCACCGGCGCAAGAAAGTTGACCGCCGTGGCTTCGGCCAGCGGGATGTACAGCAACGCCGTGGTGAAAAACAGGCTGGTGCCCAACAGGCACAACGCCCGCGCCAACTGCCACAACGGGCGTTTGGTGCGCAGCACACGCAGCCCGGACTGCGGCAGGAAAATCCCCGCCATCAGCAACGTGTGCACCAGATACCGTGCCCACACCACCATGACGATCGGATAAAAACCCGAGAGGTATTTCGACAGCGCGTCGTGACTGGAAAACAGGAAGGTTGCCACGACAATCAGCAAGATCCCCTTGAAGGGTTGGTTGACGCCGGAAAGCGGAGTGCTGACGGTCATTGGCTCTCTCTGAATGAAAAATAAACGGTGACGAGGTCGCGTGCGCCCTCGCCCCTTGAAGCAGACTTAAAGTCGGGCCAACAATTCCCGTGTCCGGTCGATCGCCATTTGCGCCCGCTGCAATCCACTCACGCCCTGCTCCAGCAATTTGACCGTGGGAATTTCCAGACTCAGGGGAAGGTTAGCCGGAAGACAGCGCAACAAGCCGCTCAAGTCACAATCGCCCTCGCCGGGAAACCGTCGCTCATTGCGGGCCTGACGCAAGATCTCGGCCATGTCCGTCGGCCTCGGCCCGGCAACATCGCACAACTGTGCGTAGCGCAGCCGCGAGGCCGGCACGCCGGCCAGCTCCTCCAGCCGCGACCCGGAGCGG
This sequence comes from Pseudomonas sp. 22082, assembly GCF_052046055.1. NCBI lineage: Bacteria > Pseudomonadati > Pseudomonadota > Gammaproteobacteria > Pseudomonadales > Pseudomonadaceae > Pseudomonas > Pseudomonas sp. 22082. Next base: position 134,595 of record NZ_JBQEQB010000019.1, read on the forward strand.
TCGAAGTGAAACGCATCCACCAGCACCGCACCGTTTTCGCGCCCGGCCTTGGCGACGATGCGCAACGCCTGTTCGAGATTGCGTGCATCGGTCCACGGCATGAACTCCAGATGCGGGTGTAAACCGTAGGGCGCCGCCAGATCGCACAGCGCCGCAAAATTATCGGTGAGCCGCTGCTCGTCAGGATCGTTACCGGCGACCAGCAATTCACTGGCACCGAACTCCGCGCCGACGCTAAGCAGCTTCTCGAAATCCGCGACCACTGTCTGCGGCTTCAATCGAAGGATTTCCACGTCGAGCACGCCGATTCCGGTGTCACGCAAACGCGCCAGTGTCTGACGCCGCAAATCGCCATCGGCTACCAGCGGAAAGTGATACTCCTCGGGCGTCGCCGGCTCCAGACGCAAGCCGACATGGCTGTAACCGGCACGGGCGGCAACCTCGACCATCTCGGGTGGCGACAACTCCAGCACGGTCAGGCTGGCCAGGGACAGAATTCGTTCGCTCATGTTCAGGCCTCGATCTGCGCGGGTTCGGTGGCGCGACCGCTGGCCGCCGCTTCACGGATGGCCTCGACCAGCGCCAGCGTGCGGGCGGCGTCGGCGGCACTCACCAATGGTTCGACTTCCCGCCGTACCACGCGGACGAAATGCTGCAACTGCAACCGGAGGGCTTCGTCCGGTGTGAACGGTTCATCAACGGACAGCAACGGCTCATGCCAACCGGCATCCACCTGCTCGGCGCGGTAATGCCAGCGCTTGAGTTGCGGAATGCTCGAGGCCCCGGCCGTTCCCGCCAGTAAATAGCACGGCTGATCCGCCTGACGTGGATAGACCGGGTTCTCACCGGAGTTCAACTCCCAGCTCCATGGAGCCGCCACCGCATCGGAACCGGTCAGGGTGCCGAGCGCTCCGCCATCGAATTGCAGCAGAATCGCCGCGCTGTCTTCATTGGCAAAACCGCGCACCGAATGGTCGGTGATCGCCTGCACCGAACGCACTTCACCGCATAGATGACGCAGCAGATCGAGGTCGTGGATCAGATTGGTCAACAGCATTCCGGCACCTGCCTCGCGCCGCCACGCGGTTTCGAAATACTGGTCAGGCTTACGCAGCTGGAACAACGCAGTCACCAGCGTCAGCCGTCCCAACGCCCCACCCTTGACCAGCTCATGAGCACGCACGATCAACGGATTGTGCCGCCGATGATGGCCGACCAGCACCGGTACGCCACTGCGCTTCACCGCCGCCACCAATTCCCGCGCTTCATCCAGGTTTACGCCCACCGGCTTTTCCAGCAACACCGGAACGCCAGCGGCCAAGCAATCCAGCGCGGTGCTGACGTGCTGATTATTCGGATTGGCGACGATCACTGCGTCTGGCCGGTTCTGCTCCAGCATCTGACGGTGATCGGCGAAATGCGCCACACCCCACTCCGCCGCCAGGGCCGGTGCCTGAGGGCCGGGGTCGGCCATGGCGCATAACGTGGCCTCAGTGAGATTCTTCAAGTGCCGGTAATGTTGCTGGCCCATGTTGCCGGCGCCGATCAAGGCAATTCGAAGGGGCGGGTTCAAGGTGCGATCCTTTTGTGATTGTTGTGGGAAAACTCACTCAATCAACAATTTAGAACCGGGTTCCAGATTCTCACACCCACCCGACCGAAAAGTGGGCGAACAGCGCACAGCTTTGCTTAAACGAACAACTCCGAGGCCAGGCTCGCCGCCGACAACTCCTCGGTAAACGCCAGCAACAACGGCGCCAATTCATGCAAGCGCGCCGCCGACATCCTTGCGCTTGGCCCCGCTATGCTGAGCACGCCAATCACCCGACCATCGGCGGGATGTTTCACCACGGCAGCAATCGCCGAAGTGCCCACCGCCGAGCTTTCTTCCACACAGGCATAGCCCTGTTCCCGGGCCACGCGCAGGCGTTCGAGCAGTTCAATATTGGAGCGCGGCGCATTGGGCCCGATATCCGCCGGCACCTCCGCGCCCTGGCGCTCGACCAGCGACAACGCCTCGGCGTCGCTCATGCACGCCAGCCACGCATGGCCCGACGCGGTGTAGAACAGCGGCGCGTCGCGGCCCATGTCCGGGTCGTAACGCAGACCGCTACGAGCGCCCTGGGCCTTGGCGATCCAGGTCTGGCGCTCGCCGTCGATCACCCCCAGACGCACCAGCTCACCGGTTTCCTGGGCCAGTCGATCGAGCACCGGCTGCACAATGTCGGCACCGCTGCTCGACAGATATTGAAAGCCCATCGCCACCAGTTTGGTCGACAGGTGATAACGCAACGTCTCCGGGTTCTGCCGCACATAACCCAGGCGGATCAGCTCGGCGAGCAGGCGGTGCGTCGCGCTCTTCGGAATGTCCAGTTGCTCGGCCAGGGTCTGCATCGGCAGCCCGCGCGGATCACTGGTGAGGCTTTCCAGCACGCTGAAAACCCGTTCGATTTGACTGCCGGCCATGGTGCGCTCTCGGTGAAATTTCGCCGATTCTAGAAGACATCCCGAGGAATGCGAAATCTGGAACCCGACGTCCGATAACCGCCCACTTTGCGCGTCAGTCGGTTGATCTGCTTCGCCCACACTGGTTATTTTCTGGAACATGATTCTAAAAAAAATTGATTGCTGGAGCCCTTGCTGATGTCTGCCCTTCCCGATATCGACTGCGACGTTCTGGTGGTCGGCTCCGGCGCCGCCGGTTTGTCGGCCGCCGTCACCGCCGCCTGGCATGGCTTGAAGGTCATCGTGGTGGAAAAGGATCCGGTGTTCGGCGGCGCCACCGCGTGGTCCGGCGGCTGGGCGTGGGTGCCGTGCAATCCGCTGGCCCGGCGCGCCGGGATCGTCGAAGACGTGGAATTGCCGCGCACCTATCTGCGCCACGAACTCGGCGAGCACTACGACCCGGCCATGATCGACGCCTTCCTTGAAGCCGGCCCGCGCATGGTGGCGTTCTTCGAACAACACACCGCCCTGCAATTTGCCGACGGCAACGCCATCGCCGACATCCACGGCGAAACACCGGGCGCCGGCACCGGCGGACGCTCGGTGATTGCCGCTCCCTATGACGGGCGAAAGGTCGGGCGCCTGCTCAAGCGTCTTCGCACAACCATGCGCGAAACTTCATTCATGGGCATGCCGATCATGGCGGGGGCGGATCTGTCGGCGTTTCTCAATCTGACCCGCTCGTTGTCGGCGGCCTGGCACGTGACCCGGCGTTTCACCCGTCATCTGCTGGATCTGGCGTTGCATGGCCGGGCGATGCAATTGGTCAACGGCGTGGCGCTGGTAGCGCGGCTGGCGAAATCCGCCGAAGACCTCGGCGTACTGCTGTGGGAATCGGCGCCAGTGACGGAACTGCTGCGCGACGAATCACGCATCACCGGCGCTCGCGTGAACACCGCAAAAGGCCCGGTCACTGTCCATGCGCGCAAGGGCGTGGTGCTCGCGGCCGGCGGATTTGCCAATGACATCGAGCGGCGCAAAGCGTTGTTCCCTCGCACGCCCACCGGTCATGAACATTGGGCGCTGCCACCCTTGGGAGTGAATGGTGACGGTCTGCGACTGGGTGAAACCGTCGGAGCCCGGGTCAACACCGATGTGGCCTCGCCCGTGGCGTGGGCGCCGGTCTCGCAGGTGCCACATTCCGACGGCAGCATCGGCCATTTCCCACACATCATCGAGCGCGGCAAACCGGGCGTCATTGGCGTACTGCGCAACGGTCAGCGCTTCGTCAATGAAGCCAACGGTTATTACGACTACGTCAGCGCCATGGTCGCCGCCGCCCCAGAAGGTGAAGAGGTTGCGTCCTGGCTGATCTGCACCCGCGCGTTCCAGCGACGTTACGGGCTCGGCATGTCGCGGCCGTTTCCGGTTCCGGTGTCAGGTTTTATCCGCAGCGGCTATCTGAAAACCGGCGACACCCTGGAGGAATTGGCCGCTGCATGCGGCATCGACGCGAAGGGTTTACGCGTCACCGTCGATGACTACAACCACCATGCCCGGCACGGCGAAGACCCGCTGTTCGGTCGCGGCTCGACCCCGTACAACCGCAAACAGGGCGATCCGGCGCAACAGCTCAATCCGTGCGTGGCGCCCATCGAACAAGGCCCGTTCTACGCGGTGAAGGTGCAGCCGGGCTGCTTCGGCACCTTCGCCGGGCTCAAGGTCAATCCGCATGCGCAAGTGCTCGACGCCGGAGACCGGCCCATCGCCGGGCTCTACGCGGCGGGTGGCGACATGGCCAGCATCATGGGCGGGCATTATCCGGCAGGCGGGATCAACCTCGGCCCGGCCCTGACTTTCGGTTACATCGCCGCCCGGCACATGGCGGGCGTCACGGCTTTCGAACAGGAGATCGACCATGCAGCACATCGTTAACAGACAAGGACTGAACCTGCCGAAACTCGGCCTCGGCACCTGGCCGATGCTCGGCGACGAATGCACCCGCGCCGTGGAACAAGCGCTGGAACTCGGTTACCGACACATCGACACGGCAGCGGCCTACAACAACGAAGACGCAGTCGGACAGGCGCTGGCGAATACGCCGACACCCCGCGAGCAGATCCACGTCACCACCAAGGTCTGGTGGGATCAGTTGCAACCGGACGCCATGCGTCACTCGCTGGATCGCAGCCTCAAGGCCTTGCGCAGCGAGTACGTTGATCTGTTCATGATCCATTGGCCGAGCACTGACTGGGACCTGCCGCGCACTCTTGAAACCCTCGCGTCGTTCAAGGAGCAAGGTCTGGCTCGCAACATCGGCGTGGCGAATTTTCCGCTGCCGCTGCTGCGCAAAGTCGTCGAGGAATACGGCATTCCTCTGTCAGCCATTCAGGTCGAGTACCACGTCCTGCTCGGACAAAACGCCCTGCTCGACTACGCCCGTCAACACGATCTGGCGCTGACGGCCTACACCCCGTTGGCACGTAACAAGGTCTCGGAGATTCCACAGATTCAGCAGATTGCCGAAAAACACGGTGTGCTGCCGACTCAGGTCGCGCTGAAGTGGCTGCTGGATCAGGACAACGTGGCGGCGATTCCCAAGGCCAGCAGCAAGACCAATCAACTGGCCAACCTGGCGTCATTGAAGGTCGAACTGGACGATGACGACCGGGCGCTGATCGCCGCGCTGCCCAAGCGCGAACGTCAGGTCAGCCCGGACTTCGCGCCGGTGTGGGATGCCTTCGACCGCTGATACCTGACCCGGCGAAAGAAATCTGCCGCCGGATTGAATTCCCGGCGCTCGCGCTCGTCAATAACAGGCCCGACCTCGTCACCCCGAGGCCGGGCCTTTGTGCGTGTGTGCGAATAGACGGACGACCGGACTGGCGCCACACTCACACACCAGCAACACTCATCACCACCTACAAATAGAGGATTCCCACATGCTATGGAAAAAAGGCCGACGCAGTGACAACGTCGTCGATGCCCGTGGCGATGACATGGGTGGTGGCGGCGGCATGCGCTTCGGCGGTGGCAAGGGGCTGAGCCTCGGGGCGATCCTGCTGATCGTCGGTATCGGTTGGATCACCGGGCAGGACCCGTTACAGATCCTCGGCCAGCTCACCGGGCAGATGACCGAACAATCGGCCCGTACTTCGCAAACCCGTCAGGCACCGCCGGCCAACGATGAACAGGCCGAATTCGTGCGTTCGATCCTCGGCGACACCGAAGACACCTGGGGCGCAATCTTCCAGCAGGCCGGCCGGCAATATAAGGATCCGACCCTGGTGCTGTTCAGCAACCGGGTCAATTCCGCCTGCGGTCTGGCAACCTCGGCCACCGGCCCGTTCTATTGCCCGGCAGACCAGAAGGTCTATCTGGACATGGCGTTCTTCCAGGAAATGGCCCAGCGCTTCAAGGCCGCCGGCGACTTTGCCCAGGCCTACGTGATCGCTCACGAAGTCGGACACCATGTGCAGACGCTTCTCGGCGTCTCGGCGAAAATTCAGACAGCCCGTCAGCAAGGCCGGCAGATGGAAGGCGACGGCGGTCTGCTGGTGCGTCAGGAACTGCAAGCCGACTGCCTGGCCGGCGTCTGGGCCTACAACGCCCAGAAGCGCCTGAACTGGCTGGAACCGGGCGACATCGAAGAAGCCTTGAACGCAGCGAACGCCATCGGTGATGATCGCCTGCAACAACAGGGTCAGGGCCGCGTGGTGCCGGACTCGTTTACCCACGGTACGTCGGCGCAAAGGGTGCGCTGGTTCAAAACCGGATTCGCCCAGGGCCAGGTCGGCCAGTGCGATACCTTTGCGGCGAAAAACCTGTAAATGCATAAATGGCTGTTGGCTTTACTGTTCATCGGCGGCACCGCCCAAGCGGCCGGCGTCGACGCAATCAGTCCCGGGCGCCTGCAATTGCAGGCCGGCGAAATGGCGGTGGGCATCGGCCCGGCGCCGGCGAAAATCGAGCGCGTGCTGATCGTCATTCATGGCCGTCTGCGCAACGCCGAGACCTATCGCAAAAGCGGTGAAGTCGCGGCGGAACTGGCCGGGCAAACCGCCAACACCCTGGTGATCGCCCCGCAGTTTCTCAACGAAAGCGATGTGTCGCTCTACTCGTTACCCGCCAGCGTGCTGCGCTGGCAAGGCAACGAATGGATGGGTGGCGGGTTATCCACAGGACCGAATCCGCTGAGTTCCTACGCCGCACTGGACGAAATCGTCGGAAGGCTGAGCGATCGCAAGCAGTTTCCGGACGTGAAGCAGATCGTGATCTTCGGTCACTCCGGCGGCGCGCAGGTGGTGCAGCGTTACGCGCTGCTGGCCCAGGAACAACCGGCGCTCAAGACCGAGGGCATTCGCTTGCGTTATGTGGTGGCCAACCCGTCGTCGTACGCCTACTTCAATGAGCAACGCCCGGTAGCTTTCGATCATGCGAAGTGCCCGGGTTTCAACCGCTGGAAGTACGGTCTGGTGGACCCGCCGATCTACGCGGGTGGGCAAACGCCCGCGCAGCTTGAAGGCCGTTACGTCAAACGCGAGGTGATTTATCTGCTGGGCCAGCAGGACACCGACCCGCAACACCCGGCGCTGGACAAGAGCTGCGCCGCCAAAGCCCAGGGGGCTTATCGACTGGAGCGCGGCAAGCTGTTTTTCGGTTACTTGCTGCGTCGTCACCCTGAAGGGGTCAATCAGCGCCTGATCGAAGTGCCCGGGGTCGGGCACAACGGCGACGGCATGCTGACCTCGCCGGAAGGCCAGAAAGCACTGTTCGAGCAATAAGTTGTTGGGTGGATGGTCTGGCCTCTTCGCGAGCAAGTCGAGTCGTCGCACCGCCGCTCCCACATTTGGAATGCGTTTCCCTGTGGGAGCGGGCTTGCTCGCGAAGGCGTCCGTGCAGACAATGCAGGCCTCAGGCGAACAACATTCGCCGCAATTCCACACAATCCTTCGCATGCCAGTCGGCCAACTCCGGCCATGGATTGTCCGGCAGGTTCACCAGCACCGTTTGAGTCCCCGCCGCCCGACCGCAATCAAGATCAAACCGGTAATCACCGACCATCACCATCGCGCTCGCCGGCACTTGCCAGGCCTCGGCCAGTTTCAGCAGACCACCCGGATGCGGTTTTGGCTGTGCTTCATCGCGGCCCAGCACATCCTCCACCGCAAAACAGTCAGCCAGGCCGATGGCCTCCAGCGTCACGTGGGCCAGCTCCCGCGCATTGCGGGTCAGGATGCCGAGGCGATAGCCTCGGGCGTGCAGGTCGCGCACCAGCTCCACCGCGCCGACCGCCGGGGTCGAGCCGAGCGCCAGATCGCGCTCATGCTCCAGCAGCCACGCATGTTTCGCCGCTGCTTCCTCGGCGGGCAATGCCGCGAGGTGGGTGAGGATGTCGTCCTCCGCCGGGATCGACAGCGCCACGCGAATCGCCGCGAAATCATGCACCGCGACGGTCAGGGTGCCGTCCATGTCGAACACCCAGTGCCGCACATCCGCCAGACTCATGCCCAGTCCTTGCGATGACGGATCAGGCCTTCCTGGGTCACCGACGCCACCAGTTGCCCGGCGCGGTTGAACACGCTGCCACGGGAGAACCCGCGAGAGTTGCCGGCCCACGGGCTGTCCATGGCGTAGAGCAACCAGTCATCGGCGCGCAGGTCGTTGTGGAACCACAGCGCGTGGTCGAGGCTGGCGACCTGCATGTCTTTCTGCCAGACCGATTTGCCGTGCGGCAACATCGAGGTGGTCAGCAGACCGAAGTCCGAAGCGTAGGCCAGCAGGTATTTGTGCAGCGCCGGGATGTCGGCCAACGCGCCGTCGGCGCGGAACCACACGTACTTGATCGGATCCGCCGGTTGCGGGTTGTACGGGTCTTTTTCAGTGACCGGGCGCACTTCGATCGGCTTCGGGCACAGCAGCTTTTCGCGCATGTGTTCCGGGATCAGGTGCGCGCGTTGCTGGGTCAGTTCCAGCTCCGACGGCAGGTTTTCCGGGCCGACCACTTGCGGCATCTGGCTCTGGTGCTCGAAGCCTTCTTCGTCGTACTGGAACGAAGCGCTGCAGGTGAAAATCGGGTGGCCCTTCTGGATCGCGGTCACGCGGCGGGTGCTGAAACTGCCGCCGTCACGCACGCGGTCAACTGAGTAGACCACCGGTAACTTGGCATCGCCCGGACGCAGAAAATAACCGTGCATCGAATGCACATGGCGCGCTTCTTCAACGGTCTGACTGGCCGCCGACAGCGACTGGCCGAGCACCTGGCCGCCGAACAACTGGCGAAAGCCCAGATCCTGACTGCGACCACGGAACAGGTTTTCCTCGATCGGTTCGAGGGTCAGCAGATCCACCAGATCTTCCAACACTTGGCTCATTCAGACTCTCCTCACACAACGCTATGCCGCGCAGCCCTGGCTGCGGCGGCCAATTCAGATTCTGGCGCGAGCCATTGATCGCGCCATTGTAAACGTCCGTGTCGGCTTAGCCATGCAAGGTCTGCAGCCATTGCTCCCGGGTGATGCGGTACAACACATGTCGACTTAACGGATGGTCGACAGCCAGTTTCGGGTGATCGAAATCGTCGGCTGGATCGTGATGCATGCCGATCGCCTGCATGACTTTTTCCGACGGCAGATTGCTCTGCGCGGTGAAGGACACGATCTCCTTCAGGGACAAACGGTCAAAGCCGCAACGCAGCGCGGTCCACGCCGCTTCGCTGGCATAACCCAGGCCCCAATGTTCCTTGGCCAGCCGCCAGCCGATTTCCACCGCCGGGGTGAACGGCGCATCGAAGCCGACCACGCCGAGCCCGGTAAAACCGATGAATTCGCCAGTGTCTTTGCGCTCCAGCGCCCACAGGCCGTAACCGTGTTCGGCAAAATGCCCACGCACCCGGCCGATCAACGCGGCGCTTTCCAGCCGACTCAAAGGCGCGGGGAAGTAGCGCATCACCTGCGGGTCGGCGCACATGGCCGCGAACGCCGGCAAATCCTCGTCCTGCCATTGGCGCATCAGCAGCCTTGCGCTTTGCAGCTCCAGTATCGGTTCCATCCCGCCCCTCCGCTTGATGCCGTCAGTCTACATCGCTGTTAGGCTTTGCACTCTTTCCTGCAGCCTTTATGAATAGTCCACCATGCCGTTGCCGCTGATCTACCACGAAGACTACAGCCCGGAATTTCCGGCGGATCACCGCTTCCCCATGGACAAGTTCCGCCTGCTGCGCGATCACCTGGTGGACAGCGGCCTGACACGCGACGAAGACCTGCTGCGCCCCGAGTTGTGCCCTGCCGACATTCTCGCCCTGGCCCATGACCGCGGTTATATCGAACGCTACATGAGCGGCGAGTTGTCCCGCGAAGACCAGCGGCGCCTCGGTCTGCCGTGGAATGAAGCGCTGGCGCGACGCACGGTGCGGGCGGTCGGCGGTTCGATTCTGGCAGCGGAAAAAGCGCTGGAACATGGCCTGGCCTGTCACCTCGCCGGCGGCACCCATCACGCCCACTACGACTACCCCGCCGGGTTCTGCATCTTCAATGACCTGGCAATCATCAGTCACTATTTGCTGCAAAGCGGTCGGGTGAACCGGGTGCTGATCTTCGACTGCGACGTGCATCAGGGCGACGGCACTGCGCGGATTCTGCACAACACGCCGGAAGCGATCACCGTTTCCCTGCACTGCGAAAAGAATTTTCCTGCACGCAAGGCCGAAAGCGACTGGGACATTCCGCTGCCCAACGGCATGGGCGACGCCGACTACCTGAAAGTTGTCGACGACGCACTCAACTATCTGCTGCCGCTGTATCAGCCGGACCTGGTGCTGTACGACGCCGGTGTCGACGTGCACAAGGACGACGCCCTCGGTTATCTGCAACTGACCGACGAAGGCGTCGCCGCCCGCGACGAAAGCGTGATGCGCCACTGCCTGGGTCGCGACATCCCGGTGGTCGGTGTGATCGGTGGCGGCTACAGCAAGGATCGCCACGCCCTCGCCCGCCGCCACGGGATCCTGCATCACAGTGCGCAGCGCGTCTGGCAGTCATCCGGTTGTCATTGAGTTGTGCTGCGTTACCCACAATGGCTGTGGAACGGCCTGTGGATAACCTGAGCGAAAGGGACTACAGCCCACGCTGAACATGGCCTGCAGCGCGCTGGTTATTTTTTGATCAGGCCTGACGATGGCCGCTGCTGCTAGAATGCGCGGCTTATTCCGCCACGCTATTGCCGCTGCCATGACCCAGACTCCCGCCGCCCTTCCCGCTCACGTCGCCATCATCGGCGGTGGCCCCGCCGGCCTGATGGCCGCCGAAGTGCTGAGCCAGGCCGGAGTCCGCGTCGATCTGTACGACGGCATGCCCTCGGTGGGCCGCAAGTTCCTGCTGGCCGGGGTCGGTGGCATGAACATCACCCATTCCGAAGCCTACCCGGCCTTCCTCTCGCGCTACGCCGAACGCGCCCCGAACATCGCCCCGCTACTGCGCGCGTTCGACGCCGACGCACTGTGCCGGTGGATTCACGAACTGGGGATCGAAACCTTCATCGGCAGCTCCGGCCGCGTGTTCCCCACCGACATGAAAGCCGCGCCGCTGCTGCGCGCCTGGCTCAAGCGCCTGCGCGACAGCGGCGTGGTTATCCACACCCGCCACCGCTGGCTCGGCTGGGACGAAAACGGCGCGCTGCGCATCGACAGCCCGGAAGGCGAGAAAACCCTCACCCCCGACGCCACCCTGCTCGCCCTCGGCGGCGGCAGCTGGTCGCGACTGGGCTCCGACGGCGCGTGGATGCTGCCGCTGGAGCAACGCGGTGTAGGACTGGCGCCGTTGCAGCCGAGCAATTGCGGCTTCGAGGTGCAGGCCTGGAGCGAAGTGATGGTCAGCAAATTCGCCGGCGCGCCGCTGAAAAATATCGCAATCGGTTTGAACGACGATGTTCCGCGTCTGGGTGAATGCGTGATCACCGCGACCGGCATCGAGGGCAGCCTGATCTACGCGCTGTCGGCGCCGATTCGTGAGGCGATCAATGTGCACGGTGCCGCGACCATTCACATCGACCTGCTGCCCGGCAGACCTGTGGATAAATTGCAGGCGGCGTTGAGCAAACCACGGGGATCGCGCTCGATGGCCAAGCACCTGCACAGTCAGGTCGGGATTGATGGGGTGAAAGCGGCGCTGCTGCGGGAACTCACTGATGCGGCGACGTTTGCTGATCCGGCGTTGTTGGCCCGGGCGATCAAGGCTTTGCCGCTGACGCTGGTGAAAACCCGTCCGCTGGATGAGGCAATCAGCAGCGCGGGCGGAGTGACGTTCGAGGCGATGGATGAGCGCTTGATGCTCAAGGCGCTGCCGGGGGTGTTTTGTGCGGGGGAGATGCTGGATTGGGAAGCGCCGACAGGCGGGTATTTGCTGACGGCGTGTTTTGCCAGTGGCCGGGCGGCCGGAGCTGGAATGCTGGACTGGTTGAAACAGCGTAACTGATCGTTCCCGCATTGCGCGGGAACGACCCTGTATGACGCTTAAGGCTTACGCTTACGCGGCCCGGTATTGAACACCGGCACCTTGCGCACAGGCTTGATCGAAGGCTCCGGCGCCTGGGTCTCGCCGCTGTCCACCCACTTGCCCAGATTGCGCTTGCCACCGCCACCGGAAGCTTTCGGCTTCTTCGGTTTCTTCGGCTTCTTGATCACCTGACCACTGGCATCGGTGTCCGGCACGCGGTGCTCGGGCACGAAATCCGGCTCAACCTCGCGCTTCAACGTGCTGCGGGTCAGCATTTCAATCGCCGACAACATGTTCACTTCATCGGCGCACACCAGCGAAATCGCCTCACCGGTCGAACCCGCGCGGCCAGTGCGGCCGATACGGTGAATGTAATCCTCGGCCACGATCGGCAGATCAAAGTTGACCACCAGCGGCAGGTCTTCGATATCCAGACCACGGGCCGCCACGTCGGTGGCCACCAGAATCTGCACTTCGCTCAGTTTGAAGCGGTCCAGCGCCCGCTGCCGGGTCGCCTGCGGCTTGTCGCCGTGGATCCCGTCGGCGTTCACGCCCAGTCCCTGAAGTTTCTCGACCAACGCGTCCACACCATTACGGGTCTTGGCGAACACCAGCACCTGCTTCCACTTGTTCTTGCGCAGCAGGTGCACGAACAATTCCGGCTTGCGCTTCTTGTCCACCGTCACCACCCACTGCTTGACGGTGTTGGCGGCGACGTTGCGCGGGCTGACTTCGATGCTCTGCGGATCGTTGAGCATCTGCCCGGCCAGCAGGCGGATGTCATCGGAGAAGGTCGCGGAGAACAGCAGCGTCTGACGTTTCTTCGGCAGCGCGCGGTAAATGTTCGCGAGCTCCTCGGAAAAGCCCAGGTCGAGCATGCGGTCGGCTTCGTCCAGTACCAGGGTTTGCAGCTGGTTGAATTTCAGCGCGTTCTGGCGGAACAGGTCGAGCAAACGGCCCGGGGTCGCGACCAGCAGATCGACGCCGCCGCGCAGCTTCATCATCTGCGGGTTGATGCTGACACCGCCGTACACCGCGTAAGTGCGCAATGGCAGGTTCTCAGCGTACTGGCGCACGGCTTCGTGGACTTGCTCGGCCAGCTCGCGGGTCGGCACCAGAATCAGCGCGCGCACCGAGTTGGCGGTGACTTTCGGCCCTTCCATCGCCAGCAGTTGCAGCAGCGGCAAAGCGAAACCGGCGGTCTTGCCGGTGCCGGTCTGGGCCGCAGCCATCAGGTCGCGACCGGCCAGCACGGCCGGAATGGCTTGCGCCTGCACCGGCGTCGGGGTCTGGTAGCCGAGCTTCTCGAGGGAGCGCAGCAAGGGTTCGATCAGGCCAAGGGTGGCGAAAGTCATGGGAGTACCGTAGGAAAAATCAGAGCGGTTGTGCAAAACAAGTATGCGATGACGCGCAGTTTACCCTAATTCCCACGCTGCTCCGTCGCTATGACCTTCGCTGCGGCAGCCGGCTCGCTGACCACCGGCGACCGCGCCGGACGCCGCCACTGCGGCAGACTGATCAGCACCACCGCGCCGATGATCACCAGCATCGCCAGCGCCTCTTCGATGCCGATGGTCTCGCCGACAAACACGATCCCCAGCAACACCGCCACCGCCGGGTTGACGTAGGCATAACTGGTGGCCGCCGCCGGACGAACGTTTTTCAACAGATACATGTAAGCGTTGAAGGCGATGATCGAGCCGAAGAAGATCAGGTACGCCAGCGCCAGCCAGCCTTCCAGCGGCGGCATGGCCTGCAGGTGTTCACCGCTGGTCGCGCTGCCGATCAACAGCACCACGCCGCCCACCAGCATTTCCACGGCACTGGCCATTGCGCCCTGAGGCAGCGGCAAGTGCTTGCTCCACACCGAGCCGAACGCCCAGCTCGCCGCCGCGAAAATCAGCAACGCCGCGCCCAACGGGCTCGATTGCAGGTTGGAGCCCATGTTGAGCATCGCGATACCGATAATCCCCATCACCACCCCGGCCCACTCCAGGCGAGTGTTGCGCGCGCCCCAGAAATAACCGCAAAGCAAAGTGAACAGTGGCACCGTTGCCACCGCCAGCGCGGCAACCCCCGACGCCACGCCGCTGTGCTCGGCCAAAGTCACCGCGCCGTTGCCGAAGCTGAGCAACAGAATCCCGATGATCCCCGCCGCCTTCCACTGCGCCCAGGTCGGCGCCGGTGCTCCGCGCCAGCGCAGGAACGCGTACATCAGGGTGCCGGCAATCACGAAGCGCACGCCGCCGAGCATCAGCGGCGGCCAGTATTCGACGCCGATGCGGATCACCAGATAGGTCGATCCCCAAATCACGTACAGCGCAAAAAACGCAGCGATCAAGGGCAGGGAAAAACGGCGCAAGGCAGACATGGGCAGCTCGAAAGTCAGACTCAGGGGATGGGTTATTCTAGAAAGGCCAACCGCTAAAAATAAGTTACAAAACCTGTTTATAGCGCCGGTACACTTTTGAAAACACGGAGATCGACGGCCAAAACCGCGATTTCGAAAGTCTGGCATTTTCAGGAGTCCGACCTTGGACAAATACGACCGCATGCTGCTCAGCGCCCTGCTCGAAAACGGTCGCGCGTCCTACGCCGACCTCGCCCGCAAAGTGAACCTCTCCGCCCCCGCCGTCGCCGAGCGTGTGGCCAAACTTGAGGCCAGCGGCGTCATCACCGGCTACTCGGCCAAAGTCGACATGGCCAAACTCGGCCTGCCGATCCAGTGCGTTATCGAACTGCGCCTGAACCAGCACGGCAACCCGAAGGTGTACGACGAACTGATCAGAATTCCGCAACTCACCGAATGCCACCGCGTCACCGGCGACCCGTGCGTGATCATGCAGGCAGCCGTGGGCTCGATGACCGAGCTGGAAGAGCTGATCAACCGGGTGGCGAAATTCGGCTTCAGCAAGACCTCGATCGTGTTGTCGAGCGCGATAGAGAAGCGGGTGCCGCTCGGCCACATTGAAGGCAACGGCAAATCCTGAGACAAGAGTGATCCCTGTGGGAGCGGGCTTGCCCGCGATGAGGCCATC
>NZ_JBQEQB010000020.1:0-89484 GCF_052046055.1 Pseudomonas sp. 22082
TAGAATACCGGCCTGTCACGCCGGGGGTCGCGGGTTCGAGTCCCGTCCGCTGCGCCATATCTGTTTCAAGGACCACTGAACGCCTTGAAACACCGAAAGCAACCTCTGGTTGATTCGGAATCGATAGCAAAGACCCTGGTCGAAAGACCGGGGTTTTTTGTGTCTGAAATTTGACCTCTCCCAAATTCCTCCCTTGTAGCCGGCGACGAACCCTAGCCGTGGCTCGTTCGATGCTGCCGGGCAATCTACCTGCGTCTCCGAGTCGCTGCGATGCAATGCCGCATTGATTTTTTGATTCTTTAGTCAAATTTTTGTAACTGGTTGTTTGCTGCGAGCTCAGAAACCTATAAAGTTAACCTTTCGGTCAGCTTTGCACTGTCATCACGCCCTTTGCTTCGTCAAAAAGGGCTTCTGCAAGACTCGAGATTCCCAGTAGATAACCAGAAGGGCGGATCCATAACCGCCCAGAGGATGATCCATGTCCAACCGTGAAATATCCCGGCGCTCGTTCCTTCAGGGCGGGCTGGTGGCGGGTGTGAGCGTTACGCTCACGCCGCTCAGCAGTCAGGCGCTCGGTGCCTTGATGGAAAACAGCGTGACCGTGCCGTCCGAGCAGTGGCTCGGCAACAACGGCAAGGCGCGTCAGCGTAACGATGCCTTGTCCAAGGTCTGCGGCAGCAAAGTGTTTGCCCGCGACATCCGTTCCAAGGACATGCCGGGCTGGCCCCAGCAGCAAGGCCACGCCATGTTGCTGAAAACCATCAAGGCTGACCGTATCTACGAAGGCTATGACCTGTCGTGGCTCGGCGCCGATCTGCAGCCTGATCGTATCGTTACCGCCGCCGACCTGGACAAGGACGGCATCGTGTTCCCCGAAGAGCACGCGCCGGATCCTCTGCTGCCGGAAGGTAAAGTACCGATGTTCATCGGTCACCCGGTCGCGATCCTGATCTGGAACGACTTCGAGCGTTTCCGCCAGGCCAAGAACAAACTCAAATTCAATGACAAAGCGATTCGTTACGGTGCGCAAGTGCCGTTCTACGAAGGCGATCCCTATGGCAGTTTCCGTTACGTGCGCGTCGGTGGCCCGACGTCGGCGGACGAAGACGAGTTCGCCAGCCTCAAGGATTCGATCCTGTTCCCGATGCTGAAGAACCGTCGCCCGGTGTGGAATTCCCAGCCGAACCTGCACGGCAACCTGACCGAGCGCGGCCTGTTCTACGCCGACCGCATGAAGAAAGAGATCGACACCCCGCCGGACAACTGGCTGGTGTTCGACGAACGCTACAAAACCCCGTCGATCGAGCCGGCCGCGATGGAACCGGACAATGGCAACGGCTGGTACGACCCGGCGACCAAGACCCTGCATTTCGTCGTCGCCACCCAATGTCCGCTGGAAACCGCCACCGAGACCGCGAAGATGATCGGGCCGTCGCGTTTCGGCCTGGCGAACCTGAACATGCACCCGGGTTACACCGTCGGTTACGGTTCCAAGGACCACAACATTTTCGTCTACTACGCAGCTTTGGCGGCGTTGTACGGCGCAGGTGTGCCGATTCGCCTGGCCAACGACCGTTACGAGCAATTCCAGAGCGGCATCAAGCGCCACCCGTTCGACATCCGCTATCAGTTGGCGGTGGACAAGACCGATCACAGCTTCAAGATTTTCCGTGCCGAGATGAGCGTCGACGGTGGCGGTCGGATCAACTACAGCCCGTCGGTGGCCGCCGTTGGCGCTACGGCGGCGCAGTCGATCTACTACATGCCGCAGAACGACCTGCAGGTCACCGCTTACCATTCCCGAGCGGTTGAAGCGGGTTCGATGCGTGGCTACGGCACGCTGCAGAGCATGGCCTCCACCGAGATGATGGTCGACGAAATCGCCGATCGCCTTGGTGTCGATGCCATCGATCTGCGACGCAAGAACGCGCTGCGCTCGGGGATGAAAAACACCCAGGGCGCGATCCCGGCCGGTGCGTTGCGCCTGCACGAGATTCTCGACAAGGCTTCGCTGCACGAAGTCTGGAAAAACCGCGACGCGATCAAGAAGCAGCGCGAAGCGGCGGATCCGGACAACTGGTATGGCGTGGGTTTCGCCATTTGCCAGAAAGACTTCGGCACCGGTTCCGAAGCGCCGATGGCCAGCATCGAGTTCACCGCTGACGGGCGCATTTCCCTGCGTCACATCGGTATCGAGATCGGCACCGGCATGTCCACCTCGCAAGCGTTAGTGGTGGCTGATTTCCTCGGCAGCGCGGCTCACGACGTGAAGACCGGCGAAACCGAGTGGGATGAAATGCAGCTGGTCACCGCCGGCAACCCTTACATCATGAGCCAGGCCGAACAGGACAACTTCCTGCGCAACCCGCGCTGGGTCGGCAAGCTGGCATCGGCCTCGTCCGCGACCAACTCCGCCTACTACTTCAGCCACGCCACCCGTGAAGCGGCGCGCGTGCTATTCAACCACGGTCTGTGGCCGGCGGCGCTGGAGATCTGGCGTCAGGGCCCTTACGGCGGCCAGGCCAACCCTTACGTGGTGCGTCGCGAAGATGCGCATTGGGTCGACGGCAAACTGACCGCCAACGGCATGCAGCCACTGACCTTCGAAGAGCTGGCCAAGCGTGCTCACGAGCGCGGTCTGGTCACTGGCGCCACGGTTCACGGTTTCAACCGCTGGAGCTGGGCCGAGGCCGAATACAGCATCGATGGCGTGCGCGAGCGTCTGCCGCTCGACGGTCTGGCGGTGAAGTACGGCGACGGCGCCCCGAAAGCGAAAAAGGCGCAAATGACCAGCGCCGGTTTCCATCTGCTGGATCGGCAGAACATCGCCTATCCGGTCGTCCAGTTGAACAACGCCGCCGTGACCTACTACAGCCCGGTCGCAACGCTGGTCGAGTTGAAGGTCAACAAAGGTTCGGCAGAAGTCGAAGTGCTCAACCATCACTCGTGGCTGGAATGCGGACGGGTGCTGGTCGAAGAACTGGTTCGTGGTCAGCTCGAAGGCGGGATCGCCATGGGCATCGGTCACGCCTTGATGGAAGAGATGCCGTTGTACGAAGGCGGGCCAGGGGAGGGTGACTGGAACTTCAACCGTTATCGCCTGCCGATGGCGCGCCATGTGGCGGTGTGGAAGCAGACGTCGGAAATCCTGCCGCCGCTGTCCCCAAGCGACCCGTCCAAAGGCATCGCCGAAGTGGTGATGATTCCGGTGGTCGGTGCCATCGGTAACGCCGTGGCCCACGCCATCGGTAAACGTGTTCGCGATCTGCCAATCACTGCTGCGCGCATCAAGGAGGCCCTCAATGGCTAACCGTCCGCTTCAACTGACCCTCAACGGTCAATCCGTCGGCCCGGTGGACATCCCTGATGACCTGCCGATGATCGATTACCTGCACGAATACAAGAACCTCACCGGTTCGCGCCTGGGCTGCGGTCAGGGCATCTGCCACGCCTGCGTGGTGATCGTCGACAACCCGGACGGCACCAGCGAAGAAGTGCGCACCTGCATCACTGGCGCGCATTACTTCGAGGGCAAGAAAGTCCGCACCATCGAAGGCCACGCCAAGCGTGACGAGCAAGGCCAGGTCACCGAGCTGAACCCGATCCAGCAGCGTTTTGTCGACGAATTCGCCTTCCAGTGCAGCTACTGCGCGCCGGGTTTCGTCAACGCCGCGACCGTGCTGGTGGAAAAGCTGCAACGCCAGCCAATCGTCAAAAGCAAACTGGAGCAAGTCATCGAGGACAGCCTCGGCCATCACGTCTGCCGTTGCACCGGGTACGTGCGTTACTACAACGCCACCCGCAACGTGCTGACTGATCTCGGCCTGGTCAAGGAGGGTTAAGCATGAAGCAATTATTGACCCGCCTGGCCCTGGCGGTCGGGCTGGCTGCACCTGTGTTTGCGGCGCATGCGGATGAACAGGTCAAGCGCGGTGAATACCTTGCCCGCGCCGCTGACTGCATGGCCTGCCACACGGCGCCGGGTGGCGCGCCGTATGCGGGCGGGCTGCCGATCGTGTCGCCGTTCGGCACGATCTACGGTACCAACATCACGCCGAGCAAGGAGCACGGCATCGGTCTCTACACCGATGAAGAGTTCTTCGCCGCGCTCACCGAAGGCAAGCGTCGTGACGGCGCCAACCTGTATCCGGCGATGCCGTACACCTCGTATCACTTGATGCCGCGTGCGGATTCGGATGCGATTCACGCGTATCTGAAAACCGTCGAGCCGATCGAGCGCGCCGCGCCGGTGACCAGTCTGAGCTTCCCGTTCAACGTGCGTCCGGGCTTGATTGGCTGGAACATGATGTACGGTAAAGCGTTGAAGCTGGAGCCTTCCGAAGGCAAAAGCGACGCCTGGAAACGCGGCCAGTACATGGTCGAAGTGCTCGGCCATTGCGGCGAATGCCATACGCCACGCGGCCTGCCGGGCGCGATGCAGTTGGATAAGCGCCTGACCGGCGGCATCCTTAACGGCTATCTGGCGCCGAGCCTGCTGGCAACCGACTTGGCGGCACGCGGCTGGAACCATCAGGACCTGAGCACGTTCCTCAAGCACGGCATGAGCGCCCAGGGCACGATGTTCAACGAGATGTTCCCGGTGTTCCACAACAGCACTCAGGGTCTGAATGATCCGGATCTGGCGGCGATGGCGACTTTCCTGCTGGGCGACAAGCCTCCGGCGGCGAAAGAACTGACCGAGGTGCCGGTGGAAAAACTCAGTGTCAGCGCCCAGCGCGGCCGTCAGGAATACTTGAACGTCTGCGCCGGCTGTCACGCGGCCGGTGGCGAGGGCAAACCGCACATCGCGGTGGCCATGCGCGGCAACACCACGTTGCGTCTGGAAGACCCGCGCAACCTGTTGCGCGTGATCGAGGATGGCATCGGCGAACAGAAATTCGCCGGGTTCGAACACATGCAGCCGATGCCGGGTTTTGCCGACAAGCTCAGTGCCGAACAACTGACCGATCTGCTGAACTACCTGCGTCAGGGTTGGGGTGGTCAGTCTGCTGAGTTGGCGGTGGGCGATGTGCAGAAGCTTCAGGCTGACGCCCCGTCCATCGAGCACAAGGCGCACTGATCATGCAGCATCTCGATCTGCAGGTTGTGCGTCGGGCGCTGGAGTGGTCGACGGCGGGGCAACGCATCTGGCTCTGCACCGTGCTGACCACCTATGGTTCGGCGCCACGCGCGCCAGGTTCGCTGCTGGCGGTGAACGACGGCGGGCAGTGGATCGGGTCGCTGTCCGGTGGTTGTGTCGAGGAAGACTTTCTCGAGCGCGTCGCCGAAGGTGCGTTTCTCGATGCGATCAACGTCGTGCGTTATGGCGAAGGTGACGATCCGCGTTCGCGGGTCAGCCTGCCGTGCGGCGGCATACTCGATGTGCTGGTAGAGAAATTTGACGCCGGCTGCGATGTGCAGGCGCACCTGCGTGAGCTCGAATCGGCGTTGCTCGGGCAGCGCCGGGTGATTCGCGAAGTCGATCTGACTACTGGTGCGCGTAGCCTGTTTACCGATCACGAGCAGGGCGCGCGAATCGAGCGTGAAATCGACCGGGTACGGATCCGCATCGGGGCTGCTCAGCGCTTGCTGCTGGCGGGGTATTCCAGCGTGGCGCAGGCCTGTGCGGAATTCGCGGTCGGTCTCGGCTTCGAAGTGATCCTCTGCGACCCGCGTGAAGAAGTGCTGAAAGACGTGGTGCTCAATGGCGTGGAGATTCGCCGGCAATTGCCGTCGGTGTTCATCGCCGATGGCGGTTGCCACCGTGATACCGCGGTGGTGGCCTTGACCCATGATCCGCGCATCGACGATCTGGCGATGATGGAAGCTGTGCGCACCGAGGCGTTTTACATCGGCGTGATGGGTTCGTTGCAGACTTCACAAAAGCGCTTCGAGCGTTTGCGTAGGGTTGGCGGTCTGGGGGAGAGCGAGCTGGCGCGAATTCATGCGCCGATCGGCCTCAACCTAGGCAGCAAGACACCGGCGGAAATTGCTTTGGCAGTGCTCGCGGATATCCTGCGGATTCGCAGCGGGATTGGGCGGGATCAGTTGTGATTGATGCTGGATGTAAAAGGGGCCGCTGTTCAGCGGCCCCTTTTTTCGCTCATCAGAAACCGAGCTTGTCGCGCAATCCGTAGTACCACGCGCCCAGTGCGGCAAACGGTGTGCGCAGCAGTTGCCCGCCGGGGAAAGGGTAGTGCGGCAGATCAGCAAAGGCATCGAAACGCTCGGCTTGTCCGCGCAGTGCCTCGGCCAATACCTTGCCGGCCAGGTGTGTGTAGGTCACGCCGTGGCCACTGCAGCCCTGGGAGTAATAGATGTTGTCGCCCAGGCGTCCGACCTGAGGCAGGCGCGACAGGGTCAGCAGGAAGTTGCCGGTCCAGGCGTAGTCGATTTTCACGTCCTTGAGCTGCGGGAAGGCCTTGAGCATTTTCGGGCGGATGATCGCCTCGATGTTTGCCGGATCCCGCGCGCCATACACCACACCGCCGCCGAAGATCAGACGCTTGTCGCCGGTAAGGCGGTAGTAGTCGAGCAGGTAGTTGCAGTCTTCGACGCAGTAGTCCTGCGGCAGCAGGGATTTCGCCAGATCATCGCCCAGTGGTTCGGTGGTGATGACCTGAGTGCCGCATGGCATCGATTTGGCCGCCAGCTCCGGCACCAGATTGCCGAGGTAGGCGTTGCCGGCGACGATGATGAATTTGGCTCTGACCTTGCCTTGCGGTGTATGTACGACCGGGTTGGCACCGCGTTCGATGCGCACGGCCGGCGACTGTTCGTAAATGGCGCCGCCCAGGGATTCAACGGCGGCTGCTTCACCGAGGGCCAGGTTGAGCGGGTGGATGTGGCCGCCGCTCATGTCGAGCATGCCGCCGACGTATTGATCGCAAGCCACCACTTCGCGAATGCGGCGTTGATCGAGCAGTTCCAGTTGCGTGTGGCCGAAGCGTTCCCACAAGCGTTTCTGCGATTCCAGGTGACCCATCTGCTCGGCGGTGAGGGCGGCGAATACGCCGCCGTCCTTGAGGTCGCACTGGATGTTGTATTTGCTGACACGCTCACGAATGATCCGGCCGCCTTCGAAGGCCATCTGCCCGAGCAGTTGCGCCTGTTTCGGGCCGACGCTGCGTTCGATCACATCAATGTCACGGCTGTAGCTATTGACGATTTGCCCGCCATTGCGCCCCGAGGCGCCGAAGCCGACCTTGGCGGCTTCCAGCACGGTCACGCGAAACCCGTTCTCCAGCAGGAACAGCGCCGAGGAAAGTCCCGTATAACCAGCGCCGATCACACAGACATCCGTCTCCACGTCATCCTGCAGGGCAGGACGTGGTGGTGCGGCGTTGGCCGATGCCGCGTAGTAAGACTCTGGGTAAGGGGTGTTCGCCATCCTGCAGCCTCTGTTTAATATATTTTACGAGTGCAGCGATCCTACCCCAGTTGAAAAACCTCCGCCAGCCACCGGGAAATCTTCTTGCGGCGGGTCGAAATTAAATATTTTGCATATTCATAGGGTTAGGTGAAAAAAAGGTGTTGACACCCCTCCGGAATTCCGTAGAATGCCGCCTCACAGCAGGCACGTAGCTCAGTTGGTTAGAGCACCACCTTGACATGGTGGGGGTCGTTGGTTCGAGTCCAATCGCGCCTACCAAACAAAATCCGCTCTGCTGGGCGGTCTGAAAGGGCTCACCGAAAGGTGGGCCTTTTTTGTTGTCTGCGATTTTCAGAACCTTTGCAAATTTCCGTTTGGTCGACCGCAGCTACACTTCGGCACATTTGCAGGGGTGTATTCATGAGTCGCCAATTCAGGCGCGCCAGTTCAGGCGATATCGAAAGCCTGTTGAAGATTGATCCTGTCGCTGAAACAGATAGCCGCCGTCGAGCGTGCATCGCGAGAGCAGTTGGGGCGCATGAGTGCTGGGTTGTCTGCGAGACTGACAATCCTGGCGTTCTTCTCGGCTACGGCTGTTTGGATCGAAGCTTTTTCGGTGAATGGTTCATATCCCTCGTGGTCGTCTCCAGTGCGAGCAGGCGTTCCGGCGTGGGTCGGCAAATCGTGAGTGGTCTGGAGCATCACGCTGTTGCAGGCAAGATCTTCACGTCGACCAATGCGTCCAACTTGCCGATGCGGCAGCTGCTGACAAATCTTGGATATCAGCATAGCGGAACGGTGGAGAACCTTGACCCGGGGGATCC
The DNA here is from genome assembly GCF_052046055.1 of Pseudomonas sp. 22082. Lineage (NCBI taxonomy): Bacteria > Pseudomonadati > Pseudomonadota > Gammaproteobacteria > Pseudomonadales > Pseudomonadaceae > Pseudomonas > Pseudomonas sp. 22082. The sequence continues at coordinate 8,197 of NZ_JBQEQB010000020.1, forward strand.
TGAACTCATTTTTGTAAAATTCTTGAGCCGTGCGCGTATTGACTGCGATGGATTTTGATCCATTCGTCGCCGACTTTTGTGAGCGACCTTTTAAATAGTGTGGATATTTAAGGAGTTACGGATTTTATTAACCATTCGGTTATCAAAAATACGTTGTTACAAGACGAATAAATCAGTAATATCCGCCCCGCGTTCACCACCACGGTTTATGCATTTTTAAATCCCAAGCTTCCATCAGCTGCTTGGGATTTTTTTTGCCCGCGATTTGCCTTTCCCGCGCCTCTGCCAGTCTCTCGTCTCGCCCGCTTCCGTTTTTCCGGGAGGGGTGACAGGCAAGTCCTCATTTTTTCGACTACTACTGTCAGGCTGATTTCGCCTCTGCAGTACAGGAGTTCATCAATGCTGGTTCACTGGTTTCTTGCAGCGATTCATCTATTGGCATTTGCCATGGGCTTCTGGGCGGTGTTGACGCGTGGGACGGCCTTCAGTCGCCTGGCGTCCGGCTCGGGTGAGGTCGGGCGCGTATTGCTTGCCGACAATGTCTGGGGGCTCTCGGCGCTGGTGCTGCTCATCTCCGGCGGCATGCGCGCCTTTGCCGGTTATGAGAAGGGAACCGACTACTACCTGCATCAGCCGCTGTTCCATCTGAAGATGACGTTGTTTGTGCTGATTCTGCTTCTGGAACTGGTGCCGATGATCACTCTGATCAAGTGGCGCGTGGCCAAGGCGCGCGGCGCTATCCCTGACACGGGGCGTGCCAAGGTGTTCGCGCGGATCAGTCATGCGGAAGCGCTTCTATTGATATTGATGGTCGTGGCGGCCACGGGAATGGCGCGTGGCGTTACATTCGGCTAGGCGGGCGAGATTCCCATTCGCTATTCGGAAATATCCGACAGCCAACCCTTTGAATGACAGTTAGTATCGGTCGCGAGAAGGGTGAGGCGGGAAGGGGCGTGGCACGCGCCGTCACCAGGGAGGTGGGGGAATGGCAATACGGCGCTTGAATCTTTAGCCAGTCATTGCGCGCAGGCAAACGAACTGGCTACTGACTGCGGTAGGGCTCAGGGCGTTTGTGGCTTGTCCGGAGCGGTCAGGCCAGCCTGGATGCGCTGGTAGATCTCTTCCCGGTGCACTGCAACGTTCTTCGGAGCATTGATGCCGATTCGAACTTGCTGGCCGCTGACGCCGAGAATGGTGATCGTGATGTCATCACCAATGTTTATGCTTTCACCGACTTTGCGGGTGAGTATCAGCATGGTCTTCTCCTTGATTGCTTTGTAGGGCACCTGATTCAGACAGTGCAGAGGTCGGTGGTACGTATAGATTAGTGCGAAGTCTTAAAGTCTGGGTGCCTCTTTCTGACGCGCAGCAGCGGCATTAATTCCCAGCGCGTAACTATACAGGGGCTGTCAGCATCAATCTCGTCCTTTTGTGCCCATTTTGCGGGGCTCCGAAAGTATTCTCGAATGTTAAGATCGCCGCTTTGAAAAATCAGAGGGAAGCGTTGTGCGCAAATTGGTCTGGGTAGTCGCGGCACTGGCATTGGCAGGATGTGGCGAAGGCAAGAGTGTGGATGCGCAAAAAGCGAAACCGGCGGTGGTAGCGGCGCCTGTTGCGGTGGGGCCGCAGTGGGATCTGGAAGTGCGCGGTGAAACTCCCCAAGCCGTAAGCGACCTCAGCGGCTGGCTGATCGAGCATGCCTTTGTGGCCAGCGTCATCAAGGACGCCAGCGGCAAGACCCGGATCCTGCTTGGCCCTTTCAATTCGAAGGCTGACGCCGAGGCACGGCAGGCGGATGTGAACGCCGCGCTGATCAAGGCGAAGAAGCAGAACATCGAAACACTGGTGATCGAGCGCACGGTCGCTCAATAAGCGATCCATTCGGCGGAGCTGACTAAAGGGTGTCCCCCGTGATTCGTTTTTAAAGCAATCACTGAAGATACCCAGAAGGAGCTCCGCATGGCCTCCGCCAATCCTTACAAGTTGTTCGACGTTGTTTTGCGTCACAAGCATCAACTGAGTCCGCATCTGATGCGGATCACCCTCGCAAGCTCGGCGGTCACCGAGATGGCTGCGTGGGCGCCGGATCAGCGAGTGAAGCTGTTTTTCCCTGCAGCAGATGGCTCACCCGCCAGGCTTTCTCAGGGGGAGGGGTGGTACGCCCGTTTCCGCTCGATGCTGGTTGATCGTCGCCCGGCGATGCGCACCTACACCATCCGCCACTTGCGTGCCGAAGCAGGCGAAGTGGATATCGATTTCGTACTGCACGGCGAGACCGGTCCTGCCTCCCGTTGGGCCTTGCGAGCACAGCCTGGCGAGTCGATGCAGATTCTCGCCCCCGACAGCCGATTCACGGCACAAGAGGCGGGGGGATTTGAATGGAAACCTCCGCAAACGCTCAAGCAACTTCTGCTGGTCGCCGATTCCACAGCGTTGCCGGCCGCCATGGGGATTCTGGAAGAACTGGCGAGACTGGCTGAACCGCCGCAGACCCAGGCGTTTTTTGAGGTCGACAGTCGTGAAGACATGTTGGCGGTTCCTGACTGGCCCGGGCTTTTGGTGCAATGGCTGATTCGCGATCAGGCAGCTGCTGGTACGTTGATGGTGGAAGCCGTGCGGCAGGCGACGTTGCCTGTTGATGCATCGCCGGTTGGGCAGGCGGTCGAGCTGGCAGATGTCGACATCGAAGAAGAGATTCTTTGGGAGGTCGCCGAAACGGCCAGCGAGGGATTCTATGGCTGGATCGCCGGAGAATCAGCAGCGGTCATGAGTCTGCGCAAATACCTGATCAAGGAGCGTGGCATCCCTCGCGAATCACTCAATCTGATGGGCTACTGGCGTTACAACAAGTCCGGCGGTTGAGCACAAAAAAGGCCTTGAGTTTGTCGCTCAAGGCCTTTTCTTTTGATCAGGATATCAACCGCAGGCTTTCAGGTTCACCGGGCCGACAAATTCATTGCCGCGTCCCATCACGCACGCCACGCTCTGATTACGCTGGCGCTCCCAGTCTTGCACCGGGTAAGTCTTGTCCCAGGCTTCGTACAGTTGCCGATCCTGCTTCGACAAGCGCAAGCCGTATTGTTTGCTCATGTAAAAGTAGGTGCGGGCGATCATGCCGCGAATCGAAGGGCGGGGCATGACCTTCTTCGCCTTGAAGTCGACCTGAGTCAGGCATGAGCCGTACTGACCCTTTTCGACCGGCAACCAACCGTAGCTGAAATTGCTGCGGTCGCCATTCACCTCGCCGATGCTCGGCACCAGGTTGTGCAGGTCGGCTTCGGCTTTCTGATAGCTTGGGTCATAGCGGGTGCAATTCTTGCGACCGCCTTCCTGCCAGCATTGACGTTGATGGCCGAACTGCCACGCGGGAACGATGTGCTCCCATTCGATGCGGGATGCACGTTTGGCGTTCTTGCGTGGGACATAGCCACAGGCGGCCAGATCAACCTTGTTGCCAGTGTATTTGCACCCGCAATAAAACTCGGTGGATTGTGGGGCGTACAGTTTCCAGGCGACCTTCTTGGCCTCGGTGAACGTACGCGGCGCACCGGCTTGCGCGCCAATGGATATGAACAGCAGCAGCACAGCAGCAAAACGCAGAATCATTGAATCAATCTTCCTTCGGCACAACCCAGAAAATCTGTACGCCACCATCGTCGCGGTAGGCGAGGGTGACGTTGTCGTTCTCGTCGATCTCTTCCAGCAAGCGCTCCCATTCATCCGCCGGCTCGTCTGGAAGTCGGAAGATCAGCGCGGCTTTGGCTTTTTGTGCGGTGGGGGAGTTGATGATTTTTTGAACGCGCATGCCCATGCGTTCGTAAGCGTCAGGAGCATCAGGGGAAGTGGCCACGAGGTTATCCTTATTAAGCTGTACGTGCATACAGTATTTAACTGTAGGCATTTTCGCAACTGCTTAAAATTCAAGAAAATCCTCTGACAGCGGTTTTCCGGTTTTGGTGTCGCGCAGGTGTAATTTTTCTTTGGCGGAGGCGCAAGCTTCACCCTCCGTCAGGTTGACGAAGGGTGAAATCAGTGTCCGATCAGGAATGGATCGGGCGAAGGCAGATCAGTATTCCCAGAACATCCGTTGCAGCTCTTTGCTGTCGTTGGTCTTGGTCAAGGCAACCATGGCCAGGATGCGGGCTTTCTGTGGGTTCAGGTCGTGAGCAACCACCCAGTCGTATTTGTCGTCAGGTTGCTCGGCGTTGCGCAGAACGAAACCACCGGCATTGACGTGAGACGAGCGAATGATCTGCACACCGTCCTTGCGCAGTGCTTGCAAGGTCGGAACCACGCGGGAGGAAACCGAGCCGTTGCCGGTACCGGCATGGATGATCGCCTTGGCGCCGGACTGGGCGAGGGTCTTGTAGGCTGTGTCGCTGACATTGCCGTAGGAATAGGCGATTTCTACGTCAGGAAGGCTCTTGATGTTTTTGATATCGAATTCCGAATCCATGGTGTGGCGCTTGGCTGGCAGGCGGAACCAGTAGGATTTCCCTTCAACTACCATGCCGAGCGGACCCCAAGCGCTTTTGAACGCTTCTGTCTTGATGTTGATCATCTTGCTGACATCGCGACCCGACTGGATTTCATCGTTCATTGTCACCAGTACGCCTTTGCCGCGAGCTTCTTTGCTACTGGCGACGGCCACGGCGTTGTACAGGTTCAGCATGCCGTCCGCCGACATGGCGGTGCCCGGGCGCATGGAGCCGACGACGATGATCGGCTTGTCGGTTTTTTCCACCAGGTTCAGGAAGTAAGCGGTCTCTTCCAGGGTGTCGGTGCCGTGGGTGATGACGATGCCATCGACGTCTTTGCTGTCGGCCAGTTCGGAAACGCGACGACCCAGTTGCAGGAGGTTTTCGTTGGTGATGCTTTCCGACGCGATTTGCATGACCTGTTCGCCACGCACATTGGCCAGCTTGCTCAGTTCGGGAATGCCGGCGATCAATTGTTCGACGCCTACCTTCGCGGCTTGATAGGTCGCGCTGTTGGCCGCGCTGGCGCCCGCGCCGGCAATGGTGCCGCCGGTGGCCAGTACCACTACATTGGCCAGCTTGGCCTGAGTTTCGGCTTCTTTTGCCTGGAGGGCGGTTGGCAGGAGCAGGAGGAGGGCCAAAGCGCCCGGAACGAAATTCTTCAAAGCAGATGTCATTATTTTTCTCTCTAGTAGTGAGACGGTGCTGATGCAGGTTCATCTAGATGCGCCCCGGGCCGATCTGAATGCCAGGGGTGCAGGGAGGGAGCAGGATCTGTACCAGTCGTACTGTGCTTGAGAGAAATGTTTAACCTCATGATTTAAATCAAGATTTATTCGATGATTGGTTTTGATCCTCCCTCGCTCATCCGGGTTTCCGAACGCGGGCTGTTTTCTCGTTCGGCTCACCGAAAAGGACTACGAGCTCCCTCCGCAGGGTGAGCTGGCCGGTTTTCGGATCTGTGCTAAAGAAAACGGCGCACTGGCCGATGCGCCTTGATAGGGATCCAATTTTTCAGGAGTTCAAATGTCATTGACTATCGGTTTGCCAAACCCCGGCGCGGTTACCATCGGCGGAAAAACAGCCGCTACGATCAATGCCCTGAGCGAGGCCAACGAGCAAGCGGCGGCCGAAGCGCTGGGCAAAGACGCTGGCGATACGAAGCAAGTCAGAACCGGTGGCGGCCCAGTGCAGGAGGAGGCGCCGGCCGAAAGCGGTGGCAATCAAAGCATCACGATCAAGATACTGCTCAAGCGCATGAAGGAGTTGCAGCAGCAATTGCAGGAGCAGCAACAGCAATTGGCCGCGGCGCAGGCGGCCAGCTATCCGACCGAAGAAGCCAAGACGACAGTCGTCATGTCGATCCAGGGGCAGATTGCAGACACCAACGCTGCACTCATGGAAGTGGCCGGCAATCTGGTTCGCGAGATGGCCAAGGGGTCCGGCAGCGGCGGTGTGATCAACACGACCGCCTAGGAGAAGAGGGTGGTGACGGTGATTCGCCCTACAAAAAATGCAGATTTTCAGTCGTTGACAAATGTCGGCAGGATTCGCATAGTTCGGTCTACGCAAACGTTTGCGCGGTCTTCGCGGTGAATTGATTTCGTCGTGGGGTGCAGCGAGCTTACGCCAGCGCAAGCGTTGCTCACAATAATCATAAGATCGGAGTGAACCCATGAAGCTGCCATTCGCTGGACGTCTTCTTGCTGTCGCCATGCTGGCTGCCGCATCCGCCGCACTGCCTGTCTCTTCGGCTTTCGCCGAGTCCCCTGAAAAACCCAAAGTCGCTCTGGTCATGAAATCTCTGGCCAACGAATTCTTCCTGACCATGGAAGACGGCGCCAAGGCCTACCAGAAAGAACATTCCGCCGATTTCGACCTGATCTCCAACGGCATCAAGGACGAAACCGATACGGCGGGGCAGACGCGCATCGTCGAACAGATGATTCTGGCGAAGGTCAACGCGCTGGTTATCGCACCGTCTGATTCCAAAGCGATGGTGCCGGTGATCAAGAAGGCCGTCGATGCCGGTATCACCGTGATCAACATCGATAACCAGCTCGATCCGGCTGTGATCAAAAGCAAGAACATCAGCGTTCCGTTCGTAGGCCCGGACAACCGCAAAGGTGCGCGTCTGGTGGGTGAGTACCTGGCCAAGCAACTGAAGGCCGGTGATGAAGTGGGCATCATTGAAGGCGTCTCCACGACGACCAACGCCCAGCAGCGTACCGCTGGCTTCAAGGATGCGATGGAGGCTGCGCAGATCAAGGTTGTTTCCCTGCAGTCCGGCGACTGGGAAATCGACAAGGGCAACAAGGTGGCCGCTTCGATTCTCAGCGAGTACCCGGACGTCAAGGCGCTGCTGGCCGGCAACGACAGCATGGCCGTGGGCGCCGTTTCCGCCGTGCGCGCTGCCGGCAAGGCCGGTCAGGTGCAGGTTGTCGGTTACGACAATATCAATGCCATCAAGCCCATGCTGAAGGACGGTCGCGTTCTGGCGACGGCCGACCAGTACGCCGCGAAGCAAGCGGTGTTCGGCATCGAGACCGCGCTGAAAATCATCAAGGGCGAGAAAGTCGACAGTGGTGCAAATGGCGTGATCGAAACGCCTGTCGAGCTGGTCACCAAGTAAGTCCTTTGGCGACACAATGGCGCTCGTCCGTCCGGGCGAGCGCATGGAGATTTTTATGTCAGTTTCCGCTCCGATCGCTGTCCTCTCGGTCAGCGGTATCGGCAAGACCTATGCGCAACCGGTATTGACCGGCATCGATCTGACGTTGATGCGCGGTGAAGTGCTGGCACTGACCGGTGAGAACGGTGCCGGCAAAAGCACCCTGTCGAAGATCATCGGTGGCCTGGTCACCCCTACCACCGGCCAGATGCAGTTCCAGGGCAAGGATTATCGCCCTGGCAGTCGCACGCAGGCTGAAGAACTGGGTGTGCGCATGGTCATGCAAGAGCTCAATCTGCTGCCGACGCTTTCGGTGGCGGAGAACCTGTTCCTCGACAACCTGCCGAGCAATGGTGGCTGGATCAGTCGCAAGCAACTGCGCAAAGCCGCTATCGAAGCCATGGCTCAAGTCGGCCTCGACGCCATCGACCCGGACACACTGGTCGGCGAGCTTGGGATCGGTCACCAGCAAATGGTCGAAATCGCCCGTAACCTGATCGGCGATTGTCACGTGCTGATCCTTGATGAACCGACCGCGATGCTGACCGCGCGCGAAGTCGAGATGCTGTTCGAGCAGATCACCCGGTTGCAGGCGCGTGGCGTCTCGATCATCTACATCTCCCACCGCCTCGAAGAACTGGCCAGGGTCGCTCAGCGCATTGCTGTGTTGCGTGACGGCAACCTGGTTTGCGTCGAGCCGATGGCCAATTACAACAGTGAGCAACTGGTTACCCTGATGGTTGGTCGCGAGCTGGGCGAGCATATCGATCTTGGGGCTCGCAATATCGGCGCGCCGGCCCTGACGGTCAAAGGCCTGACCCGCTCCGACAAGGTTCGCGACGTTTCCTTTGAGGTTCGCGCCGGCGAGATTTTTGGCATTTCGGGGCTGATCGGGGCTGGGCGCACCGAACTTTTGCGGTTGATCTTCGGCGCTGATGTCGCGGACAGCGGCACGGTGGCACTGGGTTCGCCAGCGAAAACGGTGAGCATTCGCTCGCCTGTCGATGCGGTGCGCAACGGCATCGCCTTGATCACGGAGGATCGCAAGGGCGAAGGCCTGCTGCTGAGCCAATCGATCAGCGCCAACATTGCCTTGGGCAACATGCCGGAAATTTCCAGCGGCGGGTTCGTCAACAACGGCGATGAAACGAAGCTCGCGCAGCGGCAGATCGACGCCATGCGCATCCGCAGTTCCAGTCCGACGCAACTGGTGTCCGAGCTGTCCGGCGGCAATCAGCAAAAGGTGGTGATCGGGCGCTGGCTCGAACGCGACTGTTCGGTGCTGCTGTTCGACGAGCCGACTCGCGGTATCGATGTCGGCGCCAAGTTCGATATTTATGCCTTGCTCGGCGAACTGACCCGTCAGGGCAAGGCGCTGGTGGTGGTATCCAGCGACTTGCGTGAGCTGATGCTGATCTGCGACCGCATCGGCGTGTTGTCGGCGGGACGTCTGATCGACACCTTCGAGCGCGACAGCTGGACCCAGGATGACTTGCTTGCCGCCGCATTCGCCGGCTACCAGAAACGTGATGCGTTGCTCAACGAAGCAGCGCCTAGGGATCTCCCATGAAAACTGCATCTTCCGCCGGCAAATCCAGTGGCAATTTCTACGGCCTCGGGACTTATCTGGGGCTCGCCGGCGCGTTGCTGGCAATGATTGCGCTGTTCTCGGTCATGAGCAGCCATTTCCTGTCGTACAACACCTTCAGCACCCTGGCCAACCAGATTCCCGACCTGATGGTTCTGGCGGTGGGCATGACGTTCGTTCTGATCATCGGCGGGATCGACCTGTCGGTAGGCTCGGTACTGGCACTTGCGGCCTCCACTGTCAGCGTGGCGATTCTTGGCTGGGGCTGGAGCGTGTTGCCGGCTGCCTTGTTGGGTATGGCTGTCGCGGCGTTGGCCGGCACGGTTACCGGCTCGATTACCGTGGCGTGGCGAATTCCGTCATTTATCGTGTCGCTGGGTGTGCTGGAGATGGCCCGTGGCCTGGCCTATCAGATGACCGGTTCGCGCACGGCCTACATCGGTGACTCCTTTGCGTGGCTGTCGAACCCGATCGCCTTTGGCATTTCACCCTCGTTCATCATTGCCTTGCTGGTCATTTTCGTTGCCCAGGCCGTTCTGACCCGTACCGTGTTCGGTCGCTATCTGATCGGCATTGGCACCAACGAGGAAGCGGTACGTCTGGCGGGGATCAATCCAAAACCCTACAAGATCCTGGTGTTCAGTCTGATGGGCCTGCTCGCCGGTATTGCGGCGCTGTTCCAGATTTCCCGGCTGGAAGCGGCCGACCCGAACGCCGGTTCTGGCCTTGAGCTGCAAGTCATCGCTGCGGTGGTGATCGGCGGTACCAGCCTGATGGGTGGGCGTGGTTCGGTGATCAGTACCTTTTTCGGCGTGTTGATCATCTCCGTGCTGGCGGCCGGCCTGGCGCAGATTGGCGCGACCGAACCGACCAAGCGCATCATCACCGGTGCGGTGATCGTGATCGCCGTGGTGCTTGACACCTATCGCAGTCAACGCGCAAGTCGACGGGGCTGATAAATGGCAACGATCAAGGATGTGGCGGCACTTGCAGGAATTTCCTACACGACCGTGTCCCACGTAGTAAACAAGACCCGACCGGTGAGCGAAGAGGTGCGGCTCAAGGTCGAGGCTGCGATCAAGAGTCTCGACTATGTGCCGAGCGCCGTGGCCCGTTCGCTGAAAGCGAAAACCACCGCCACCATCGGTTTGCTGGTGCCCAACAGCCTTAACCCGTACTTCGCCGAACTGGCGCGCGGGATCGAGGATTACTGCGAGCGTAACGGTTACTGCGTAATTCTCTGCAACTCCGACGACAACCCGGACAAGCAGCGCAGCTACCTGCGGGTGCTGCTCGAAAAGCGCATCGACGGCTTGATCGTCGCGTCTGCGGGGGGCGACAGCGGTCTGGCGCAAGGACTGGCCGGCGTGAAGACGCCGATGGTGATCGTCGACCGTGGACTCGAAGGCGTGGACGCCGACCTGGTGCGCATTGATCACGAATATGGCGCGTACCTTGCGACGCGGCATCTGCTTGAGCTCGGTCATCGCGATATCGCCACGATCGGTGGTCCGGCCAGTACCAGTGTTGCGCAAATGCGTCAGGCCGGTTTTTGTCGCGCGCTGAAAGAGGCCGGTGTTGAGGTGTCCCCGTCGCGCATGCTGGAAAGCGACTTCACCAGCACTGGCGGTTACAACGCGGCTTCCGTTCTGCTTGAGCGCAATCCGCCGAGCGCGATCTTCGCCGGTAACGACATGATCGGCATCGGTGTACTGCGAGCGGCGGCGGAGCGCAACGTGCGCGTGCCTGCCGAACTGTCGGTGATCGGATTCGACGATATCCAGATGAGCCGTTACGTGTATCCCGCGCTGACGACTGTGGGCCAGTCGATCCTGCAACTGGGCGAGATGGCCGCGGAAGTTTTGTTGCGAAGAATTGCCACCCCGGGTCTGGCGACGGATCAGCGGATCGTGACCCCGAGTATTGTCCTGCGCGAATCGACTGCACCGCTGTCCGGCGTGTTCACCGAATACCGCTGAAACGAATTGAAGAGTAGTGATGTATGTCCGCAAATGTAGTGGTAATAGGCAGCCTGAACATGGACTTGGTCACCCGGGCGCCGCGCTTGCCCCGGGGCGGTGAGACGCTGATCGGTCATTCCTTCGCTACCGTGTCCGGTGGCAAGGGCGCCAACCAGGCCGTAGCTGCCGCGCGCCTGGGTGCACAGGTGTCGATGGTCGGCTGTGTCGGCAACGATGACTATGGTGTGCAATTGCGCGACGCGTTGCTGGCCGAGCAGATCGATTGTCAGGCGGTCAGCGTGGTCGAGGATTCCAGTGGTGTGGCGCTGATCGTGGTCGATGACAACAGTCAAAATGCGATTGTCATCGTGGCCGGTGCCAATGGCTCGATGACCCCGGCGGTTATCGACCGGTTTGACGCCGTGCTGCAGGCTGCCGACGTGATCATTTGCCAGCTGGAAATCCCCGATGCCACGGTAGGCCACGCGCTGAAGCGCGGACGTGAACTGGGCAAGACGGTCATCCTTAACCCGGCGCCGGCCAGTCGCCCGCTGCCAACGGACTGGTTTGCTGCAATCGATTACCTTATTCCCAACGAGAGCGAGGCCGCCGCCCTCAGCGGTTTGCCGGTGGACTCATTGGAGACCGCTGAAAAAGCAGCAGCGCACCTGATGTCACTGGGCGCCGGCAAGGTCATCATCACGCTGGGGGCTCAAGGCTCATTGTTCGCCAACGGCACGGGTTACCAGTATTTTTCTGCCCCCAAAGTGAAGGCTGTCGATACCACCGCCGCCGGGGACACCTTTGTCGGCGGATTTGCGGCTGCGCTGGCGGCCGGCAAAACCGAGGACGAGGCCATTCGCTTCGGGCAGGTCGCTGCGGCCCTGTCGGTTACCCGGGCAGGTGCCCAGCCGTCCATTCCCACCACCTCCGACGTACAGGCATTCAAACCCGCATGAAAAAGACTCCTTTGCTCAATGTCGCCCTGTCGCGGCTGATTGCTTCCCTCGGCCACGGCGACATGGTCGTGATCGGCGATGCCGGCCTGCCGGTGCCGCCGGGTGTCGAGTTGATCGACCTGGCGCTGACGCACGGCGTGCCGGATTTTGTCAGCACCCTGAAAGTCGTGCTCAGCGAGATGCAGGTGGAAAGCCACGCACTGGCCAAGGATATTTTCGACAAGCAACCGACTGCGCTGCCCACGCTGGACGAGCTGAATGACGAAGGCTCGCTGGGGCGGCGTGACCTGCTCAGTCACGAGCAGTTCAAGGTACTCAGCCGACAGGCACGAGCGATTGTTCGTACGGGCGAATGCCAGCCGTACTGCAACATCGTGCTGGTAGCCGGGGTTACGTTCTAAACGGGGTTCGCCCCTTTTGATTTCATCTGCACAAGGAATGCGCCATGCACCGCTATGCTCAAAAACTGCACCAATTGATTCGGAGTCTGCTGCTTTTGTCCGTGATAACCGCGACCGGCGCCCAGGCGGCGGAAAAGATCGACCTCATCATCGACACCGATCCGGGCGCCGACGACGTGGTCGCCCTGTTGTTTGCCCTGGCCTCCCCAGAGGAGCTGAACATTCGTGCGTTGACCACCGTCGCCGGAAACGTGCGTCTGGACAAGACTTCGCGCAATGCGCGGTTGGCCCGTGAGTGGGCAGGGCGGGAAGAGATTCCGGTGTACGCCGGTGCGCCGAAACCGCTGATGCGCACGCCGATCTATGCCGAAAACATCCATGGCAAGGAAGGCCTGTCGGGTGTCGCGGTGCATGAGCCGAAGAAAGGTCTGGCCGAGGGCAATGCGGTCAACTACCTGATCGACACCCTGAAAAAAGCCAAGCCGCACAGCATCACTATTGCGATGCTCGGCCCGCAGACCAACCTGGCCCTGGCGCTGATCCAGGAGCCGGAGATTGTTCAGGGGATCAAGGAAGTGGTGATCATGGGGGGCGCCCACTTCAATGGCGGCAACATCACGCCAGTGGCCGAGTTCAACCTGTTCGCCGACCCGCAAGCAGCGGAAGTAGTGCTCAAAAGCGGCGTGAAACTGACTTACTTGCCACTGGACGTGACCCACAAGATCCTGACCAGCGATGCGCGCCTGAAGCAGATTGCGGCGCTGAACAACAATGCGAGCAAGATTGTTGGCGACATCCTCAACGAGTACATCAAAGGGGATATGGAGCACTACGGCATTCCGGGTGGCCCGGTGCATGACGCCACCGTCGTGGCTTACCTGCTCAAGCCTGAGCTGTTCACGGGGCGTTCGGTGAATGTGGTGGTCGACAGCCGTGAAGGCCCGACCTTCGGCCAGACCATTGTCGACTGGTATGACGGCCTGAAGGCGCCGAAGAATGCTTTCTGGGTGGAGAACGGCGACGCCCAGGGCTTCTTCGACCTGCTGACCGAGCGTCTGAAACGTCTGAAGTAAGGCATGCGCCCGCAGGTGCCAGCTTGCGGGCTTCTACTCCCTCTCGGTGTCCGGTGTCCCTTTGAAGTCATCGGGATACTTCTCGAACAGTTGGGCGATGAAGGTTTGTGCGCCTTGCGTCCCCAGTGTCTTCACCAGCAGGTCGATGCTGATCAATGCCAATTCCTCCGGACTACCCGGGCTGTAGGAACTATGCCCTTGTCGCCAAGTGGCCTTAATGTCGGCGGTAATGCTTACGGTGGTCATGGCAAGGCTCGGTCGCGGGATCGGAGTTCTGAGTTAACCACTAAGCCGAGCGTTTGGCACTGCGACTTAGGCATGAGCGCGGGGCTGTGCGACACTTGGTCGTTCCGCAAAAAACAAGGATTGAGCTGTGCAGATCGATTTGAATAGCCCCGACGGCCTGACCCTTGATGCTGTCCGCCGGTTGCTGGCGTCGGCCAGTGATGACGAACATACCCAACTGCGCGTGACCAAGGGCGGTATTGCCTATATCTCTTCGGGTGTCACTGGCGGTCAAGACATCGATGGCCTGCTGTTTCGCTTGGAGACCTGGGCAAAAGGCTCGGGGTATGTGGGAAATGTCGCGGCCAGCGACGAAGTCTGGGTCATGCAGATTTTCAATGCGCTCAAAGACAATTGGCCGAATCCGCCTTACGACTACATTGATGTCTATTGAGCGGTTATTAATATTCAGTGACGTTTTACGGGGTGAGATTTCAGGCGTTGCTCAGGCACACTCGGCGTTTTTCCGATCGTGGGGTAGGGGGATGGCTCTCACCGTGAAACCAAACGCCTTATTGGCGGTCGCACGATCTCTGCTCAAATTGAAATAAGGAGGCTTCATGCCTTGGAAGTTCGCGTCACTGGGTGCACTGATGGCCGTTGCTGTGTTGGCGGGTTGCAGCACAACCTCCAGTGAGTCGCAGAAGGATCCCGTGACGACTGAGGCCGGCCTTGGTCGTTGTGAGGCGTCAGCAGCGGAGTTCGCTCTCGGCAAGAAAGCTTCGCCGGAGCTGTTGGAGCAGGCACGCAAAAAAGCCGGTGCGCAGAATGCCCGGTTCCTCAAGCCCAATGACATGATTACTTTGGAGTACCGCTCTGATCGCCTCAACCTGAATACCGATCAGAACCTGGTGGTCACCCGCGTCAACTGCGGCTGAACCTGTCGGGCTTTCGTATCACCCATAAAAAACCCCGTCACATGGACGGGGTTTTTTTAGTGCGCCGGGAAATTACTCTGGGCGAACTTGTGCAGCTTGCATACCCTTTTGGCCTTTCTCAGCCACGAAGGAGACGGTCTGGCCTTCTTTCAGGCTTTTGAAACCGTCAGTTTCGATAGCTTTGAAGTGTACGAACAGGTCGTCACCGCCACCTTGAGGAGTGATGAAGCCGAAGCCTTTTTCATCGTTGAACCATTTAACGGTGCCGGTTTGGCGATTAGACATGGTGTATCTCCAAGAAACATATATTTTCAGTAGTACTGTGCTGCTCAGGCCAACTGGGCACACCGGGGTATCATAGTCGAAATGTTCGCTTTGGTAGCCCCCCGGACGTGCTGTTTGCCAATCAGTCGTGTTTTCTTTACTGCCTGTTTCGGCTGGAGGCCCCGGTTTAAAAGGCTTTTCGCGAAAAGTAAAGACAATAAAAAAACCTGTAAAACCTGCATAAATCGTACGAAAAGGCCTGAATCAGATGCCTTTAAGCGGGGCTGGGGGCAGTGAAAAGGCCTGTTTCATCATTTTTTCGCCGGGGTATTGGCCTTGCATTTGGCAATTTGCCCCAGGGCTTTCTGCTGCAATTCCTGGCTGGCCTTGTTGTCCATCAGCGCCTGAATGTCGCTGGCCGGGTAGGACTTGATGGCATCGGCACCGCACGCGCAGTGGGATTTTGCGGCAGCTGCACCGATTTGCGGAGTGGCCGCCTGGGTGCACTGAGCCATGTATTTCTCACGCTCGCCCTTTGGCCAGTCAGCGTGGGCGCTCAGCGGCAGCAGCAAAACGAGGGGGGCGACTGCAGCAAGCAGGGTATTAAGACGCATGCGAGGATGCTCCTTGTGGGTCAATGTCTTGTTATCTGAGGGCCCAAAGGCCGATCAAGTTCAGCACTCTGGCATAAAACAGACGATTTGCCTCTCGGTAAAAACCAGAGTGCATCGGCGACCGTTCATCTGTGCTAGCATGCCTGGCTCGGGCGTTCGCAGGCTCCGGATGACCTTCAGTCCCGGTTGCGGCCGTGCACGAATTTTCTGATTTGAATCCCAGTCACTCTGGTTCGGTTTTCCGGTTGGCCGCAAGGCTCCTGCCGCTGTAAGGCAGGCGTTCGTCATTGAATGGCCTGGATCGGATCTTGTACTGGCTCATCCCAACCCACGTGACCTTTGGTAGGGGTCACCACTAGGAGAGGAGGCGCCATGCCAACTATTACTCTTCCCGACGGCAGTCAACGTTCATTCGATCACCCGGTTTCCGTAGCCGAGGTCGCCGCATCCATCGGTGCAGGTCTGGCCAAGGCCACCCTGGCCGGCAAGGTGAACGGCAAGCTGGTTGACGCTAGCGACATCATCGACAGCGACGCAACGCTGCAAATCATCACGCCAAAGGATGAAGAGGGGCTGGAGATCATTCGCCACTCTTGCGCCCACCTGGTCGGCCATGCGGTCAAGCAGTTGTACCCGACTGCAAAAATGGTCATCGGGCCGGTCATTGATGAAGGTTTCTATTACGACATCGCCTTCGAGCGTCCTTTTACTCCGGACGACATGGCGGCCATCGAAAAGCGCATGCAGCAGCTGATCGATACCGAATATGACGTGATCAAGAAAGTCACTCCACGTGCCGAAGTGATCGAAGTGTTCAAGGCCCGTGGCGAAGACTACAAGCTGCGCCTGGTCGAAGACATGCCGAACGAGCAGGCAATGGGCCTGTACTATCACGAAGAATACGTCGACATGTGCCGCGGTCCGCACGTGCCGAACACTCGCTTCCTGAAATCCTTCAAGCTGACCAAGCTGTCGGGCGCCTACTGGCGCGGTGATGCCAAGAACGAGCAATTGCAGCGCGTGTACGGCACCGCATGGGCTGACAAGAAGCAGTTGGCGGCTTACATCCAGCGTATCGAAGAAGCTGAAAAGCGCGATCACCGCAAGATCGGCAAGCGCCTGGGTCTGTTCCACACTCAGGAAGAAGCGCCGGGCATGGTGTTCTGGCACCCGAATGGCTGGACGTTGTACCAGGTACTCGAGCAGTACATGCGCAAGGTGCAGCGCGACAACGGCTATCTTGAAATCAAGACGCCGCAAGTCGTTGATCGTAGCCTGTGGGAAAAGTCCGGGCACTGGGCCAACTACGCCGACAACATGTTCACTACCGAGTCGGAAAGTCGTGACTACGCCATCAAACCGATGAACTGCCCGTGCCACGTGCAGGTGTTCAATCAGGGCCTGAAGAGCTACCGCGAGTTGCCGATGCGCTTGGCCGAATTCGGTGCCTGCCACCGTAACGAGCCATCGGGTGCGCTGCACGGCATCATGCGTGTGCGTGCGTTTACCCAGGATGACGCCCACATCTTCTGCACCGAAGAGCAGATGCAGGCTGAATCCGCTGCGTTCATCAAGCTGACCATGGATGTTTACCGTGACTTCGGCTTCACCGATGTCGAGATGAAGCTGTCCACTCGTCCGGAAAAGCGCGTTGGTTCCGACGAGCTGTGGGATCGCGCCGAAGCAGCCCTGGCCGCAGCCCTTGATAGCGCTGGTCTGCCGTATGATCTGCAGCCGGGTGAGGGCGCATTCTATGGTCCGAAAATCGAATTCTCGCTGAAAGATTGCCTCGGCCGCGTGTGGCAGTGTGGTACCTTGCAGCTCGATTTCAACCTGCCTGTGCGTCTGGGGGCCGAATACGTCTCCGAAGACAACAGCCGCAAGCATCCGGTGATGTTGCACCGTGCGATCCTCGGTTCGTTCGAGCGTTTCGTCGGGATTCTGATCGAGCACTACGAAGGTGCATTCCCTGCGTGGCTGGCGCCAACCCAGGCAGTGATCATGAATATCACTGATAAACAGGCAGATTTCGTCGCTCAGGTCGAAAAAACTCTCAACGAAAGCGGGTTTCGTGCCAAGTCCGACTTGAGAAATGAAAAGATCGGCTTTAAAATCCGCGAGCATACTTTGCTCAAGGTTCCATATCTCTTGGTTATTGGGGATAAGGAAGTCGAGATGCAGACTGTCGCTGTGCGTACTCGTGAAGGTGCTGACCTGGGCTCGATGCCCGTCGCCCAGTTCGCTGAGTTTCTCGCGCAAGCGGTTTCCCGGCGTGGTCGCCCAGATTCGGAGTAATTATTATTAAGCGTGAAATGAGACAAGATAAACGAGCTGCACCGAAAGCCCCGATCAACGAGAATATCTCGGCACGCGAGGTTCGGTTAATTGGCGCTGATGGCGAGCAGATTGGCATCGTCTCGATTGATGAAGCGCTTCGTATTGCTGAAGAAGCCAAGCTTGATCTGGTAGAAATCTCTGCCGACGCAGTCCCACCGGTTTGCCGGGTGATGGACTACGGCAAATCGATCTTCGAAAAGAAGAAGCAGATTGCTGCGGCGAAGAAGAACCAGAAGCAGATTCAGGTAAAAGAAATCAAGTTTCGTCCAGGGACGGAGGAAGGGGATTACCAGGTAAAACTGCGCAACCTGGTACGTTTCCTGAGTGACGGGGACAGGGCCAAGGTATCCTTGCGATTCCGCGGCCGTGAGATGGCCCACCAGGAGCTGGGGATGGAACTCCTCAAGCGGGTTGAACAAGACCTGCTCGAGTACGGTTCGGTCGAACAGCATCCTAAGATGGAAGGACGCCAGCTGATCATGGTCATCGCCCCGAAAAAGAAGAAGTAATCAACAGGGCACGGCAGGCCTTCTGATTATGTTTATCAACTGAATGCGGAGTATCCGAACATGCCAAAGATGAAAACCAAAAGTGGTGCTGCTAAGCGGTTTCTGAAAACTGCTAACGGTATCAAGCACAAGCACGCTTTCAAGAGCCACATCCTGACCAAAATGTCGACCAAGCGTAAGCGTCAACTGCGCGGTAGCAGCTTGCTGCATCCGTCTGACGTGGCAAAAGTCGAGCGCATGCTGCGCCTTCGTTAATTTTTGGATCAAGAATAGAGGAAGTAACTCATGGCTCGTGTAAAGCGTGGCGTCATTGCCCGTAAACGTCACAAAAAAATTCTGAAACTTGCTAAAGGCTACTACGGCGCACGCTCCCGCGTATTCCGTGTTGCCAAGCAAGCGGTAATCAAGGCAGGCCAATACGCCTACCGTGACCGTCGTCAGAAAAAACGTCAGTTCCGCGCTCTGTGGATCGCTCGTATCAACGCTGGTGCTCGTGTTAACGGTCTGTCTTACAGCCGTTTCATCGCTGGCCTGAAAAAAGCGTCCATCGAGATCGACCGTAAGGTTCTGGCTGATCTGGCAGTGAACGAAAAAGCGGCGTTTGCTGCGATTGTCGAGAAAGCTAAAGCCACCTTGGCTTAAGTACCCCCGACAGTCACCCGGCCTCACCTCTGTGGGGCCAGGTGTTAAACGTCATAAATAGGGGAAGAGCCTTCAAGCTCTTCCCCTATTTTGTATCTGGAGTCTGTACATGGAAAACCTGGATGCGCTGGTCTCTCAAGCACTAGAGGCTGTGCAAAGCGCTGAAGATATCAATGCCCTGGAGCAAATCCGGGTTCAATACCTTGGCAAAAAAGGTGAATTGACTCAGGTGATGAAGACCCTGGGGAATTTGCCGGCAGAAGAGCGTCCGCAGGTCGGCGCCCTGATCAACGTTGCCAAGGAACGTGTCACAGGCGTTCTCAATGCGCGCATGGCCTTGTTTGAGGAAGCCGAACTGGCTGCCAAACTGTCTGCCGAATCCATTGACGTGACCCTGCCGGGCCGCGGTCAGACCTCCGGTGGTCTGCATCCGGTAACCCGGACTCTGGAACGTATCGAACAGTTCTTCACCCATATCGGCTACGGCATCGCCGAAGGCCCTGAGGTCGAAGACGACTATCACAACTTCGAGGCGCTCAACATCCCAGGCCACCACCCGGCCCGGTCGATGCATGACACCTTCTATTTCAACGCCAACATGTTGCTGCGCACCCATACCTCGCCGGTACAGGTCCGCACCATGGAATCGAAAAAACCGCCGATCCGCATCGTCTGCCCAGGTCGTGTGTACCGCAGCGACTCCGATATCACCCACTCGCCGATGTTCCACCAGGTCGAAGGTTTGCTGGTCGATCGCGATATCAACTTCGCCGATCTCAAAGGCACGATTGAAGAGTTCCTGCGAGTGTTCTTCGAGAAAGAACTGGCTGTGCGTTTCCGTCCTTCGTACTTCCCGTTCACCGAGCCTTCTGCCGAAGTCGACATGGAGTGCGTGATGTGCAGCGGTAAAGGCTGCCGCGTCTGCAAGCAGACTGGCTGGCTGGAGGTGATGGGCTGCGGCATGGTTCACCCGAACGTGTTGCGCATGTCCGGGATCGATCCGGAAGAGTTCTCGGGCTTTGCCTTCGGCATGGGCGTTGAGCGTCTGGCCATGCTGCGTTACGGCGTGAACGACTTGCGTCTGTTCTTCGACAACGACTTGCGGTTCCTCGCGCAATTTCGCTAGTCGTAACGAATTCTTAGGAGAGCAGGATGAAATTCAGTGAACAATGGCTGCGTGGCTGGGTCAGCCCGCAGGTAGATCGCGACGCGCTGGTTGCCCGTCTGTCGATGGCCGGTCTTGAGGTCGATAGCGTTACGCCGGCCGCCGGTGTTTTCAGTGGCGTGGTGGTGGGCGAGGTGCTGAGCACCGAGCAGCATCCCGATGCCGACAAATTGCGCGTATGCCAGGTCAGCAATGGCGCGGAAACTTTCCAGGTCGTGTGCGGTGCGCCAAACGTGCGTCCGGGCCTGAAGATTCCGTTCGCGATGATCGGTGCCGAGCTGCCGGGCGACTTCAAGATCAAGAAGGCCAAGCTGCGCGGCGTCGAGTCCAACGGCATGCTGTGTTCGCAAGCCGAACTTCAGATCGGCGAAGGCAATGACGGTCTGATGGAGCTGCCGGCTGATGCGCCGGTGGGCGAAGATTTCCGTGTTTATCTGGACCTGGAAGACGCCAGCATCGAAGTCGATCTGACTCCGAACCGTGGCGACTGCCTGTCTCTGGCCGGTCTGGCTCGTGAAGTCGGCGCGCTGTACGACGCTCCGGTCACTCGCCCGGTGGTGATGACGGTTCCGGCGGTGCATGACGAAGTGCGCTCGGTAGAGGTCCTGGCACCTGCCGCGTGCCCGCGTTATCTGGGTCGTGTCATTCGCAACGTTGATCTGTCCAAGCCGACGCCGCTGTGGATGGTTGAGCGTCTGCGTCGCGCTGAAGTGCGCAGCATCGATGCCGCAGTCGACATCACCAACTACGTAATGCTCGAGCTGGGTCAGCCGCTGCACGCCTTCGATCTCGCCGAAATCAATGGCGGCATCCGGGTGCGCATGGCGGAAGAGGGTGAGAAGCTCGTGCTGCTCGACGGTCAGGAAGTCAGCCTGCGTAGCGATACGCTGGTGATCGCCGACCACAGTCGCGCTCTGGCCATTGCCGGCGTGATGGGTGGCGAGCACAGCGGCGTGTCCGCGACTACTCGCGACGTATTCCTTGAAAGTGCGTTCTTCGACCAGATCGCTGTGGCGGGCAAGGCTCGTTCCTACGGTCTGCACACCGACGCTTCGCATCGCTACGAGCGTGGTGTGGACTGGCAACTGGCCCGTGAAGCCATGGAGCGTGCCACTGGCCTGCTGCTGGAAATCACCGGTGGCGAAGCCGGCCCGATCATCGAGACCGTCAGCGAGCAGCATCTGCCGTCGATCGCGCCGATCACCCTGCGTGCGCAGCGCATCACCCAGATGCTGGGCATGGAAATGGATTCGGCCGAAGTCGAGCGTCTGCTCAGCGCTTTGGGTCTGAAGGTTTCCGCCGACGGAGCAGGGCAGTGGCGCGTAGAGGTGCCGAGCCATCGCTTCGATATCAGCCTGGAAGTCGATCTGATCGAAGAGCTGGCGCGTCTGTACGGTTACAACCGCCTGCCGGTTCGTTACCCGCAAGCTCGTCTGGCGCCACAAGCCAAGGCCGAAGCGCGCAGCGATCTGCCGGAACTGCGTCGTCTGCTGGTCGCTCGTGGTTATCAGGAAGCGATCACTTACAGTTTCATCGATCCGAAGCAGTTCGAGTTGTTCAACCCAGGCGTCGAGCCGCTGGTGTTGGCGAACCCGATCTCCAATGACATGGCCGCCATGCGTTCGTCGCTGTGGCCGGGTCTGGTCAAGGCGCTGCAGCACAACCTCAACCGCCAGCAGGATCGTGTTCGTCTGTTCGAGAGCGGTCTGCGCTTTGTCGGTCAACTGGAAGGTCTGAAGCAAGAGCCGATGATCGCCGGTGTGGTGTGCGGCAGCCGTCTGCCGGAAGGCTGGGCGCAAGGTCGCGATACCGTTGACTTCTTCGACGTCAAGGCTGACGTAGAAGCGCTGCTGGGTTTTGCCGGTGCGCTGGATCAGTTCACTTTTGCACCGGGTAAACATCCTGCATTGCATCCGGGCCAGACTGCACGCATCGAGCGGGAAGGGCGTGAAGTCGGCTTTATCGGCGCGATTCACCCTGAGTTGTCGAAATCCCTGGGTCTCGACCGTCCGGTCTTTGTCTTCGAGCTGGTTCTGGCTGAAGTCGCTACGGGTAAAATGCCGAAATTCCACGAGTTGTCGCGCTTTCCTGAAGTTCGTCGTGACCTGGCACTGATTGCGCACAAAGACGTTGCAGCCTCGGCTGTACTGGACGTAATCCGTGAAAATGCAGGTGAATGGCTGACAGACCTCAGGCTATTTGACGTGTATCAGGGTAAAGGCATTGATCCTGATAGAAAAAGCCTTGCAGTCGGCTTGACCTGGCAGCATCCATCGCGCACTCTTAATGACGATGAGGTGAATTCGACGACGCAAAATATCCTCACCTCGCTCGAACAAAGGTTGAACGCCACGTTAAGGAAGTGACGTATGGGGGCTTTGACGAAAGCTGAGATGGCGGAACGTCTGTATGAAGAGCTGGGCCTGAACAAGCGGGAAGCCAAGGAATTGGTGGAGCTGTTTTTCGAGGAAATCAGGCACGCTCTCGAAGACAACGAGCAGGTCAAATTGTCGGGTTTCGGCAACTTCGACCTTCGGGACAAACGCCAGCGGCCTGGCCGCAACCCGAAAACGGGGGAAGAAATCCCGATCACGGCTCGCCGTGTAGTCACCTTTCGTCCAGGGCAGAAGTTGAAGGCCCGAGTTGAGGCTTATGCTGGAACCAAGTCATAACGACGAACTACCCGTCATCCCGGGCAAACGCTACTTCACCATTGGTGAAGTCAGCGAGCTGTGTGCAGTAAAACCACACGTGCTGCGCTATTGGGAGCAGGAGTTTCCTCAGCTCAACCCCGTCAAACGCCGCGGAAACCGCCGGTATTATCAGCGCCAGGACGTGCTGATGATCCGGCAGATCCGCGCGCTCCTTTACGATCAGGGGTTCACCATCGGCGGCGCACGTCTGCGTCTGTCCGGTGATGAGGCCAAAGACGACACCACCCAATACAAGCAAATGATCCGCCAGATGATCGCCGAGCTCGAAGACGTTCTGGTGGTTCTCAAGAAATAATTTCCTGCTTTTAAATACTTCCAGTTTTCAAAAGCTTGCGATATATTCTTGAGCGTTCTTCGAGATGGAGAACGAGTTTCAAACCTAGTCGGGGCGTAGCGCAGTCCGGTAGCGCACTAGCATGGGGTGCTAGGGGTCGAGTGTTCGAATCACTCCGTCCCGACCATTATTCCTGAGTAGAATCAGACACTTAAGTCGATCACCTGGATCGGCTTTTTTGTGCCCGCGAAAAACTGCTGTCGCAACAAAACCGTTCAAGGTTTCTTTTCTTCAGCTCCATCCTTCGACCCGCTGGAGGTTTGCGCATCCTTATCTGTCTCGTGGGACTCTGCACCGGAGTTCGACCCCGAGGCTTCTTCACCCTTTTTGTCGGCCTTGTCTTCCTTGGATTCGGTGCCTCCCTGATTGACCCCGGGAATACCCGTAGGCGGAACGGTGCTGCCCGCCATCGACAGCGGTGCGGTGGCAGATAAAAGACTTCCAAGCATGAGGGCTGCAATGGTTCTGTTCATCGTCGGGCTTCCGCGTCAGGTGGATAGACGTTGGAAGTTCTGACGCGGGGTAAAGTGCCGGTCAACTGACGGGCGGGTACCGTATCGCGGTGTGGCGCAGTTTATCTCAACGGTACAGATAATTACGGCCATGCTTCACTGCTCTCGCAACTGGCTCCACTCGATGCCGAACCGTCCGAGGTATTTTCTCAATCGGTCCGCATCATTGGGCTGCGCCTTGGCCTGTCGCGACACACCGAACAGTCGCCTGCCGGCATCCGACAAGCTGTCTGCCTGTCTGCAAACCTCGAGCACCGCCTTCAATTGCAGCCGATCGAACAGGTCCAGCGTCTGCGCATCGCCCGGCAGATCATTCGTCATCCCGGCCGGTTGCGCCAGGCCCCACGCATACCGCAGCCGATCAATTTCCTCCTCGACCTGCGCTTCATCGATTCGCCCGCTGTCGGCCAGCGTCGCCATGCGCGTGATCGAGGCCGAAAGCTCGCGGAAATTGCCCAGCCACGCAGCTTCCCGTGAGCTGGCGAAACTCAAGTAGCGCCGTCGGGCTTCAAGGTTGAAGCGCACCAGTTGGCCGTGTTCGCGCGCGTGGCGTTCAAGCTCGAAATCGATGTTGGGTTCGATGTCTTCGCGGCGACCCGCCAGGCCCGGCAGGTCGAACGTCCAGAGGTTGATCCGTGCGTAGAGATCTTCCCTGAACAGACCTTCGGCGACGCGACTGCGCAGGTCGCGGTGGGTGCCGGCGATGATCAGGAAGTCGCTGTCGACCTCCTTGTCCGAGCCCAGCGGGAAGAAGCGCTTCTCTTCGATGGCCTTGAGCAGCATGGCTTGTTCGTCCGCGCCCAGCTCGCCGATCTCGTCGAGAAACAACATGCCGCCGTCAGCGGCCCGCAGCAGACCATCGCGGGCGTTTTGCGCGCCGGTAAAGGCGCCTTTGACGTGGCCGAACAGCGCGGACATTGCCCCATCGCCACGCAGGGTAGCGCAGTTCACTTCAACGAAACGCCCCTGCATTTGATGGCGACTGCGTTTGAGCTCGTAGATACGTCGGGCGAGAAAGGATTTGCCGGCGCCAGTCGGGCCGATCAGCAGCATCGGCGCTTTCGAGCGCACGGCCACGCGTTCGATCTGCTCGATCGAGCGGTTGAATGCGGTGTTGCGGGTGGCGATGCCGGACTTGAGAAACTCCAGGCCTTCCAGGCGTTTGTGGGTGAAGCGTGAAGCAATCCGGTCGTAGCGCGACAGATCAAGGTCGATCAGGGCGTGGGTGCCGGTGGCTGGTTCTTCTTCGCTCTGGCGGCGGGCGGGGGAGGTCTGGATCAGGCGCGCGGGCAGGTAGCGCGCCTCGGTCAGCAAGAACCAGCAGATCTGCGCGACGTGGGTCCCCGTGGTGATGTGCACCAGATAGTCCTCACGCTCGGTATCGAAGGTGTATTCGGAGGTGAAGTCGTGAAGTGCGCCGTAGACCTCCTCGAAATCCCAGGGGTTGCGCAACGCCATCGGGTGCAGGCGCACTTCCGTGCCCGGCGACACCTGACGGATGTCCTCGCGAATGCGTTCGGCCAGGCTCGCGTCCCGTGCATCTGTGCCGTGTATCAGTTCCAGGCGATGGATCAATACGTCCGGTTGCTGGCACAGGCCCACACTAGGCCGCCAATGGTTCCAGCGATTGGCGCCTTTGCCTACGCGATCGAGGGTGGCGCCGATGAAACCGATGGCGACAGTGCGCTTGCTGGACATTGATTATCCTGAAAGATAAATGACGATAGCCAATGATAGTCTTCGAGGGCGTTATCTGTCGTGACGAAAATTCAGGAATGCTCGTTCTTAAAATAAAGCTCTTTAAAATCAAATACATAAAAATAATTCACGAACGTTTTCAAAAACTGGCACAGCGGCTGCAATACCTCTCGCAACGAACAGGACAACACAGCGAGACGCCACGATGGCCAACTTCAACCTCTTCAATACGCAATCGAAAACCCTGCCGGCGTGCGACACCTTGAATGCTTCCGGAGCCGCGGCTTATGCCTATACGCCCAAGCATCAACTGGCACAGTTGGCAGTCACCGGTTGCCTGAATTCGACCTTTTACGCATCCGCGCAAAGTCAGTTGGATCAGGTGTTGAAGCTGGTGGCGGAGCTGGACAGCCGCTTCGTGGCGAATGCCGCTCTTTACGCCCGTCAAAAGGGTCATATGAAAGACATGCCGGCGTTGTTGTTGGCGGCGCTGACCGCTCAGCGCTCGGCTCTGGTGCCAGAGGTGTTCGGGCAGGTCGTGGACAGCGGCAAGATGCTGCGCAACTTCGTGCAGATCCTGCGCAGTGGCGCCACCGGTCGCCGCTCCCTCGGCTCCCAACCCAAGCGTCTGGTGCAGAACTGGCTGAACAGTGCAACCGAGCGACAGTTGTTGCAGGCATCGATCGGCAATCAGCCTTCGCTGGCGGATGTGGTGAAGATGGTTCACCCAAAACCGTCCGAGGCCTGGCGCGAAGCGTTTTTTGCCTGGGTGATCGGTAAACCGGTGGATGCACAGGCGTTGCCCGCACTGACTCGCGATTTGCTGGCCTTTCGCAGCGGTGCGAGTGATCAAGTGCCTGAAGTGCCGTTTCAATTGCTCGGTAACGAAACCTTGAGCAAGGAACAATGGGCAGCTCAGGCGCGGAACATGGGCTGGCAGGGCCTGCGCATCAACCTCAATACGCTGGCGCGCCACGGCGCTTTTGAAGTACCGGGTTGCACCGAATACGTGGCCGCTCGGTTGGCGGATCCCGAAGCCGTTGCGAAGGCGCGGGTGTATCCGTACCAGTTGCTGGCGGCGTATCGGATGGTTGGCGATGACGTGCCGGCGCCGATTCGCGAGGCCTTGCAGGATGCGCTGGAGCTGTCGTTGACCAATGTGCCGAAGCTTCAGGGTGCGGTGGTAATTTGCCCGGATGTTTCCGGCTCGATGGGTAGCCCGCTGACCGGTTACCGTCAGGGCGCGACCACCGCGGTTCGCTGCATCGATGTGGCGGCGTTGATCACGGCGGCGGTGTTGCGTAAACAGCCGACGGCGCGGGTGATGCCGTTCGAATGGAAGGTGGTGGATATCACCCTCAACCCGCGCGACAGTGTGATCAGCAATGCCGAAAAGCTTGCGGGCATTTTCGGCGGCGGAACCTGCTGCTCGGCGCCGTTGAAGAAACTGGCGGACAGCAAGGCCAGGGTCGATACGCTGATCATGGTGTCGGACAACGAATCCTGGATCGATGCGCGACGCCAGGGCGCCAGCGAGACGATGCTGCAATGGGAACGGATAAAGCGGATCAACCCTCAGGCACGCCTGATTTGCATTGACCTGCAACCGGGTTGGGCGACGCCGGCGGCGGATCGTGACGACATCCTGAATGTCGGCGGTTTCAGCGATGCGGTGTTCGATGTGATCGAGCAGTTCACTGCCGGCCGATACGGACCGCAGCATTGGGTCGAAGCGATTGAACGCATGGGATGAGGCGATGAGCCGCCCAATGAATTGATTTGTCACGGGCACTGAATGCCGGTGGGACTACATCCAAGACGTCTCACCAAACCCTTGTCAGTGCTCATGACGGCACGAATGCCGATGGCTGTACATCTGAGGCCGGCTAACCCCGGTGCGCGGTAACGCGCAACAGTCATCAACCTTTGTCGTGCCACCTTTTTTGAATCTGCCCGCGAATGCCGGTGGAACTACCTGAAGAATCGAGATGATGAAAGAACACACTTACCAATTGCTGGAAGTCGCCAACGGCAAACCGATCAAGCTCTGGACCGAAGGCGTCCCGGTGGAAAACGAAGCGCGCGAGCAGTTGATGAACACGGCGAAGATGCCCTTCATCTTCAAACATCTGGCGGTCATGCCGGACGTCCATCTGGGCAAGGGCTCGACCATCGGCAGCGTGATTCCCACGGTCGGCGCGATCATCCCGGCAGCGGTCGGGGTGGACATCGGTTGCGGCATGATTGCCGCGCGAACTTCGCTGACGGCGGCCGATCTGCCGGACAACCTGCACGGGCTGCGCAGTGCCATCGAGCAAGCGGTGCCCCATGGCCGCAGTTCGACCCGGTCGCGCCGTGACAAAGGCGCCTGGGACGAGATTCCGCAACAGGCCGATCAGGCCTGGGCGGCGCTGAATCCACGGTTCAAGGCGATCACCGACAAGTACCCGAAACTGGCCAACACCAACAACCGCGGGCATCTCGGAACACTGGGCAGCGGTAACCACTTCATCGAAGTGTGCCTGGATGAGGCCAACCGGGTCTGGTTCATGTTGCACAGCGGCTCGCGCGGTGTCGGCAACGCCATCGGCAACCTGTTCATCCAGATGGCCCAGGCGGATATGCGTCAGCACATCGCCAACCTGCCGGATCGTGACCTGGCGTACTTCGAAGAAGGCAGCCGGCATTTTGATGACTACGTGGAAGCCGTGGGCTGGGCCCAGGATTTCGCCAAGCAGAACCGTGCGCTGATGATGCAAGCGGTGATTCAGGCCACGCGGCAGATCATCCGCAAGCCATTCGACGTCGCGCTGGAAGCGGTGAACTGCCACCACAACTACGTGCAGAAAGAGCGGCATTTCGGCGAGGACATTCTGGTCACCCGCAAAGGCGCGGTGTCGGCGAAAAAGGGCGAGTTGGGGATCATTCCCGGTTCGATGGGCGCCAAGAGTTTTATCGTGCGCGGTCTGGGTAACGAAGAATCGTTTTGCTCGTGCAGCCACGGTGCCGGTCGGACCATGAGCCGTACCAAGGCCAAAAACACCTTCACCGTCGAAGATCAGATCCGTGCCACCGCGCACGTTGAATGCCGCAAGGACGCTGCGGTGATCGATGAAATTCCGATGGCCTACAAGGACATCGACAAAGTCATGCACGCCCAGCGTGAGCTGGTTGAGGTGTTGCATACCCTGCGTCAGGTGGTGTGCGTCAAGGGATAACGCGTGCCGCAAGGCACGCCGGAACAAGGATTAAAGGACATGAAATTCGAAGAACGTCACCCGCTGTGCAGCGCCATGCGCGCCCGGGTGCTGGAAGAACTGGCGCGCATAGAACGCGAACGCAATGTCACGGTGCTGTATGCCTGCGAATCGGGCAGCCGGGCCTGGGGTTTTGCCTCGCCGGACAGTGATTACGATGTGCGCTTCGTTTATGTGGAGAAACCAGAGTGGTTCGTCCAGGTCGATACGCCAAGTGATGTGATCGAGCGGCCGCTGGATGACGAGCTGGATGTCAGTGGCTGGGAGCTGCGCAAAACCCTCGGGCTGTTGCGCAAATCCAACCCGACCTTGCTCGAATGGCTCGACTCCCCGCTGGTTTATCGCAGCGAGACTGCAGCGGTTTCTCAGCTGCGGGCACTGGCCGAGGCGTTCTACAGCCCGCCAGCCGCGCGCAATCACTACCTGTCGATGGCGAAGAAGACCTTCCGTGGTTATCTGCAAGGCGAAAGCGTGCGGTTCAAGAAGTACTTCTATGTACTGCGGCCCCTGCTGGCGGTGCGCTGGATCGATGAGGGGCGGGGTCGGCCGCCGATGACGTTCAGCAATCTGCTGAGCACCGTCGATGATCGGGCATTGCTCGATGAAGTCGATGAATTGCTCGCGCTCAAGCGCAATGCCGACGAGAGCGCTTACGGTCCTCGTCGTCCGACGCTGCATGCGTTCATCGAGGAGGAACTTGAGCGTGTGGTGCCGACATTGCCCCGAACCCGGGAGGATTCGCGCCAGCTCAATCAATTCCTGCGGGAAACCGTTGGTTTGTACGCCTAAGGAAAAAAATGAAACAGGACGTGATTGAACTGGACGGCGCCATCGGCGGTGGGCAGGTGTTGCGCAGTGCGTTGAGTCTGTCGATGGTGACGGGTCAGGCGTTTCGAATAGAGCGGATTCGGGCCAGACGCAGTCGTCCGGGCCTGTTACGCCAGCACCTGACCGCCGTGATGGCGGCGGCGCAGGTCTGCGGTGCAAAGATCCAGGGGGCTGAACTGGGCTCGCAGACATTGAGCTTCGAGCCGGGACCGATTCGCGGCGGCGATTATCGCTTTGCCATTGGCACCGCCGGCAGTAGCACGCTGGTGTTGCAGACCTTGCTGCCCGCCTTGTTACTGGCGCCGCAAGCCAGCCGCGTGCGGATCAGCGGCGGCACGCATAATCCGCTGGCACCACCGACCGATTTTCTCAGCCGCAGCTGGTTGCCGTTGCTGCGACGCATGGGCGCGGAGGTTGAACTGACGTTGCTGCGCCACGGGTTCGTACCGGCAGGGGGCGGTGAAATCGACGTCAGGGTGCAACCATCGAAATTGTCAGCACTGCACTTGTGTGAGCGCGGTTTGCCGCTTTCGCAACAGGCGTTTGCGCTGACGGCGGGACTGGCGCCGAGTGTCGGTGTCCGCGAGCTCGAAAGGGTGGCCCAGCGATTGAACATGGTGTCAGCAGAATTGAACACCGTCATCCTTGATCCGGCATGTGGACCGGGCAATGTGCTGCTGCTGGAATATGCGTTTGAACACGTCACCGAGGTTTTCAGCGCTTTCGGTCAAGCCTCACTGCGTTCGGAGAAGGTGGCGGACGCCGCGATCGATCAAGCGACCGATTGGTTGCACAGCGGTGTGGCGGTAGCGGAGCATCTGGCTGATCAACTGCTGTTGCCGATGGTGCTGGCCGGAGGTGGGTCGTTTACCACGCCCAGGATGACCGAGCATTTGCACAGCAACATTTCGGTGATCAAGCGTTTTGTACCGATCCACATCCAGTGCCAGGAAGAAGGCGCAGACCGGTTAAAGGTTGAAGTTCGCGCTCGGGAGCAATAGGCGGCAAATTGCTGGCCCCCGAAAACTTTCAGTCCCGGCAAACTCGCCTTTTTTCAAAAGGTTAGGTGGGCTATATGCGGACGATTGTCATCACCGTAGCAACGCTTTCCCTCGCTCTGTTCGCGTTGGAGGCCCAGGCCAGGGAACTGAGCAAGAGCCATCGTTTTGCGTGTGCCTGGGGCTCGGACATCGCGGCCGGCGCGCAACAATCGAAGTTGTCAGGGATTTCCCTGTATGGCGCGCGCAAGCGCTTGCAGGCACGCAAGTTTCAGCAACCGTGGATGCGCATGACCGCCATGGGCATTACCGAGCAGACCTATGACAGCGCGTCGCGCCTCAAGCCGGCGGCCGTCAAGCAAACCTACTACGAGCAGTGCGTTCGCCATGAACTGGCCCAGCGTTGAACGAAAAAGCCCGACCTGAAGAGGTCGGGCTTTTTCATGTCCGCTGCAATGACAGCGTCACTTGTCACTTTCGCAATTGACCATCCACGACACGCCAAAACGATCCACCAACATGCCAAAGCGTGCGGCCCAGAAGGTGGCTTCCAGCGGCATGTCGACGCGACCGTCCCTGGCCAGGGCGTTAAATACCCGTTCGGCCTCGACGATGCTGTCGACATTCAGGGAAATCGAGCAACCGCTCATGCCTTGGGTCGGGCGATCGGGCGTGGTGTCCGAAGCCATGAGCATCTGATCGCCGACTTTCAGGCAGGTGTGGATGATCAGGTTGTGGTGCTCTTTCGGTACATGTTCGGCGGCTGGGGTTTCGCCGAAGGTCATCATCGCTTCGAGCTTGCCTTGCAGGCATTGCTCGTAAAAGGTGAAGGCTGCGCGGCAGTCGCCGTTGAAGATCAGGTACGGGTTGATTTTCATGGTGGAGCTCCCGAATAGGCAGTGGAACGCCGCGCGGCCGGGTGTGCCGAAGCAGCGTCATGGATTGACTCCATCCAGCAAAGCGTTAGATCGCCGGATTGCCAGCCGATGCTGCAAGAATTTCCTTTCGGGGTGACCGATGGTCTGCGGGGGAGGGACGTCAGGAATCGCGCGGATTCTTTTGCACCGCAGCGCCTGCCACCCGAGCGGCAGGTCGGGTTTGCATCAGCGCATTGATC
Organism: Pseudomonas sp. 22082; assembly: GCF_052046055.1. NCBI lineage: Bacteria > Pseudomonadati > Pseudomonadota > Gammaproteobacteria > Pseudomonadales > Pseudomonadaceae > Pseudomonas > Pseudomonas sp. 22082. The sequence goes on from NZ_JBQEQB010000020.1 coordinate 39,480, forward strand.
GCCTTGCGATAGTTCTGTCCGCCCAGCGCCATGCTGTTGTTGTGGGTTGCGCCGGGCACCAGCAGCAGGCGTTTCGGTTGCCGGGCGGCGGCGAACAGTTGCTCGCTGAAGCGTGACGGCACGAATGCGTCGGCCAGTCCGTGCACCACCAGCAACGGCATATGGATTTCGGCAATCTTGTCGATGGAGTCGAATTTCTGCGACAGCAACCAGCGCACCGGAAGAGAGGTGTTGGCCACGGCTGCCGCAACATCCGCCAGGGAGGTGAATGTGGATTCGATGACCAGCCCGCGCACCGGCAGTGGGGTGTGATTTCTGGCGGCATCGCGACCGAGCTCGGCAGCCAGGTCAATGGCGACCGCGCCGCCCAGCGAGTGCCCGTAGATCAGGCGTTTGTTCGGGTCGGGCTGCAACAGCTGGAAGCGTTCCCACGCCACCCTGGCATCCTCGTACACCGTGCTTTCCGACGGCAGGTCGCCGTGGCTCTGGCCGAAGCCGCGATAGTCGATGGCCAGTACCGAATAACCTGCTGCGCGCAATTGTTCGATACGAAACAGCTGCCCGGTGAGGTTCCAGCGCACGCCGTGCAGATAGAGGATGGCCGGTGCATCGGCACGCTCCGCCGGCCACCACCAGGCGTGAATGTTCTGCCCGGCCTTGAAGCTTTTCGGTTGCAGGTCGAGTTCCTGCACGCTGCCGGGCAATCCGTGATACCAGCCGGCGGTGCCCGGCTCGATGCGAAACAGCAGTTTGCGCTCGGTGTGTTCCAGCACGGCACAACTTGCCGGCACGCCGATGATCAGGGCGGCCATGCAGGCGAACGCCAGACGGCGGCGTCGAAGTCGGGTCATGAAGGCAAGGAACATTAAACGTTTCACCAAGGCGCGGACAAAGAACGCTTTTTACCAGATGCCTTGACCCGCGCGTGACATTTTCGACCACCGCACGCCTGCAACGATTACAAAATGCTGCAACGGCTCAGTCGATCTTCAGCACGATCTTGCCGATGTGGTCGCCCGCTTCCATGTGCGCATGGGCCTTGGCTGCGTCGGCGAGCGGGTAGGCCTTGTCGATGATCGGCAGGCAACGCCCGGCAGCCAGCGCCGGCCAGACGTGTTCGCGCAATTGATCGGCGATGGCGGCTTTTTCCGCCGAGGTACGGGCGCGAAGCAGGGAACCGGTGACCACCGCACGCTTGCCGAGGATGGCCAGCAGATCGATGTCGTTGGCCCGCGCGCCGCCGAGGAAGCCGATCATTACCAACCGCCCATCCATTCCCAAGGCGCTGATGTTCCCGTTGAGGTAAGAGCCGCCCATGATGTCGAGGATCACATTGACGCCCTGGCCGGCGGTTTTCTCGGCGATGACCGCGGCGAACTCCTGTTCACGGTAGTTGATCGCTTCACCGCCCAGGTTACGGATCGCCGCGCATTTGTCGGCGCTGCCAGCGGTGGCGAAAGCTTCAATGCCAAACTCGCGGCACAGCATTAACGCGGTGGTGCCGATGCCGCTGGTGCCGCCGTGAATCAAGGCGCGCTGGCCACGGCTGGCGCCGCCGAGGCTGAACAGGTTGGCCCATACGGTGAAAAAGGTTTCCGGAATGGCCGCTGCCTGGATCCAGTTCAGCCCATCGGGGATCGGCAAGACCTGGCCCGCCGGAACCGTGCAGTATTCGGCGTAACCGCCGCCATTGGTCAGCGCACACACCCGGTCACCGACCGCGAATGTGCTGACACCGCCGCCGATCGCCACGACCTCGCCGGCCACTTCAAGGCCCGGAATCGGGTTCATGCCGGGCTTCATCGGGTATTTGCCGGCGCGTTGCAGGGCGTCCGGGCGATTGACGCCGGCGGCGTGCACGCGGATCAGCACTTCGCCTTCTGCGACGACCGGCAGCGGCACGCGTCGGGATTGCAGAACCTCGGGCCCACCCGGTTCGGTGATTTCGATTCGGGTCATTTCAGTGGGCAACGTCATTTTCGATTCCTCTTGAAAAAGTGATCAGTAGATGGGAACGCAGTCAGGGCGCAATGATTCCCGTCATTCGGCGCAGCAGCGTTGTTCGACGGAGGAGGGCAGCCATTTCATGGCGTGCTCAAGTATCAGCGCGATCACGATGGCACCGCCGGCAATCACGAAGAGCAGCGCATGTTGTCCGCCCGTGGCGTTGAACAGCGCCGAATAGGCGAAGCCCGCCAGCGCCTGAAACGTGGCGAACGACACCGTGGCCCGGCTCCACGCCACCTGTTGGCGATGATGATCCGGCACCAGCTCATGCACCCGGGCCAATGCCAGCGGCACAATACCCGGCGGAAATGAACCAAGGACCACCGCCAGCAGCGCCAACGCCAGGAACGAATGCGAAACCGCCAGCAAACCCAGGGTGATCGCCTGCACCACCAGCACCAGACGAATGCCGGTCCGCGCGCCGAGATGATCAGCGAGAAAGCCATAACTCACCGGGCCGACGATGGCACCCAGACCGTACATGACCCAGATCAGCGCGCCGACGTGCGACCCGGCGCCCAGGCCACGGGCGACGTAATCCACCAGAAAGACCATGGCCGGTACCAGCCCGGCGGCCATGAATGCGTACTGGGCAAACAGCAGATAAACAGCAGGCGGTGTCGGCTCGACCGGTTCCACCTGAGCCGTTGCGGTGGTTGCGTGGGGCAGCTCCGAAGGCCAGCCGAACCAGCTCAATGCCGTCAGTGCCAGCGACAAAGCGCCCAATCCCAGCCAGGTCGCCTGCAGGCCCAGCCCCAACAGCAACGGAACAATCGTTCCCGAGCCGGCGATGCCCAGACCGATGCCGAGGAAAATCGCCCCACTGGCCAGGCCTTTGCGCGCGGCCGGTACATGGGGCAATACAGTCGCAGCCACCAGCACCATGATCGCGCCGCCCGCGATTCCCGACAGCAGGCGCCAGCCGAAATACCAGCTCACCGATACCGGGTAAGCACAGGCAAAAAACGCCACGGTCACCGCCAGCATCATCAGGCGCAGAGCGTTTCTCTGGGTGAGCCGGCGTGCCAGCGGTCGGCCGAGGAGGGCGCCGATCAGGTAACCGACCAGGTTGGCCGCACCCAGATAGACCACATCATGGGCGGAAAACCATTGGGCCTGAATCAGCGAAGGGATCAGCGGCGTGTAGGCGAAACGCGCCAGACCGATGCTGACCAGGCTGGCGCAGAGGCCGGCGAAGATCGCCAGCCAGACACTTGTGTCCGGACGTTCGGGCGAAGCAGTTGAAGTGTGCATGACGGCAATCCTTTGAAAGGTTTATGGCGCCCAGCATATCGGCTATCGTTGCTGCGTTAATGCAGCGAGTTTGCGTGATAATGATGCGTTTATGCATCAATGGAGAACGCTATGAACTGGGATGATGCAAGGGTGTTTCTAGCGGTCTGCCGCGAGTCGACATTGCGCGGCGCCGCGCGTGTACTGGGCGTGGATCAGGCGACGGTCGGGCGCCGCATCACGGCACTGGAAAAGTCGCTGGGCGCGACCTTGTTCCTGCGCACCTCCGAGGGCTATGCACTGACGGCCGTCGGCGAAGCCGCGCTCAAGTCGGTGGAAAAAATGGAGTATTCGGCGCTGGAGCTGGAGCGGCGTATCCAGGGCCTGGACGATCGTCTGACCGGTAGCGTGCGGGTCAGCACCACCGATTCGCTGGCCATCGATTTTCTGATCCCGGCCATCGCGCAGTTGCACGAGCAGCATCCGGACGTGCGCGTGCAACTGGACGCCTCCACGCAAATCCTCAGCCTGGCCAAACGTGAGGCGGACATCGCTGTGCGCAACACCCGTCCGGACAATCCGGACCTGATCGCCCGGCGCATCGCGCGTTGGCCGGTGGGATTGTTTGCCTCGCAGGCCTATGTCGACAGCCATGGCGTGCCGGCGCCGGGCAGTGCGTTCGAGGGCCATGATCTGGTGGTGTACCAGCCGTATCTGCAGGGCAACAAGGATCTGACCCTCGTGTCGGAGCCCATGACTCGCGGGCGGATCGTCGCCGGTCTGAGTTCCAGCCTGCTGGTACGCCGCTCGATTGCCGCCGGTCTGGGGGTAGGAGAAATCCCGGTCTACATGGGCGAGCGCGATGGTCTGGTCAGGTTGTGGCCGGAGCGCACGCGTCCGTTGCCTTATGAAGTGTGGCTGGTGACCCATGCGGATTTACGCCACACCGCGCGGGTCAGAGCGGTGATCGAACACATTGTCGAAGCGTTTGTGCTGGAAAACGAATAGTTGTTCTGCGAAAAAAAACGGCCTTCATTGAAGGCCGTTTTCTGTGAGCGTTGAAACCGCTGCCTCATGGCATTTCCGGCAGTTCCTGCGGGCGCAGATCAAACACCAGGACTTCGGCATCCTGGCCATTGCTCAGGGTCAGCGCCTGTTCTTCACGAACCCGCACCCCGTCGCCTTCCTTCAACTGCACGCCGTTCAGTTCAACGCTGCCGCGAGCAACGTGCACATAGGCGTAGCGGTTGGCGGGCAGTGCGAGTGTCGCACTCTCCTGGCCATCGAACAGTCCGGCATACACCCGCGCATCCTGGCGCACTTTCAGCGAGCCGTGGCTGCCTTCGGGCGAAATGATCAGTTGCAGGCGGCCGCGTTTTTTCTGTTCGCTGAAGTGCTCTTGCTGGTAGCGCGGTTTGGCGCCGCTGACATCCGGCACGATCCAGATCTGCAGGAAGTGCACAGGCTTGCTCGCCGAGTGGTTGAACTCGCTGTGAGCCACGCCGCTGCCGGCGCTCATCAGTTGCACATCGCCTGGGCGGATCACCGAACCGGTGCCGAGGGTGTCCTTGTGTTCCAGAGCACCTTCGAGCACATAGGAGAAAATCTCCATGTCACGGTGCGGGTGCTGGCCGAAGCCCTTGCCGGCGGCGACGCGGTCATCGTTGATCACCAGCAGGTCGGAGAAACCCTGTTCACGCGGGTCACGGTAGCTGGCGAAGGAAAAGGTGTGGAACGACTTCAACCAGCCATGATTGGCCAGACCACGGTCGGAAGCTTTACGAAGGGTCAGCATGATGAAATCTCCTTTCAGGACGTTGATTCGTCCGAGTGAGGAGAAGGTTACTGGTTACCCTGCGATGCAATAAGTAGATGAAAACTGAAATACTGTCCCGTTCTGGTTGACAGTTGTGTGCACTGGATCACGCATTCTTTTCCAACGTTTTCACCTTATCTGGCCATAATGCGCAGACTTATGACTTTGCTTGGATTTTGGTGATGCCCACATGAAGACCGTGGCAATGGTGCTGTTTCCGGATTTTCTGCTGCTCGACATGGCCGGGCCGCTGGAAGTCTTTTCGGTTGCCAACCGCTACCTGAAACCGCAAGACCACTATCACCTGACCACCCTGGGCACCGAGCGCGGGCCGTTGCGTGCGTCCAACGGTGTTCTCGTGCACACCGATCGGCATATCGACGAAGCCGATGAGCGCTACGACTTGCTGCTGGTGCCGGGCGGTCCCGGCGCCTACAACGAAAAACACCCGCCGTTGCTCGCCTGGCTGCAAGGCGCGGTCATGCGCGCCGGGCAATATGGCTCGATCTGTACCGGCGCTTTCGTGCTTGGCCATGCCGGGTTGCTCGATGGCTATCGTGTGACTACCCACTGGAATTACACCGAACGCTTGATCAAGGGCTTTCCGAAGGCAAACGTCGCGACCGACCAGATTTTTATTGAGGATCGCAACCTGATCACCTCCGGAGGTGTCACGGCCGGCATCGATATGGCGTTGGCGGTGGTCGCTCGCGATCATGGCAAAAAGATTGCCCAGGACGTGGCCAAGGTGCTGCTGGTGGTCATGAAGCGCCAGGGCGGGCAAGCGCAGTTCAGCCCGTTGATGGCAGCGGTGGCGCCCCAGGAAACGCCGATTACCCGGGTGCAGAATCATGTGCTGGAACACCTGGAGGAAGCTTTCACCGTCGAGCGCATGGCAGGGCTTGCGAACATGAGTGCACGGCATTTTGCCCGGGTGTTCGCTCGCGAGGTCAACATGACGCCCATGGAATTCCTGCAAAGTGCGCGCATCGATTGCGCGCGAAATCTGCTGGAAACCAGCGATCTGCCGCTGAAAACCGTGGCCTACAAAAGCGGTTTCGGCAGCGTGCGGCACATGCGGTTTCTGTTCGGCGAAAAGCTCGGGCTGACCCCCACGCAGTATCGCGAACAGTTCAGCTAGAGCGGTTCTGTCCGTTACGGGCATCCGGATGTCCGTGCTGGACCCCGCGTGGTGGTTGTACCGTCATCGAGGCCTGCGAAGATAACGGACATGAACAGCCTCGACGAATTGAACTCGGCGTCGGTCCTGCGTTTCGGGCCGTACGCGTTCCATTTGCGCCAGCGGCTGATCCTCGAAGGGGATCGGCAATTGCGCATGGGCGGGCGTGCGCTGGACATTCTGCAAGTGCTGGTCGAGCGCGCCGGCCAAGTGGTCAGCAAAGAGCAATTGATCGCGCTGGTGTGGCCGACCTCGGTGGTCGAGGAGATCAACCTGCGGGTGCACATCGCCGCGCTGCGCCGGGCCCTTGGCGACGGCGAAAAAGGCCAGCGCTACATCGTCAATGTGCCGCAACGCGGGTACAGCTTCGTGGCACCGGTGCAGGGCGACAGCACCGCCCACGTGGTGTTCGAAACCCTGCAAGCGCCCCAACACAACTTGCCCGCACGACTGACGCCGGTCACCGGGCGCGATTCACTGGTCGGCGGTCTGGTGCGGCAACTGCCGCTGTCCCGGCTCCTGACGGTGACGGGGCCTGCCGGTGTCGGTAAAAGCACCGTGGCACTGCGCGCAGCGGAGCTGTTGCTGCAACATTTTCGCGACGGTGTGTGGCAGGTGGATCTGTCGCGGGTCGGCGATGACATCCCGCTCCTCGATCACCTGCTGAAAACCCTCGACACTGATTTCCCCACATTGGCGGCGCGCCACGCCTTGCTGGTGCTGGACAATTGCGAACACCTGCACGCAGCCTGCCGGAACCTGTTGCAAACATTGCTTGATGCTGCGCCCCGTCTGTCGATCCTGGCCACCAGCCGCGAGCCATTGCGTCTCGCTCTGGAGGTCCTGCAGCCACTGCCGCCCCTGACCCTTCCCAAAGCCTCGGCGCTCAACAGTGTCGATGAAGTCATGGGTTATTCGTCGGTGCAGCTGTTTGTCAGTCGCGCCCGCGCGCGTCAACACGGTTTCTGTCTGCGTGAGCTGGATCTGGAAACGCTGCGCGATATCTGTCGGCGGCTCGATGGTCTGCCATTGGCGATCGAACTGGCAGCCGCGCAGATCGATGCGCTGGCGCTGGTCGGCCTTCAGACGCAACTGGATCAAGGCCTGCAAGCCCTGAGTCACGGTCGCCGTACCGCCGTGCCACGCCATCAGTCGATGAAAGCCGCGCTGGACTGGAGCTATCAGCGCTTGAGCGAGCAGGAACAACGCGTGCTGCAACGCTTGTCGGTGTTCAAGATGGCATTCACTCTCGACGCCGCCATCGGCGTGATCAGTTGCGCGCAACTGCCACCCTCGACGCTGGTGGCAGTGGTTGAGCAATTGGCGGTCAAATCGTTACTGACATCGGACCGATCCAGCGGAACGCTGCGCTATCGAATGCTCAACACCACGCGCCGCTATGCCCGCGAACAGCTGGAGCAGGGCGGCGAACTGAGTGATGTCGAGCGTCGGCACGCGCGCTACCTGGGCCGTACCCGACCGGCCTCAAGCGGCCGACTGAGCGCGCAGTTCGTCGAGCAGTAGACGTACCTTGCGCAAGTCCGGGGTGGCATAACCTTCGGTGAAGCGCTGATAGATCGGTGTCAGCAATTGGAGCGCCTCGCGATAGCGCGACTGGTGCTGCCACAACCGAGCCAGCGACGTTGCGCTGCGCAATTCCCAGGCCAGCGCGCCTTGTGTCCGCGCAATCTCAAGCGATTGCTGCAAGGCGCTTTCGACCGTGTGATGGCAGGGCGATTCAGCCGCCAGCAATCGCTCGGCCCGGGCCCGTAAAATCTCCGCAGTACTCCAGCCCGCCGCACCACTTTGTGCTCGTTCGAGCAACGCATCATCAACGAAACCCGGATCCAGCGTGACCATGATTTCCCTGACCAGACCGCTGTCGGCCGGCGGGATGGCGGGGGCCTTGTCGGCGTCGATCACCTGCGCGTAGTGCCGCGCCCAGGTGTAGAACAGCAGCACCGAATGCTTCTGCGCCTGTTCGAGCAGCAGTTGCAGCAACGCGCGTGCGTTCTGCACGTCGCCGTTGTAATGGGCGATCAGGCACGAGGCGAGTGCCAGGGTGTAGCAGATCGAGGTGCCGTGGTTGATCTGCACCGCGATGTCCAGTGCCTGCCGCGCCGTGCGCCAGGCCCGCTCGGGAAAACCTTGCAACCACAACACCCGGGCGAGGACGGTCAGCGAGGCGACGCTCTGGTCGTATTGCACGCCGAAACCATGAGTGAAACGGTTGAGGTGGCCACTGTGGGCCATGCGTTGAATGACCTGTTCGGCATGGATTCGCGCCTGATGCTGATCGCCGGCGTAATGCAGCGCGAGCACCCGCAAGCGATGGGTACTCAAGGACAGCTGCGCATCGCCGTGCACCCCGAGGCTTTCGAATTGCTCGCTCTGCTCCAGCGCCATCTGGTAATGCCCGCAACTGAGATTGACCGCCATGTGCCCCGACACCGCGCGCAATTGCCCGGCCATGTCGTCGTGCCGTTGCGCCAGCAGACGGGCGCTGACGAAGGCTTCGATGGTTTCCGGCGTGCCGCCCCAGGTGTGGTAACAAGCGCTGCCGAGGGCCAGTTTCAAGGCGATTTCCAGTCGCGGGCAGGGCTCGTCGGATGACGCCAGCAACGCCAGTGCCCGACGCACATGGGCTCCGTACTCTTTGAGCAAGGACAGTTCTTGCCACAACGGCGCCGAGGTCGCCGTCAGTCGCACGCCGAGCGCACGCGAGCCTTCGTCATTCAGCGTCCAGTCCAGCGCCGCCCGCAGGTCTTCAAGGCCACGGGCGTAGCGCTCGATCCAGACTTCGGTCGCCGTGTTCTCCCAATCGGCCTGGGCCTGATGCATCAGCGCCAGACTGCGTTCGGCATGGCGCTCGCGGGTTTCGCCGAGTTCGGCGGCCTGGTCGAGTTTTTCCAGCGCATAGCGGCGAGTCGTGTCGAGCAGGCGATAGAACACCTCTTCATCGCCGACTTCGACGTTGAGCAGCGACTTGGCGACCAGTTGCGTGATCGAGGCAAACACTTCGTTCGACTCGATGTGCTGACCGACGATAACCGCCGCCGCCGATTCCAGCGTGAATGCGCCACGAAACACACCCAGTCGGCGCAGGCCGGTCTGTTCGCAGGCGTTGAGAAGGTTGAAGCTCCAGTCCAGCGTAGCGCGCAGGGTTTCATGCCGACCGAGGCGAGTCTGGTTGCCAGCCGGCAAACGCCCCTGGAGCTGACTCAGCAAACCCTCCAGCCCAAGACCCGCCACCTGCGCAGCGGCCAGCTCCAGTGCCAGCGGAATGCCGTCCAGCCGTCGACAGATGTCGATGATCAAGGGCAGATCAGCGTTGCCCGGCTCAAAGTGTTCGTGGGCCGCCATCGCCCGTTCGACGAACAGTTGCAACGCAGAGAACCCCATCGCCTGATCGCGGTCGAGCACTGCAATCGGTGGCGGGCAATCGAGAGATTCCAGACGCTGCACATACTCGCCCTCGGCGCGCAGGCTTTCGCGGCTGGTGGCCAGAATGTGCACCTGCGGCGCACCACGTAGAATGCTTTCGCTGAGCAGCGCGACGGCGTCGATTAAGTGCTCGCAGTTATCGATCACCAGCAGCATCTGCCGCTCGCGCAGGCTGTTGATCAGGCAGGCCATCGGCTCGCTGTCATGCAGCGAAAGATCCAGCAGGGCGGCGAGGTGCGAGCAGATCGAGCGGGGATCGTTGAGCGGTGCCAGATCCAGCAGGCGAATGCCGTCGCGATAGCGGCCGATCAACTGTTCGGCGACACGCAGGGCCACGGTGGTCTTGCCGATGCCGCCGGGGCCGACCAGGGTGATGCAGCGCTGGCGCGGCAGTTGCGTCATCAGGCTGTCGACCACCGACTGGCGCCCGATCATCCGCGTGCGCCGCAATGGCAGGTTATGTCGACCGAGGTGGGCGGCGGGGCGTTGTTCGATGGATTGCAGCACGACCGGCGCGACGAAACTGTAACCACGCTGCGCCACGGTGACGATGTAGCGCTGCCCGGCCTGACCGTCACCGAGCGCCTTGCGCAGTGCAGCCATGTGCACCCGCAGGTTGATGTCTTCCACCACGCTGTCCGGCCAGACCCCGGCGATCAGCTGCTGCTTGCTCACCACCTCGCCGGCGTGGGCCAGCAGGATCAGCAGAATGTCCATGGCGCGGCGGCCCAGGCGCAAAGGCTGGTCGCCTTCAAGCACCAGCCGCTGGCCGGGGTGGATCCGATAGGGGCCGAAACCGATGGCCTGATTCGGGGAAAGACTCAACCGCTCACTCCTTCGACGTTTTTTATGATCCTGGTCCGCCTCGGTGAAGAGTCCGTGACGGGCAGGGCGGATGGCGACTTGAGGGGCACGCAAGCCGTCTGATCCGCAGTATCCGGGCATATTCCTCAGGATTTGGCGCCAGCGCAACTTACGCGCAAGGCTTGGGCCTTCGCATCGCTCGGCATTCAGTACCGTCACCACTGTATTCAAGGGCCGGAACCCGTGGCGGTTTGCCCGACAGCCGGGGAAAATTAACAACGATTAACTCGTCCGCGCCCGCTTCAGAGCCAAAACTCCGGGGCAAAGGAATGCATACGTCCGGAGGACGCTGCGATGAGCAAGGTAGTGGTGGTCTATCACAGTGGCTACGGGCACACCCGCGTCATTGCGCAGGCAGTGGCCCAAGGTGTGGAACGCCATTTGGGCAGCACCTGCCTGTTGCTGGCGGTCGAAGACGTGGAAGCCCACTGGGATGACCTGCACCGCGCCGACGCCATCATTTTCGGCGCGCCGACCTACATGGGCAGCGCGTCGGCGGCGTTCAAGCAATTCATGGAGGCCACGGCCTCGTTCTACCTCGCCCGGCCGTGGCGCGACAAACTCGCGGCGGGCTTCACCAATTCCGGCAGCCTGTGCGGCGACAAGCTCAATACCCTGCTGCAAATGGCGGTGTTTGCGGCCCAGCATTCGATGATCTGGGTCGGGCTCGATCTCTTGCCGGCGCGTGCTCGCGAAGGTGGTTTCGACGGTCAATTGAATCGCCTCGGCAGCTCCCTCGGCGCCATGTCCCAATCCTGTGTCGAACAACCGCCCGAGCAGGCACCGCCGTTGGAAGACCAGTTGACCGCCGCGCACCTGGGCGAGCGGGTGGCGCGACTGGCGCAGCGGATGGTTCGCGGATGAAACCGCTTCAGCGGTTTTTCATGACCTGACAACGCCACGCAAACGGATTGATCCCCTCGCTGCGGGTGAAGATATGGCAGAAGTGCGCCTGATCGCAGAAGCCGCATTCCAGGCTGATCTGCGTGAGGCTGTGGTTGGTCTGCTGGATCAACAGCTTGGCACGGGCAATGCGCTGGGTACGGATCCAGTCTTGCGGCGAGTACCCGGTGCTGCACTTGAACGCCCGGGAAAAATGACTGCGTGAAAGTGAGCAGGCGCTGGCCAGCTCGGTGACTTCAAGGCTGTCGCCGAGGCGTTCGAGGATCAGCTGTTTCACCAGGCGTTCCCGTTGCGGGCTGAGGCCGCCGGTGCTGGTCTTGCGGGGTTCGCTGGCAGGGGCGAGGGCGACGGTTTGCTGTAAGTGAGCCATGGCCTAGGTCCGTGTCGGGGGGGGAACGCACGGTCAGCGCTTTCCCTCAGGTCAAAAAAACAACGCTGCGCAGAGGGATTCATTGTTTGGTGAAGGGCGAGTGCTGACGAGTTAAACGTTGTTAATTCCACCGTCGGCTGCAACTCAGCACACCGTTGCAAGTCGCCATGACGGGAACCGGGCAGGATGGCGAAGATTGGGGGCGGGCCATAAGGGGCAGCAGAATCGGGCTCGGGCGAGAGGATGCATATGAAAGGTTTGTTCAACGGCGTAATCGGCATGGCGGTGGTCGGTGTGATGTCCAGCGCCATGGCGCAGGCACCGCAGGTCGGCACGCAGGCGCCGGGTTATTTCCGGCTGGCGCTGGGCGATTACGAGGTGACGGCGCTGTTCGACGGCTACAACGATTTGTCGCCGAAGCTGTTGCAGGGCATGAGTCAGAGCCAGATTCGCGCGCTGCTGGCCCGTCGCTCGATTGAAACGCCGGGCGTGCAGACTGCGTTCAATGCGTTCCTGGTCAACACCGGCAAACAATTGATTCTGGTGGATACCGGCGCGGGCCAGTGCATCGGCGCCACTGCCGGCCAGCTCTCGGCGAACATGCAAGCAGCGGGTTACAAACCTGAGCAGGTCGACGCGATTCTGCTGACGCACCTGCACCTGGATCACGTCTGTGGGCTGGTCGACGGCCAGCAACGGCCGATCTTTGCCAATGCCACGGTTTACGCCGCCAAGGCCGAAGCCGATTACTGGCTCGATCCGCAGGCCGAGGCCAAGGCGCCGGCCGGTGCCCGGGAGTTCTTCAAGATCGCCCAGGACTCCACTGCGCCTTACGTGGCGGCCGGGCGCTTCAAGACGTTCGCAGAGGGCCAGTCGCCTTTGCCGGGTGTGGTCGAAGCCACACTGGAAGCCGGGCACACGCCGGGCAGTACCACCTACCGTTTCACCTCACAGAACCAGAGCATCGTGTTCATGGGCGACCTGGTGCACAACCTGGCGGTGCAGTTCGATCATCCTGACGTGTCGATCCGCTTCGACGTCAACGGTCAGCAAGCGATCAAGAGTCGTAACGCCGTGTTCAGTGCAGCGGCGGCCAGCAAGACCTGGGTCACGGCTGCGCACTTACCGTTCCCGGGTATCGGTCACATCACCGCGGTCGACAAGCACTTCCAGTGGGTACCGGTTGAATACGGCCCCTACAAACGCGCGGCCAAAGTGCCGCTGATCGAGTAAAGTGCGCAGCTCCCACGTCAGGCTCAAACAAGGAAAACGTGCCCCATGAACCGTAACGATCTGCGTCGCGTCGACATGAACCTGCTGGTGATTTTCGAAGCGCTGATGTTCGAAAAGAACCTGACCCGCGTCGCCGAAAAACTGTTCATGGGGCAGCCTGCGGTGAGCGCGGCGCTGGGCCGCTTGCGCGATCTGTTCGATGATCCGCTGTTGCTGCGCAATGGCCGGGGCATGGAGCCGACGGCGCGGGCGCTGGCGATTCTCCAGGAACTGCAACCGGCGATGGACGTGATTTCCGGCGCGGTCAGCCGGGCCAAGGAATTCGATCCGGCGACCAGTTGTGACGTGTTTCGCATCGGCTTGTCGGACGATGCCGAATTCGGTCTGTTTCCGCCGTTGCTGCGCCAGTTGCAGGAAGAAGCGCCGGGGATTGTCGTGGTGGTTCGTCGCGCCAATTACCTGCTGATGCCGGGGTTGCTGGCATCGGGAGAAATTTCTGTCGGCGTGAGCTACACCACCGATCTGCCGGCCAACGCCAAGCGCAAGAAACTGCGCGACATTCCCTGCAAGGTCCTGCGTGGCGACAATCGTCCGGGCCCGCTCACGCTTGACGAGTATTGCGAGCGCCCGCACGCGATGGTGTCGTTCTCCGGAGACCTGAGTGGCAATATCGATATGGACCTGGCCAAGGTCGGCCGCAGCCGCCGCGTGGTGCTCGGTGTGCCGCAGTTCAGCGGCTTGCGCGCGCTGCTGGCCGGCACCGAGATGATCGCGACCGTGCCGGATTATGCTGCGTGTGCGTTGGTCGAAGGGTGTGCGTTGCGGGCTGAAGATCCGCCGTTCCCGATTGATGCGGCGCAACTGTCGATGGCGTGGAGCGGGGTGCATGACAACGATCCGGCGGAGAAATGGCTGCGTTCGCGGATCAGTCAGTTCATGTCGGTGACGCTGGATATTCCGGCGGTTTAGTGCGGTGTTGAAAGGTGTTTATGGTTACGTCCGGTAAGCCACAACGCCTTGCGCCTTTGCCTACGTGTACGCCAGAATCCGCCGGCTTGTGCGCCTTGGGGGCGGATTCTATTGTTTGCCGGTCGCTGAAAAACAGCGATCGGGTTTAGCAGCCCGGATCTACTCTAGACGCACAATGCCGTTCGTTCGTGATCAGGCTCACGCCTGACCGTTCACGTTATGGCGGCTTTGCGTGGGGCACTTCGGTGCGCCGGGTTCTAGAGTCCTGGTCTGCTAACCCGCGTACGGCCGCCACCTTATCGCCCCCGGCATCGACAGCGAAGAACTGCTGGCCGACGCCTGCGAAACCCTGACCTCGGCCAAGGTCATGGCCAATGACTTCGCCGGGCTGGTGGACGGCTCGCATCGGCATGTGCTGCCTGGGATTGCGCAGTTGATTATGCTCGGTGAGCTGGCGGTGAATCGGGTGCTGGATACCCTTGAGGTGGCGGCTGATCCGGTTGCCTGATTCGGTATTGATAAAACGGCCTGCGGGCCGTTTTTGTAACTGGTCAAAACCTGCCACCTCGGCAAATCACCGCATTGACCATTCGTCGCTACTGTCAAAGTTGACAGTAGCGACGTTCCTCTCGATTGGCGTTCGATGGCACATGCCCGCTGCACTTGAAGCTGTACAGGCTTATCCAGTGAAGGAGTATGTGCCATGACGAAGATCTACTACTGCGAAACACCTGGCGGAACTGAAATCAAGGATGGTGGAGAAACTACGTCCAGAAAAGTATTGTTGAGCGTCGATGACGGGCCGCCCAATAGCGGGTGGGAAATGGTCCACAACATGGGCTATGCAAAGCCATTCCAGCTCAACTCCAGCGGAGCGGAAACAGTGCATATGGAAAACCTGGTTCCTGGAGAGAATCTTTTCCAGGTACGTGAACATTCCAGTGCGTCGCCGATATCGCAGTGGGTGGTGAACGTGAAGGAGGTGACGGCCGAGCTGACGATTGATCCAACCCCCATGACCCTCGACCAACACTCGTTCTTCAACTCCTATGGCTGGCTCTACATCCCTCAGAATGAAAGCAGCGCGACGCGTCCTGCGAGCGGTGGCGTTCTCCCCTATCAATACGCTTCAAGTAATCAGGATGTCGCTACCGTCGACGGATATGGCAAGGTGATCGCCCGCAGGAACGGTACGGTAACCATCACCGTGACGGACGCCGCGGGCAGCAGCGTTTTTTATATCGTTCGGGTATTCAACGTTTACCAGACTATTGTCAATAACGGGGTGTTAACAGCCGATGAGGCAAGGACGTGGACGGTTAGTGTGGGTGGCAATGTTGATAGCACCGTTGAAACTCTACAGATCACCCATTTGGCCAATTGGGCTCGCGATGTCTTCGATAACCGTCTCTATCCAGATCCGCTAAGTGAGCGATTTACTCAGATCCAGCCACTGGGCATGTTGTATCGACAATGGGCTGGCACAAGTTTAGGAGGGTCCTATTGGCCATGGGGCAGCCCTCAGCGGATGAGAGTCATCACCTCCGTCCCCACCTGACAGGGTTTTCCCAAAAAGAGCACACCCACCCAATTTCTCCTCCGATCAACCATTGCACTACTCCCTGGAAAAGGGGACGTGGAAAAGGGGACGCATTTATTTGACGGGGTTGGTGGACGGCTCGCATCGGCGTGTGCTGCTGGGGATTGCGCAATTGATCATGTTGGGGGAACTGGCCGTGAATCGGGCGCTGGATAACCTGGACGTGGCGGCTGATACGGCTGGTTGATCCGGTAGCGATAAAACGGCCTGCGGGCCGTTTTTTGCGACTGGTCAAAACCTGCCACCTCGGCAAACCACGGCATTGACCACTCGTCGCTACTGTCAAAGTTGACAGTAGCGACACTCCTCTCGATTGGCGTTCGATGGCACATCCACCGGTCAAGCAGTTGCCGCGAACCCCACGAAGGAGACTTTTCCATGGACATCCAGTCACCAAGCTTTGGCGCCACGAGTTTTCCCGGCGGAACCCCCGTCAACGATGGCGATAACATTCAATTCACGGACATTGAACTGTTCAGCAGCGATGGAACGGCTTTTCGCACCTACCAGATACTCGATAACGGTGTCGTTGTACGCGGAGGCGGATTTAATGGCTCTGGTGCATTTCGCGAGCTGTTCTTGAGCCTGGCTTCGGGACCACATCACTTCGAATTGCGCGAGCACGCCAGTGCGTTACCTACTTCCGAATTGCGGTTCACCGTCAACGGTGTATTGAAGTCGCCACAAGTCGATGAGGCTGAGGCGAACAACAACGTGCTGGACTTGGTTGCGTTGGGTTCGAATGACGCAACGCTTCGTGCGGGGGACTGGCCGGGAATCGAAGTGGGGCAACAAGTCTGGCTGAACTTTACGGGCTTCAAATCAGACGGAACGATGCATAACCTGACGTTCTGGAAGGGTGGAACTCACAAGACCAATGCGACGTGGATCAGTCAGGGTTACTGGATCAAGCCACTCAGTAACGGCTATCTGGCAGATCTTGGTAATGGCACCACGCTGACACTCACATTCAAGGTATCAATGGACAAGAGTGGCGAGGAAAGTACCGCCACACTGTTCCCTGAAACGGTTTATACGATCAGGACCGAAAGGCTGGAGATTGATCGCACGCCCATGATCCTCAACGGTATGGCCGTTTTTTCAAGGTACGGATGGGCGGACAGCCATCGGGATTTTCCCGGCAACACACAGAGCCGGTTGCCGAGCAATGGCACTGCGCCTTACACCTTTGTTTCAAAAAACACTGCCATTGCGACGGTCGATAGTTCAGGCAAGGTTCAGGGCAAGGCAAACGGCGTGACCATGATTGAAATCCAGGACGCGACAGGCGCTACGGCCAGCTATCCCGTCGAAGTCAGTCAAGTCTTTGAACTGGTCCACAATGGCGCGACAGTTTCAGTACCTGCGGCGGTCGCCTGGATGTCCTCGATAGGCGGATCACCACTGACTTCGGCAGTCTGGAACCTTATGGTCTTCAAATACCCCAACTATCAAAGTTACTGCCCGCTGTTTTACCACGTAAGCAACATCATCAGTTGGGCAAAAGGTTGGGGCTGGTGGTCATGTCAGCCACAAGGCAGCGGGCAGGAAATCGCCGGGTATGCGCAAAGTAGTCATGGCGGGAATCAAGGGCCGGGGTTGTACGCCCAAGTGGGCGCTGCTACAGCCACGGCAATGTGTATTCGGCCATTGAACGGTTAGGGCGCTCGAACGGAGCAGGCACTCTTGTTGAATAGTGTTTAAGGCTATGTCCGCAAAGCCACGCAACCTTGCGCCTTTGCCTACGTGTACGCCAGAATCCGCCGGCTTGTGCGCCTTGTAGCCGGGTCTTATCGTTTCCGGGTCACTGATGAATCAGCGACCGGATTTGACCGTCCGACTCAATCAAGGCGCGCCAGTACCCCCAGACCAGACTCAGATTTTTTCTGAATCCCGGTTTCGCGGTGGCTGTGCGTGGGAACGATCACGGTTCCGGCCCTGAACACGCCAAAGAGAGCACACCCATCCAATTTCCCCCCGGTCAATCGTTGCACCATTGCCTGCAATGATTGATCAAGGGTGGGCCCATGAACGCTGTACAACGCAATGACCAGGCGCAAGATCTCGGCCTGCTGTTCCTGCGGGTCGCCAGCGGACTGTTTCTGCTGTTCGTCCACGGCTTGCCCAAGCTGCTGGACTTCACCGCACAGCTGCAACTGATCGAAGATCCGTTCCACCTCGGTACCCACCTCACTTTGATTCTGGCGATCTTCGCCGAAGTCCTCTGTCCGCTGCTGATCGTCGCCGGGGTGCTGGCGCGTCTGGCGTGCTTGCCTATTCTCTTTGTGCTGCTAGTGGCGCTGCTGCTTGTGCATCCGCAATGGAGTGTGGCCGAAGGGCAGTTCGGCTGGTTGCTGTTGATCCTCTTCACCACTGTTCTGATCGCCGGGCCCGGACGGCTGGCGCTCAATGTTCGTTTGCCCGGAGTACTCCGTTATGCCTGATGCCCAGACCCTGAAAAAACCGGGACCCGAAGAAACCGTGACGCTGATCGTCAAGCACCGGGTCAAGGCCGGATTTGAAGCGCCTTACGAAGCCTGGCTGCGCAACATCGTCAGCGTGGCGGGGCGCGAAGAAGGGCACTTGGGCGTGGACGTGATGCGCAGCCAGCAGGGCGGGCTCGCACTGTTCACCTGCGTGCTGCGTTATTGCTCGACCGAGGCGATGCAGCGCTGGCTGGACTCACCGCAGCGTCAGAAACTGATCGACGAAGCCGCGCCGATGCTCGCCGACGGCGACCAGACCGAAGTCAATGCGGCCAACGAATTCTGGTTCACGCCGCTGGCCGAGGCCGGCTCACCGCCACCGCGCTGGAAGCAGGCTGTAGTGACGCTGCTGGTGATCCTGCCGCACACCTTGCTGGTGCCGCTGATCTGGGGGCCGCTGCTGCAACTCAATGCCTTTCTCTCCAACTACGTGGTCGCCACGTTCCTGATCACCCTGACCATCGTGGTGTCGGTGGTCTACGTGTTCATGCCGCCCGTGACCCGTCTGTTCGCGCCGTGGCTGGAAGCCGGTCAGTCACACAAACACCTCGAATCCAACGCCAACCCGCCGCGCTGAGCCGGCGGGTTCGCTCCGTTTCACTTATCTCGAAGGAACTGCGATGAACGCCGATCTGATTCTGTTCAATGGCCAATTTCATACGGTAGACCGCGAAAAACCCCTCGCCAGTGCCGTGGCGATCAAGGACGGTCGTTTCGTCGCCGTCGGTAACGATGCCGAGGCGATGGCCCTCAAGGGCGCCGGCACTCAAGTGGTCGACCTCAAGGGCCGCTGCGTGATTCCCGGCCTCAACGACTCGCACTTGCACCTGATCCGTGGTGGCTTGAACTACAACCTCGAACTGCGCTGGGAAGGTGTGCCGTCGCTGGCCGATGCGCTGCGCATGCTCAAGGATCAGGCCGACCGCACGCCAACGCCGCAATGGGTGCGCGTGGTCGGTGGCTGGAACGAATTCCAGTTCGCCGAAAAACGCATGCCGACCCTCGAAGAAATCAACCAGGCCGCACCGGACACCCCGGTGTTCATCCTGCACCTGTATGACCGTGCGTTGCTCAACCGCGCCGCGTTGCGCGTGGCCGGCTACACCCGCGACACGCCGAACCCGCCGGGCGGCGAGATCGTGCGCGATGCCAACGGCAACCCGACCGGCATGCTGGTGGCGCGGCCGAACGCGATGATTCTGTACTCGACGCTGGCCAAGGGGCCGAAGCTGCCGCTGGAATATCAGGTCAACTCGACCCGCCAGTTCATGCGCGAACTCAATCGCCTCGGCCTGACCAGCGCCATCGATGCCGGCGGCGGTTTCCAGAACTACCCGGACGATTATCAGGTGATCGAACAACTGGCCAAAGACGACCAGCTGACCGTGCGCATCGCCTACAACCTGTTCACCCAGAAGCCGAAAGAAGAGCTGACCGACTTCCAGAACTGGACCGGCAGCGTCAAGTTGCATCAGGGTGATGACTTCCTGCGTCACAACGGCGCCGGCGAGATGCTGGTGTTTTCGGCAGCCGACTTCGAAGACTTCCTCGAACCGCGCCCGGACCTGCCGCAGACCATGGAACAGGAACTGGAGCCGGTGGTGCGCCACCTGGTCGAACAGCGCTGGCCGTTCCGTCTGCACGCCACTTACAACGAATCGATCAGCCGCATGCTCGACGTGTTCGAGAAGGTCAACCGCGACATTCCGTTCAACGGTCTGCCGTGGTTCTTCGATCACGCTGAAACCATCACCCCGCAGAACATCGAGCGGGTGAAAGCGCTGGGCGGCGGCATCGCGATTCAGGATCGCATGGCGTTCCAGGGCGAATACTTCGTTGACCGTTACGGCAAACAAGCCGCCGAAGCCACGCCGCCGATCAAACGCATGCTCGCCGAAGGCGTGCCGGTCGGCGCGGGCACCGATGCCACCCGCGTGTCGAGCTACAACCCGTGGACTTCGCTGTACTGGATGGTCAGCGGTCGCACCGTTGGCGGTCTGGCGCTGTACGAAGAAGGGTTGCCACGCAGCACCGCGCTGGAACTGTTCACCCATGGCAGTGCCTGGTTCTCGTCCGAACAGGGCAAGAAGGGCCAGATCAAGGTCGGGCAACTGGCGGACCTGGCAGCGCTGAGCGCGGACTTCTTCAGTGTCGAGGAAGAAGCGATCAAGTGGATCGAGTCGGTCATGACCGTGGTTGGCGGCAAGATTGTGTACGCCGCTGGCGACTTCGAAGACCTCGGCCCACGTTCACTGCCGGTGCTGCCGGACTGGTCGCCGGTGGTGAAAGTCCCTGGCCACTGGCGCCCGAACTCGCCATTGCAGGCCCAGGTGCACCAGTGCAGCGGCCCGTGCGCGGTGCATACCCACAGCCATGAAAAAGCACGGATGTCGAATGCGCCGGTCAGCGATTTCGCCGGTTTCTGGGGCGCGTTCGGCTGCTCCTGCTTCGCGTTCTGATCCTTTTGAAAAAGCGCCGCTCTGTGTGAGTGGCGCTCCCCGCAACAACCATCCATCGAGGAGTTTCACATGAGCAACGTTCCTTACAGCCGCCTGAACAAAGACGATGCCGTTGTGCTGTTGGTCGACCACCAGACCGGTCTGATCTCGCTGGTACAGGATTTCTCGCCGAACGAGTTCAAGAACAACGTGCTGGCACTGGGCGACATCGCCAAGTTTTTCAACCTGCCAACCATCCTCACCACCAGCTTCGATTCCGGCCCGAACGGCCCGATCGTGCCTGAGCTGAAAGAGCAATTCCCGGACGCGCCGTTCATTGCCCGTCCTGGCCAGATCAACGCCTGGGACAACGAAGATTTCGTCAAGGCCATCAAGGCTACCGGCCGCAAGCAACTGATCATCGCCGGTGTGGTGACTGACGTCTGCGTGGCGTTCCCGACCCTGTCGGCCATTGCCGAAGGTTTTGAAGTGTTCGTGGTCACCGACGCTTCCGGCACCTTCAACACCACCGTGCAACAAGCAGCGTGGGCGCGCATGTCGGCTGCCGGTGCACACCTGCTGAACTGGTTCGCTGTGGCTTGTGAGCTGCAAGTCGACTGGCGCAATGACATGGAAGGCCTGGCGAATCTGCTGTCGCAGCGTCTGCCTAACTACCGCAACCTGATCAACAGCTATACCAAGTTCACTGCCAAGTAATTGGTAGAAAGAGAGATGCCCGCTGAAGAGCGGGCATTTTTTCGTCTGTAGCAAAGGGCTCAGCGCTTCTGCAACCACCCCAAAAACCCACCCTTGCGAACCGGCACAGGCTTGGCCATCAACGCCAACCGACTGTTCTGCTGCCGTACCGCCTGCAACTTGTTCAACGCGCGACCCACTTCGCTGCGCTGCTCCATGCACTGGCGGGTCAGGTTCTTGTCGAGGCGATAAATGATCGAAGACGTCAGCGCGGTAAACGTCGCCTGCGAAGGCGTGTCGGCCAGAATGCTCTGTTCGCCCATGACCTCGCTCGGCCCCATGCGCCCGGCCTCGGTGAAGCCGTTGCCGTCCGGCACGCTGGCGCTGACCACGCCGGTGGCGATCACGAACAGGCTGTCCGGGACTTCCTCCAGATTGAGCACTACCTGCCCGGCGCTGTACTGCTGCGCGACCATCGATTCGGCGAGGCGATCGCGTTCCTCATGGCTCAGCGAGCGGAAGATTTTCACTTCATCGAGCAACGCGCGAGCGCGGGTCGAAGGTTCGATCACGCCATCCGGGTGCCGCGAGATGCCGGCGGCTTCGAGGTGGCGGTGGGCGAGGTCGAACAATTGATTGCGCACGTCGCTTTTCTTGCCCAGTTCGGCGATGAAACCGCTGGCCACGTATTCCGACATTTCTTCGCCGGCCTCTTTCAGTACGGCTTTCGGCGCAGGCGACAGCAACAGGCTGCTGCTGCCTTGCAGCGTGCGGTCGAGGGCGTCGAGCACCCGGCGCGGGCGGATGTGGTTCGGCACCTTGATGCTGATCGACACGCCGTGCAGGTTGTTCGGCCGGCTGAGGTTGACGATCTTGGCCTTGGCCGCCACCGAGTTCGGCACCACGGCCAGAGTGCCGCTGCTGGACAGCAGGTGCGTGGCGCGCCAGTTGATGTCGAGCACCTTGCCCTCGACGCCGTCGATGACCACCAGATCATCCACCTGATACGGCTTGGTGGTGTTGAGCACGATGCCGGAAAACACGTCGGCCAAGGTGCTTTGCAGCGCGAGACCGATGACGATCGCCACCACGCCGGAGGTCGCAAGCAGGCCTTTGACCGGCAGATCCAGCACATAACCGGCCGCCGCGACGATGGCCGCCAGAAACACCAGCGCACCGATCACGTCCTGCAACAGCCGGCCGCTGTGGCCGATGCGACGCATCAGGATCAGGCCGATAACTTCGGTCAGCACCCGCGCGGCGTACAGCCACCAGAGAATCCCCAGCGCTGTCGCCCCGAGTTGCGCTACCGGGTCATCGGCAAACAACGGTGCCTGCAACGGGCTGACGCCGGCGTTGATGGCCAGCGCGCTGAATGCCAGAAACAGCACCAGCCGCACACCGACCCGCGGGGCACGGTGTTTGAACGGCGCCAGATGCCAGAGCAAGGCGTCGAGCGCCAGCAGCAGGGCGCTCCAGGACAGCAGATGGGCAGAAAAAAGGCTCATGAGTCGAACTCCGGCGGGCACAAAAGAAAAAGCCACACCCGAAGGTGTGGCGAGGGGTTGCACTCAGTTCAGATGGGTCTTGAGTTCTGCCGCTGCCTGGCGCACGGCGGCTTTGACTTCAGGAATCCCGTTCAGCGGGTTGAGCAGACCGAAGTCATGAATCATCCCGTTGTAACGCACCGAGGTCACCGGCACGCCGGCCGCGTCGAGGTGGCGGGCGTAGCCTTCGCCTTCGTCACGCAGCACGTCGAACTCGGCGGTCTGCACCAGCGCGGCGGGCAGGCCCTTGAGCTGTTCGGTGCTGGCGTTGAGCGGCGAGGCATGGATCTGTGCACGCTCGGCCGGGTTGGTGGTGTAGTTGTCCCAGAACCACTGCATCATGCCCTTGGTCAGGAAGTGGCCCTCGGCGAATTGCTGGTACGAGCCGTTATCGAACCCGGCGTTGGTCACCGGCCACATCAGCAACTGGAAGCGCAGGGCCGGGGTCTTCTGTTCCTTGGCCATCAACGCCACGACCGCAGCCATGTTGCCGCCGACGCTGTTGCCGGCCACCGCCAGACGCTTGCCGTCGACACCGATTTGCTTGCCGTGCTCGGCCACCCATTTGGTTGCCGCGTAAGCCTGATTGATCGCAGTCGGGTACTGCGCTTCCGGCGACGGCGTGTAGTCGACATACACCGCGACCGCGCCAGAACCCACCACCAGATCACGAATCAGGCGTTGGTGCGTCGGGAAGTCGCCCAGCACCCAGCCGCCACCGTGGAAGAACATGAACACCGGCAACTCGCCTTTGACCTTGGCCGGACGCACCACTTTCAGATTGATCGTCTGGCCGTCGACCTTGATCGCCTTGTCGCTGACTTCAACGCCGGACAGATCAACCTTCACCGAAGCCTGGGCGCCGGTCAGCACCGCACGGGCGTCTTTCGGGCTCAATTGCTCGAGCGGTTTGCCACCGCCGGCGGCGAGGGCGTCGAGGAAGGCCTGGGTGGTGTGTTCGACGCCAGTGCTTTCGGCGGCGAAGGCGTTGCCGATGGACAGGGCGAGGAGGGAAGCGGCGAGGGTTTTCTTGATGTTCATGTGCAATTCCTTTTTAAGTCGTTTGAGTTTTTGTATGCCTTGGGATCGGGCTGCTGTGGCGCTGGGCTTCAGGCCTCAGCAACACCGTGAGCACAGATTAATGAGGTGCCGGAAAGTGAAAAAGCGGCTATAAAGCGTTTAACTGTCAACCAGAGAGTGACAATGAACCCGTTCGAAGACATGCGTATTTTTTGCCAGGTGATGGACTCCGGCAGCTTCACGGCGGCGGCCGATCAGTTGGGCCTGTCCAAGCAGTTCGTCAGCCGTCGCCTGATGCAACTGGAAGAGCGCCTCGGCGTACGATTGCTCAACCGCTCGACCCGGCGTCTGGACGTGACGCCGCTGGGCCAGAGCTATTACGAATCGGCGCTGCGTTTGCTTGGCGAAGTGGAATCGGTGGAGCAGGGCATCGCCGGGCAGACCGCCGAGCCGCGCGGGGCGATTCGCGTGAGTGCACCGCTGTCGTTTGCGCTGGCCCATCTGGGCTGTTTGCTGCCGCCGTTTCTGCAGCGTTATCGCGAGGTCACGGTTGAGGTGGACCTGAGTGATCGGCCGGTGGATCTGCTCGGTGAGGGTTACGACCTGGCGCTGCGCATCGGTGTGCTGGAAGACTCGACCCTGATCGCCCGACGCATCGCGTCAATCGAGCGGGTGTACTGCGCCAGTCCTGGGTATCTGGCCGAGCGCGGTACGCCGGTCAAACCGGAAGATCTGCTTGGCCACGACTGCCTGCCTTACGGTCACGGGCGTTCGGTGCAGTGGCGGTTCAACGCGGGGCAGGGCAAGCCGCTGCTGGTGAATGTCACCGGGCGGATGCGCGTCAACAACGGTGAGTTGCTGCGGGATGCGGCGGTGGCGGGGATGGGGATTACCTATCTGCCGACGTTCATCGTTGGCGCGGCGCTGAAGGACGGACGGCTGGTGCCGGTATTGGATGAGTTTCGGCCGGAGCCGCTCACGTTGTCGGCGGTGTACCCGCAGCATCGCCAGGCGTCGCGGCCGGTGCAGGCGTTGATCGAGTTTTTGCGCGAGCGACTGGATCAGACAAAAGGCGTTTTGTAGGCGCTACAAAACATTGTGGGAGCGGGCTTGCTCGCGAAAGCGGTGGATCAGTCAATACAGGAGNCAAGCCCGCTCCCACAGGGGTAGGGCATTTCAAAGTGATTTAGTTGGCGCGCTTGTCATCGCCAGGCTCGCCACCGACGTGTACGCCGCGATCATCACCGATTTCACCGGCACGATGTACGCCATGGTCGTCGCCGATTTCGCCAGCGCGGTGTACACCGTGGTCATCCCCGATCTCTCCGGACCGATGCACACCATGGTCGTCGCCGGGTTCAGAATGCGTGCCGCTGCGACCGGATGACGCCGTGTTGCCGGAATGGCCCGAGCCGTGGTCACTGCCGCTGTGGCCACTGTTGCCACCGCCGCCACTGCCACTGTTGCCGCCACTGCCGCTGCCGCCGTGACCACCACCATTGCCACCGCTGCCACCATTACCGCCACCACCGCCTCCGCTACCGCCCCCTCCATTACCGCCGCCACCCCCACCGTTACCACCGCCGCCGCCCCCGCCGCTTCCGCCACCACCACTTCCCCCATCCTTGGCCAGAACAGTCGACACCCCGGACAGGCTGTCCGGAATCAGTACGGTAGACGCAGACAGGACGGCGCCGATGGCCATTGCGAGCACGAGCTTTTGAATGTGCATATCGTTCTCCGACTTTGTTGTCTTGATTGGGAACGTGGATGTGCCTTGTTTTTGCGTGTGATCCGACCCGTTCCCGAGGTCAGTGGATACTCGAAGCCAGTTCGAAGATCGGGATGTACATCAGGATTACGATCACCCCGATCAACAGGCCGATGAAGGTCATGAGCAGCGGTTCGAACAACCGCACGAACCACTCGATCCAGCGGCTGATTTCCTCGTCGTAGAAATCGGCGCTGCGTTCCATCATTTGCCCCAGGTTGCCGGACTGCTCGCCAGCGCGCAGCAGGCGCAGGGACACGGGCGTCACAAGACGGTTGAGCTCAAGGGCAGTGGACAATGACTGCCCCTCGCGCACCCGCTCGCAGGCCTGGTCCAGCCGCGCTCGCGAGGCCACGGTGAGCAGGCCGCGCACCATGCCCATGGCGGTCACCAGCGGAATCCCGCCTTGCAGCAGAATCCCCAGCGACCGGTAAAACCGCGCCAGCTCGTACATGAAAATTCGCTGATGCACGGCGGGCAGTTTCTCCACCAGCCGATCCAGCCCACGGCGAAACGCCGGTTGTTTCTGCAGCACGGCGAGGGCGATGACGATCGTCGCCAACAGGCCGAAAAACTCGCCCTGATGGGCGTGTAGAAACATGCCGCTGCTCATCAGAATCTGCGACAGCCACGGCAGGTTCGAGCCCAGTCCTTCGAACACCAGGCTGAAGCGCGGCACCACGTAGCCCATCAAAAACAGCACCACACCACCGCCGACCACCAGCAACAGCAGCGGGTAGATCGACGCGCTGACGATCTTCTGCCGCACCTCGTCCATGCGCTGGCGATAGCTCACGTAACGGCCCAGCGCATCGCCGACCGCGCCGGTCTTCTCGCTGGACTGTACCAACGCCACGTACAAGGGCGGGAACACCGCCGACAACTGGCCCAGTGCCTGGGAGAAGGATTTGCCCTCGTACAGCAGCCGCACCAGCTCGCTCAAGGTTTTGCGGGCGGCGGGGGCGGTTTCTTTTTCGGCCAGGCTTTCCAGCGCATCGATCAGCGGCAGGCCGGCATTGAGCAGGGTGGTCAGCTCCTGGCTGAACAGCACCAGGTTGAAGGTCTCACGCTTGCTCAGGCGCAACGAACGCCAGTGGCGCTCGGCGTGCAGGCTGACCACGCGCAAGCCCTGATCCTCGGCGATGCGCCGTGCTTCGCTCTGGCCGGGCGCCTCGACGCTCAGCGACACCACCCCGGCCTTGCCCACTGCTTTGAGTTGAAATCGCATGCCGTGTGCTCCGCTTATTGCCAGTTGGTGACTTCGGCATTTTCGCCTTCGCCGCCGGGCTGGCCGTCCTTGCCCATCGAGAGCAGGTCGTACTCGCTGTTTTCGCCGGGATAGCGGTAGGTGTAATTACGCCCCCACGGATCCTGCGGCAGTTTTTTCTGCAAGTACGGGCCGGTCCATTTGGCTTCGTCGCTCGGTGCGGTCACCAGCGCCTGCAAGCCCTGTTCGGTGGACGGGTAGTGGCCGACCTCCAGCCGGTACAGATCCAGCGCCTTGCTCAGGCCTTCGATCTGCGCCTTGGCAACCTTCACCTCGGAGCGCCCCAGCTGGGCGAAATATTTGGGCGCGACGATCCCGGCCAACAGGCCGAGCACCACCAGCACCACGAGCAATTCGAGCAGGGTGAAACCGCGTTGGGCACGCGGACGAAAATGCAGCTTCATGATGACCTCCCGTGAGTGGCAGCCGTGTCGCCGAAAGGGCTTATGCAATTGCCATGCTCAGCCCCCGATAAATTCGGCTGTCGGGCTGGAGCCCTTGTATTACGGGCTTTTCAAGAGTCGGCACAGTGCTTGCGTACGGCTGATCAACGACGGGTCAGTGGGGCATTTCCCCCAATTTTTCGGGGCCTGTCAGGGGAGGCCCAATGATCCATTCATTCACTGCAGGACTGCTCGGCTGCGTGCTGTCGGTCGGTGCCGCGCAAGCCGATGTCTTCGTTTCCATGGACGCCAAGGGCAGCTACGTGCTGTCGAACGTCCACCGTCCCGGACGCACTTACGAGCGGGTGATCCGCGAAGCCGATGCGCCACTGGTCAGCCTTGACCGGCAACCGCAATTGATCGCCAACCAGCCCTACGCCGAGCTGGTGTCAGCGGCGGCCAGCGCCAATCACCTGCCCGAAGCCTTGCTGCACGCGGTGATCAAGTCCGAATCCAACTACAACCCCGGCGCCACCTCGCCCAAGGGCGCCGGCGGACTGATGCAATTGATGCCCGACACCGCCCGCGAGCTGGGGGTGAAAGACGTCTACGACCCCAAGGCCAACATCCAGGGCGGGGCCAAATACCTCAAGCGCCTGATGACCCTGTTCGACAACGACATCGCCCTGGCCGTGGCGGCTTACAACGCCGGGCCGGACGCGGTGCTCAGCCGCGGCCGGGTGATTCCGCCGTTCGCCGAAACCCAGCGCTATGTCCCAAGCGTGCTGCGTCAGTACCGGCGCCTGCAGGGGCTGGCGGTGGATGCACCGTTGTAAAGCCTTTTTTTCTAAATCCAGCCCCGGCTTTCCCCACTATCGGGGCAAACCCAAGGGGCCCGGAAAAGTGGGGAAACGGGTGGGGAATATCCCCCGCATTCTCAAGTGACCTGTGTAACTGATTGAGATGGAAGGCAATTTTTTGTGGCATGCGGATTGCTCTCAGGGCTTTAACGAGAATCGTTCCCTGTGAGCACCCACTACGAGGTTTCCGATCATGGTTGGCATTCACCACGCTCCGCCCCTGTTGAACTGGCTGCTGTTGCTGGTCTCGATGCTCAGTGTCGAACTGGCCAGCGCCGCCGTGCGCTGCGAGCGCAATCTGGTGGCCAATGTGGTCGCCTTCGATCAACCGCTGATGTTCAACCGCCTCGGTGCGCAGAATGCCAACGGCATGATGTACGCCCTGCGCCGCGATGTGGTCGATGACCATGACGTCTCGCTGGCCTATGGCGGCAGCGCGGTGCCGGGCAAGGTCTCGCTGCGTGCGGACAAGCGTCCACGGCCGTTGGTGCTGCGGGTCGCCGCCGGTGATTGCCTGACGATCAACCTGCAGAACCTGCTCGATTATCAGGCCAACCCGAACAAGCATTTCGAAGGGCCTGAAGGCGAGGAGGGCACCGTGAACCCCGGTGGCGCCGATGCCTTCAAGGTCGACGAGCAGGTCGCCGACCGCCATGTCGGTTTCCAGGTCAACGGCCTGCAAGCGGTGAACAGCATCGATGACATTTCTTCCTACACCGGGCGCAACGCCAACACCCTGGTGCCGCCGGGCGCGAGCCGCTCGTACGTGCTGTACGCCGAGCGCGAAGGGGCGTTTGCCGTCAGCAGCCGTGGCGCGACATTCGGTGGGGAAGGCGCGGCCGGCAACACTGCCAATGGCCTGTTCGGCCAAGTCGTGGTGGTGCCGAAGTCGGGACGCACCTATCGCAACACCCTCACCGAAGAAGAAATGCGTCTGGCCACCACCGGCCGCACACCGGCCGGTCACCCCATCGTCGATTACCAGGCCCGCTACCCGCAGCGCGAACCGTGGTTGCGTGAAGGCAAGGCCGGCACGCCGATCATCAGCATGGTCGACGGCAACGAAATCATCTCCAGCGAAAGCGACGCGATCGTCATGGGCAGCAATGCCGATGGCAGTTTTGCGCCCAGCACCTATCCGCTGGAATCGGTGGGCAAACGCAACCCGGCGATCCCCAACCGCCTCGAGCCGTTTCGCGATTTCGCTTCGCAGTTCCAGGACGAAACCGCCGCCACCCAGGCATTCCCCGCTTACTGGGCTGACCCGGTCATGGCCCATGTGCTGGAGCCGACCCGCGACTCGTTCATGATCAACTACGGTTCCGGCGGCATGGGCGCCGAAGTGGTCGCCAACCGCCTCGGCGTGGGGCCGATGCACGATTGCCTGTCGTGCGCCTACGAAGAATTCTTCCTCAGCTCGCACACCGTCGGTGACGTGGCGATGCTGGTGGACGTGCCGGCCAACACCGGGCTTGAGAGCATCGCCCCTGGCCAGACACCGAGCGCCGATCAGGTTGGCGTCAAGGCCACCATGGCCCTGTATCCGTCGGAGCCGTCGAACGTCAACCACAGCTACATCGGTGACTTCGTCAAATTCCGTAACACCCACAATGGCCACGAACAGCACATCTTCCACCTGCACGGCCATCAGTGGCTGTTCAACCCCAACGACGACAACTCCGATTACGTCGACGCTCAAGGCATCGGTCCGGGCGCCGGCTATACCTACGAAATTGCCAACGGCGGCTCCGGCAACCGCAACCGGGTGGCCGGCGATGCGATCTATCACTGCCACTTCTACCCGCATTTCGCCCAGGGCATGTGGTCGATGTGGCGGGTGCACGATGTATTCGAGGAAGGCACCCGGCTGGAAGTCTCGCAACAGGGCGCCGATGGTTATCACAGCGAACCTTATGCCCTGCGCAGCGGTAAACCGGCCGCCGGTGCCCGCGCCTTGCCGGATGGTGAGATCATCGCCGGCACGCCGATTCCTGCCGTGGTGCCGCTGCCCGGCAAAGCCATGGCCCCGATGCCGGGCAAAGTGGTGGTGGTGCCGAAAATCGGCGAAACCCTGGTCGCCGGTAACGATGACGACGATGAGGAAGACGAGGGCGATGACGACGGCGAACACCACGGCGGTAACGGTGGTTCGCAAGCCATTGGCTCGCTGGCACTGGTCGATCGCAGCGAAGCCAACCGCAACGCCGACGGCAGCCTGAAAAACCCAGGCTATCCGTTCTGGATCGGCGGCATGGAAAGTTCGGTCGGCCAACGTCCGCCCACTCCACCGCTGGACATGCTCGACGCCGCCACCGCGCAATCGTTGAAAGCCAGCGGCAAAGCGCTGTGGGCCAACCTCGATCCGAATCAGTCCGGCGGCTGGGACGGCGGCTTGCAGCGTCACACCCTCGACGGGGTGTCGGCCGGAGGCGAGGCGCACACCGTCACCACCTCGCTGGACTTCTCCAAGGAAGTCACCCGCGCCAAACCGATTTACCTGCCCGAAGAGGGCACTGAAGTGGAACAGGCCGCGATGGCGTTCCACGCGAAAAAGGATCACCCAAGCTTTGCCTTGCTGCCCGGCAACCAGATCGTGGCCAAGGCCTTCCGCACCAACGGCGCCTTGCCGATGGCCGGCGCGCCGTACTACGAACCGTGCATGGACGACCGGCAAAAACGCCTGACCAGCAGCGCCGGCACCGGTGAATTCGCCAGTGGCGATCGGCTGGACGGTATGTCCTTCGTTGGCGCCTCGACCTTCACCGCCGACCGGCCACGGATCTACAAGGCCGCCAACATCCAGTTCGATGCGGTCTACAACAAAGTCGGCTATCACTTCCCGCAAGCGCGGATTCTGGCGCTGTGGGAAGACGCCTGGCCGGTGATCACCAAGCAGCGGCCGCCAGAGCCGCTGGTGATGCGCATGAACACCTTCGACTGCGTGCAATACCAGCAGACCAACCTGGTGCCTGCCACCTACGAGATGGATGACTATCAGGTCCGCACGCCGACCGACGTGATCGGCCAGCACATTCACCTGCCGAAATGGGACCTGACGGCCGCCGACGGTTCCTCCAACGGCTGGAACTACGAGGACGGCGTGCTCTCCCCAGGCGCTGTTCAGGAACGCATTCACGCGATCCGCGAATTCAACCAGTGCGAGAGCAGCGACCCGCGCGACGGCACCCAGGCGTGCCCGAAAGCCAAGGCGCATCCGTTCTTCGGCCAGTTCGGGCGCAGTGACTGGATGGGCGCGCGCACGGCCATGCAGCGCTGGTTCGTCGACCCGGTGGTCAACGCCAAGGGCGTGGATCGTGGGCTCGGCACCATCTTCACCCACGACCACCTAGGCCCATCGACTCACCAGCAGATCGGACTGTATGCCACGGTGCTGGCGGAACCGGCCGGTTCCACCTGGTTCCACGCCGAAACCGGCGAGCCTCTATACAGCGGCGCGCGCCAGGACGGCGGGCCGACCTCGTGGCAGGCGGTGATCAACACCGGCGACCTCGACGGCGACGGCAAGAACGACAGCTTCCGTGAGTTCTTCCTCGAATACAGCGACTTCCAGCACGCCTATGAAGCCGGTGTGTACGTGGGCGCCGGCCCCAACGGTGTGCCTAACGCGCAAGCGTTCCCGGCCACCGCCGACAGCTTCCGCTACGCGATCAACCCGCCGGTGCGCAACAACGCCAGCACCCTGCTCGAGGGCGTGCTGGAAGTGCAGGGCGGTCAGGTGCCGGGCTGCCCGAGCCGGCCTTGCCCGCAAGCGATCTCCGTGGATGATCCGGGCATGTTCGTCGTCAACTATCGCAACGAGCCGCTGGCCCTGCGGGTCTACGATCCGAACAAGGTCGGCCCGGACGGCAAGCGCGGCATGCAGGCCGACGGCCTCGGCGGCGATCTGGCCTATGCCATGCAAAGCCGTACCGACCGGGCGATCCCGGCGATGAACCTGGCACCGAACCTGGTGACGGCTGCCACCGGCCCGACCGGCGGCACCACGCTGTTCCCGCCGCACATCAACAAGGGCGGCAGCGAGCCGGGCGATCCGTTCACCCCGATGCTGCGCACCTACACCGGCGACAACGTGCGTCTGCGGGTGCATGCCGGCGGCCACGAGGAAGAGCACAACGTCACCCTGCACGGCGTGAAGTGGCTGCAGAGCGGTTCCGGTTTCGGCAACAGCTCCAACTCTGGCTGGCGCGCCTCGCAGATGATCGGCATCTCCGAACAGATGGGCTTCATCGCACCGGTGTCGATGCTCTCCAGCTCTGCGGCGACCACCGGTGACTATCTCTACTCGATGGACGCTTCGATCGAAGGCTACTGGAGCGGGATCTGGGGCGTGATGCGCAACTACACGGCCAAACGCAATGACCTGTTCGCCATCCCCAACAACCCGAGTCCGGCGGGCATGCGCAACACCGTGGCGTTCGAAGGCAGCTGCCCACGGATCAGCGCCAACCCCAACGGCATCGGCACCCGGCCGACGGTGCAGCGCAACTATGAAGTGGTGGCGGCGCTGGCCAACGACATCCTCGGCAATTCGCTGGGCCTGAGCATCGGCGATTCGGCCGGGCTCGGTCAGCATGTCGGCGGGCCGCTGAATCCGGCGGGCGGCACCCTGGTGCTGAACTCGCGCACGGTGAGCATCCCGCAGGTCACGGTGACCGATCCGGAGGACGGCGAGACCATCACCATCGGTGGCCAGAGCGGGCCGCTGCATGATCCGACGGCGATCCTGTACGTGCGCAAATCCGACCTCGATCCGGTCAGCGGCAAGCTCAAACCCGGCATTCCGGTCGAACCGCTGGTGCTGCGCGCAGCGGCCGGGGACTGCATCAATATCACCCTGGAAAACCGGCTGCCGAGCGTAATGCCGGACCTGACCCAGACCGCGGTGATGCAAGGCATCGTCAAGCGCGACCGCAACAGTGGCCTGGGCTCGACCACTTTCAGCAACAACCTGATGCGGCCGTCCAGCCATGTGGGTCTGCACGCGCAACTGCTGGCCTATGACATCACCAAATCCGACGGTGCCAACGTCGGCGCCAACCCGGTCCAGACCGTCCCGCCGCGGGTGGGCAGCAGCGGCGCCTACCCGACCCGGACCTATCAGTACTACGCCGGGCACCTGGAGCGTGAAGGCAAACCGGTCACGCAACTGGGCCGCAGTGTCGACAACATCAACGCCACGGCCGTGGAGTTCGGTGGCCTGAACATCACCCCGGCGGATGTGATCAAGCAACCGCAAAAAGGCCTGGGTGGTGCGATGAGCATCCTGCCGATCGGCGCGACCTGGGTCGACGATGCGCGCAAGGTCAACGCCACGGTCACCGCACCGGGGCAGACGACTTACCGCGACTTCGCGATGGTGTGGCACAAGGCGCTGAACACCCGCTGGGCCAATGGCCGGCCGGTCGAAGGCATCGCAGCCGAGGGCTTCGGTGTGCCGACCGATCCGCAGGACAACTCGAGCATGGCGATCAACTACAGGACCGAACCGCTGTGGTATCGCTTCGGCCTCGCCCCGGATGCGCCGTTCGGTCATGCCGATGGCGCGGGTTACGGCGACATGACCAACGCGCACATGGCCTATAGCAATGCGCTGGTGGGGGGCGATCCGCAGACGCCGGTGCTGTATGCCAAACCCGGTCAGCCGTTGCGCACGCACATCCTGATGCCGAGCGGCGGTAGTCGCGGCACGACGTTCCAGCTCGACGGACACGTCTGGTCGCTCAACCCGTTCCAGGCCGAGAAGAGCGACACCGGCGGCTACCCAATGGGCACGCCGGGCGTGGGTTCGGTGCGCTTCGGTTACAACCCGATGTCGATGTACATCGGCGCTCACGAAAGCATCCTGCCGGCGGCGCACTTCAGCTTCATGATCCCGAGCGCCGGGGGCAGCAACGCGATACCGGGGGACTACCTGTTCCGCGATTACGCCGCCTATGGCAACACCTCGGGGCTGTGGGGATTGCTGCGGGTGACCAATGAGCCGGAGCCGGCGCCGCCTGCTCAGTAGGTGCCAATGCGCGACCTGTGGGAACCGGTGAACCCGCTCCCACAGGTGGGGACAGGATTTGTAGGGGAGAGCGACATGAACAGGATCATCAACATCATCGGCGTCTGCCTGTTGGCGATGGCCGGCGCGCTGCTCACGTTGAGCGAGATTGCCCTGGCGCAAACCGGCGCAGGCCAGGTGCTGACCCGCGACGGCGTGTCGATCGCCTTCGATCTGAAGCCGCTGGCCAGCGACGGTCAGTTGCGTGAGGGCGAGTTCGCCGACGTGCAGTTTCGCGTCACCGATGGCGCGTCCGGCCAGCCATTGTCCGGTGTGGCGCCGGGGGCGTGGATCGATCCGCAAGCCGTCGCCGCCGACCAGGCCCAGGGCCGTGACCAGAGCTGCAAGTCGCGGGTCGGTACGTTCCTCAAATCCAACATCGGCGCGCGGCCGCTGCTCGACCTCAACAGCTATTTCCTGCTGGTGATGAACCGCGATGCCAGCGTTTCGGTGGTCGATCCTTCCGTGTCGGTGGGTGGCATCACCAGCACCCTGGCGCGGATCGAACTCAAGCAATCGCCGATGGACTGGGTTACGCCCAAGGACAACAAAAAGGTCTTCGTGTCGATGCCGACGGCGGGGGAAGTGGCGGTGATCGACAGCGAGCAATTCAAGGTCATCGACTCGGTGGCCGCCGGCAGCCAACCGGTGCGGGTCGCGCTGCAACCGGACGAGCGTCTGCTGTGGGTCGGCAACAACGCGAGCAAGGCTGAAGAGTCCGGGGTCACCGTGATCGACACCCAGAGCCTCAAACCGCTGAAACACCTGGCGACCGGTCGCGGCCACCACGAAATCACGTTCAGCAAGGACAGCCGTTTCGCCTTCGTCAGCAACCGCGACGACGGCACCCTCAGCGTCATCGACGTCGCCAGCCTGAGCCTGGTGCAACAGGTCAAGACCGGTGCCAGCCCATTGTCTGTGGCGTACTCGCCGCTGTCCGGCGCGGTGTACGTGGCCGATGGCAAGGACGGCACTGTCACCGTGATCGACAGCAACAGCCGCGCCGTACGCCGGGTGATCAAGCTGCAACAGGGCCTCGGCCCGATGGGCTTCAGCGCCGACGGCCGTTTTGGCGTGGTGCTGAACACAGTGGAAAACCGCGCCACCGTGATCGATGCGGCCAACGATTCGGCGATCCATGACCTGGAGGTTTCAGCCGAACCCTATCAAGTGGTGTTCACCCAGGCGTATGCCTACGTGCGCGGACTGGCCTCGCCGAAAGTCACCATGATCAACCTGTCTTCGCTGGGCGAAGGGCGTCAGCCGATTACTCAGGGTTTCGAAGCCGGGCCGCAGCCGCCACGGCTGGCCGGGGATCTGCCGCTGGCGTCAAGCCTCGCCGTATCGCGCGATGACAACGCGGTGTTCGTGGTCAACCCGGTGGACAACACCACCTATTTCTACGCCGAAGGCATGAACGCGCCGATGTCCGGTTACCCCAATCGGGGGCAAATCGCCCGCGCCGCGCTGGTGATCGACCGCAGCCTGCGCGAAGTCTCGCCGGGGCTCTATAGCACCCGGGTCAAGCTGCCGGCGGCGGGGCGTTTCGACGTGGCGTTCCTGCTCAACCAGCCGAACATCATTCATTGCTTCAGCGCCCAGGTGGCGTCCGACGGCGCGCCTGAAAAACATGTGGGGGCGCCCAAAGTCGAGTTCCTGCTGGACAAGACCGCCGTGGCCCTCAACGACCCCTACGTGGTGCGCTTTCGCATCGTCCAGGGCAAACAGAAAATCCAGCGCAGCGGCGTGACCGACGTGCAGTTGCGCTACTTCCTCGCCCCGACTTCCCGGCCCCGCGAAGTGGCCGCACGGGAAGTCGCCGACGGCGTGTACGAAGCGCCGGTGACCCTCGACCGCAGCGGCGCCTGGTACCTGCACGTGCGCGCGGCCTCGCTGGGCGCGGGTTTCGACGACAAGACATTTGCCAGTGTCCGGGTGCTGCCCGGCCAGACTCAGTGACGAGGAAAAGACCATGAACCGATTTGCATCCCGTGGCCTGCTGACCCTGTGCCTGTTGGCCGTCGGTATCCAGCAGGCCAGCGCCCACTCGGCGGACGAGCATGCCGGGCACACCGCACCGGCCGCCAACAGCCAGGAGCACGCCCAGGTCAAATTCGCCGACGTACCGCTGCTCGACCAGAACGGCAAAACCGTGCACCTGGAACAGGATCTGGTGCACAACAAAATCGTGGTCATGAGTTTCATCTACACCAGTTGCACGACGGTGTGCCCGGTGGTCTCGTCGATCATGGGCAAGGTGCAGAAACAGCTCGGTGCCCGGGTCGGCACCGAAGTGCAGCTGGTGTCGATCAGCATCGACCCGCAGCGCGACGACCCGAAACGTCTGCAGGACTACGCCCGCACCTTCCAGAAAGGCCCGGGCTGGAGCTGGCTCACCGGTTCGCCGCAATCGATCAGCGCCACGCTCAAGGGTCTGGGCAGTTTCAGCGGCGACTTCAAGAATCATCAGCCGCTGATCCTCGTCGGTGACGGCAACAGTCGCCACTGGACGCGCTACTACGGCTTCACCGACCCGGCATTGCTGGCCAAAGAAGTCGAGAAACTCAGCGGCCTGCGCACCCACGCCAAACACACCGCGATTGCCATGGAGCAACAACCATGAGAACCCTGGACTGGCTCACCCTGACGGTGTGTTTCTGGATTTTCAGCGCCATGGCTTTGGCCCACGAAGGCCATGAACAACCGGCACCGGCAACGGCAAGCGCTGTGGCCGCACCGGCGAAAGGCACCCACGACGCGAAAACCTGGTTCACCGACACCCCGTTGCTCGACCAGCACGGCGACGTCCAGCGTTTCTACAGCGATGCGCTGCACAACCGCGTGGTGCTGCTCAACGTGATTTTCACCAGCTGCAATGACGCCTGCCCGCTGATCACTCGCAAGCTCAAGGAAGTCCGCGAGCTGCTGGGCGACAAGGCCGACGGCATCACCTTCATTTCCCTTACCAGTGATCCGCTGCGCGACACGCCGGCGGTGCTCAAGGCTTACACCTTGAAGCAGGGCGCCGATGACCCTCACTGGCTTTTCCTTACCGGCGACAAGGCGCAGATGGACCTGGTGCTGGGCCGCATCGGCCAGATCGTGCCGACGCCCGAGCAGCACTCGACCCAGTTGATCGTCGGCGATGTGGCCAACAAACGCTGGAGCAAAATCCGTCCCGACGCCCCGGCCGCCGCCATTGCCCAGCGCTTGCAACTGCTGACAATGCCTGTGGCCGGCCGCTGAGTCCGCGCCATGAACCTCGGCCGCGTCCTCGCCCTGATCCTGCTCGCTGGCGTCAGCCTCGGCGCGGCGGCGTTGCCGCTGACCGATGAAGAAAGCGCCGGCAAGCGCCTGTACCGCGAAGGCTTGTCCGCCAGCGGCGAGCCGATCATGGCGCGGGTCGGCGCGGCGGATGTGTTGCTGCCGGCCACCAGCCTGCCGTGTGCCAACTGCCACGGTGCCGACGGCCTCGGCCGGCCCGAAGGCGGGGTGCGCCCGCCGGAACTGAACTGGTCGCGGCTGACCAGCATCCACGGTCAGCAACAGGTCAACGGCCGCAACTACCCGGCCTACACCGACAGCAGTCTGGCGCGGGTGATCCAGCAGGGCCGCGACCCTGGCAACAATCGCCTTGACCCGAGCATGCCGCGTTTCCTGCTGTCGATGAAGGATCAGCGCAACCTCACGGCGTACCTCAAACGCCTGGCCGATGACCGCGATCCGGGGCTCGATGACCAGACCTTGCACCTGGGCACCTTGCTGCCCAGCCAAGGGCCGCTGGCCGAGGAGGGCGCCACCATCGCGGCGGTGCTCAACGGCAGCGTCGCGCGGATCAATCAGGCCGGTGGCATTCACGGCCGGCAGTTGCGCCTGACCGTGGCCGATCCCGGTCCGGATCGCGCCAGCGCCGAACAGGCCCTGCAACGGTTGATCGAGGAAGAGCAAGTTTTCGCCCTGATCGCGCCGTTGGCCCCGGCGCTGGACAGCGAGCTGGCGCCGCGTCTGGAGCAGTCCGGTGTGCCGCTGATCGGGGCCCTGTCGTTGCTCGGTCCGGTGCAGGCCAGCCCGCAGATTTTCGAACCGTTGCCGGGCCTGCGTGAGCAACTGATCGCACTGGCCGACTACGCCACCGCCAGTCTGCGAGTGCTGCAAGGGCCGACGCTGATTGCCTATCCCGATGACCCGGCCCAGATGCTGGCGGCGCAGACCCTTGGCCGCTATCTGCAGGAGCACGGCTGGGAAAAGGTCCATCTGCAGGCCTATGACCCGGCGGCGGACAGCTTGCCGCTGGGCTCACGCTCGGTGTTCTACCTGGGCAACGGCGGTGGTTTCAGCCGGCTGGCGGCCGGGTTGCAGAATGCCGGGCAGGTACCGTACCTGTTTGCTGCGTCGAGCCAGGTGGCGGGGGATTTGTTGCAGGTGCCGGAGGGGTTTTCCCGGCGGGTGTTTCTGGCTTATCCGTTCGTGCCCAGCGACTGGACCCAGGCCGGGCGCATGGCCCTGACGCTGTTGCGCGAGCATCAGGGCCTCGGCGCCCAGCACGCGGTGCTGCAAGTCGGCGCCTACGCCTCGATGCTGTTGTTCAGCGAAGGCATGAAGCAGGCCGGCCGCGACGCCAGCCGCGAAAAACTGGTGGCGGCCCTCGAAGGCCTGCACGACTTCGACACCGGCCTGACCCCGCGCCTGAGCTTCGGCCCCGGCCGACGATTGGGCCTGAGCGGGGCGCACGTGGTCACCGTTGACTTGCCCGACCAGCGGTTTTATCTGGTCGCTCCCTACAAACCGATTATTGCCACGCCCTGACCGGAGGCCCTGATCATGAAGCTCATAACCCTGTGTTGGCTGCTGACAGGCTGGTTGTCGGTGGGAATGGCGAACAATGAACCGGTGGCCGCCCGGGTCAACGGCGAGGCGATTTCCGAGTTTCGCCTGGAACGCTTTTTCGCCGAGTACCTGGAGGATCAGGGCCGCGCCGTGGCGAGCATCCGCTATCCCAAGGCCTATAAACAACTGCGTCAGGCCGCGCTGGACACGCTGATCGACAAGGAACTGCTCTGGCAGGAATCGCGCAAGCGCGGGGTGAAAATCGATGAGCAAGCCGTGCGTGAACAGGTCGAACAGACCCGCACCGCCATCGGCGGCACCGACAAATTCCTCCAGCGTTTGCAGGACGCCGGTTTCGACGAGGCTTCGTTCACCGAGTACACCCACCGTGAACTGGCGGCGCAGCGGATGTTTGCCGAGCTGACTAAAGTCCAGGCCCCGGACGAGCAAACGGTGCGGGCGTTTTTTGAGGAGCACCGCGCTGAAATGGGCGCGCCGGAGCAAGTGCAGGCCCGGCACATTCTGATCAAGGTTGCCGGTGATGCCGATGCCGCCACGGTTGAAGCGGCGCGACTACGCTTGATGCAGATGCGTGCGGCTATCGCAGGGGGGCAAACCTTTGCTAGCGTCGCGCAATCGGGATCGGAAGATGTCACCGCCAGCCAGGGCGGGGACCTGGGGTATTTCGCCCGTGGGCAGATGGTGCCGGCGTTTGAAGCGGCGGCGTTTGCTCTCAAGCCTGGTGAAGTCAGCGAGGCGGTGCGCACACCGTTCGGCTGGCATTTGATTTTTGTCGAGAACCACAGGGAGGCGGCCGATGTCCCAGAGGAGCAAGGGCTGGAAACAGTCAGGGCGTACCTCGCCCGACAGCAACAGACCCAGGCTCGTCGTCAGGTGCTCGCGCAGTTACGGGCAGAGAACAGGATCGAACGAATTGACGACGACTGAAGGTTCCCCCCCAATAGTGGGGAATGGCTTCGATGCCCATTCAGGTGCTTCCCCGTTTCTGGGGAACGGGGTACCGGGACGAGCGGGCATTTCCATTCAATTCAAGGACATGAAGACAAAAAATTACCGGCATTCAGCCTGGCATGAAGTGTGCGTTACCTCTTGTGAGGCGCACTCCAGCAGGTTCGGGACATTGAATTTCAATTGCCGGCACTTGAGGTTTCAGGGAGTCCACCTTGGTTAACAAAGTACTGGTTGTCGAAGACGAACAGCTGCTTGCACAGAACCTTCAGGATTATCTGTCGGCGCAAGGGCTCGAAGTCCGGATTGCACATGACGGCGCAGAGGGAATCGGCCTGGCCGAGACTTTCGCCCCCGACGTGCTGGTGTTCGATTACCGCTTGCCCGATATGGAAGGGTTCGAGGTGCTCGACGCGGTCCGCCAGAACAGGGCGTGTCATTTCGTGCTGATAACGGGTCACCCGACCGCTGAAGTCTGTGAGCGGGCGCGGCAACTGGGAGTCAGTCACATCCTGTTCAAACCGTTTCCCTTGGCGGAACTGGCCCGAGCTGTCTGCGACCTTCTGGGGATCCAGCGCGAAGCGAAACCCGGTGCGAGCCCATCCGAAGGCTTTGTCGAACGACGCCAGAGCAGGACCGAGAGCTTCCCGTTGCAGTTGTACGATGGCAGTTGGGTGCTGGCAGACCGCCGACGAAACCGGTCGGAGGCCATGGCACCGGACGACGATCAAATGCTCACCGGGGAGTAATGGCGCGATAGACGTTCCGGCACTCGCCGAACTCGCCTCCCGCGCCGTCAGGGCCTCAAGCC
The DNA here is from genome assembly GCF_052046055.1 of Pseudomonas sp. 22082. Classification (NCBI taxonomy): domain Bacteria; kingdom Pseudomonadati; phylum Pseudomonadota; class Gammaproteobacteria; order Pseudomonadales; family Pseudomonadaceae; genus Pseudomonas; species Pseudomonas sp. 22082. The sequence continues at coordinate 80,241 of NZ_JBQEQB010000020.1, forward strand.
CCGGGTGTTGGAGAGCAAGCCATGGATCGTCTGTCCGTTGTCGTCGAACCGCTGTCGGTCAATCCTCCGCTGGAGGCCCAGACCCCGCCACGCTTTTCCAGTGAGCAACTGGCCCAGGCCCGGGCACGGGCCAGCACTTCCGGGGAACGGGTGCTCGATGCGCTGGCCGTGCTCTGTGAGCTGGCGCCGATGCCGTTCATTGCCAGCCTCGGCGCCACCCTGCATTACCCGGTGCTCGACACCGACACGCTGTTTCTGGCGACCCCGGTGTTCGACCGGGTCACTCTCGCGCAATGCCTCAAACGTGAATTCATCCTGCTGCGCCATAACGACGAAGTCATCGGCGTGTTCGCCGACCCCTTCGACACCGCGCGCCTGGCCTGGATCGACGAATGCCTGCACGGCGCGCCGCTGTATCTGGTGCACGCCGATGACCTCAAGGCCTATCTGGCCCGCCACGAAGAAAGCTTCCACGCGGTCGAATCGCTCAATGCTCAGGCTGACGCCGGCAGCGAGACCGACACCCTGCAAAGCCTGTCGCTGACCAGCATCAGCGAAGACTCGAGCGTGGTGGTGAAACTGGTCAACTCGACCCTGTACGACGCGCTGAAAATGCACGCCAGCGACATCCACCTCGGCACCACCGGCCAGGGCCTGGTGATCAAGTACCGGATCGACGGCGTGCTGAACAACATCGGCAAGATCCAGGGCAGCGAGTTCGCCGAACAGGTGATCTCGCGGGTCAAGGTCATGGCCGAACTGGACATCGGCGAAAAACGCGTGCCCCAGGACGGTCGCTTCAAGATCGGCATCAGCGGCCGGCAGATCGACTTCCGCGTTTCGATCATGCCAAGCATCTTCGGCGAAGACGCGGTGCTGCGGGTGCTGGACAAACAGGACCTGGCCGACAAGGTCTGCGGCGTGCAACTGCAAGCGCTGGGCTTTGAAGACGAAACCCTGCGCCAACTGCGTCGCCTCGCCGCCGAACCCTACGGCATGGTGCTGGTGACCGGCCCCACCGGCAGCGGCAAGACCACCACGCTGTACGCGATGATCACCGAGATCAACCACGGCGTGGACAAGATCATCACCATCGAAGACCCGGTGGAATATCAGCTGCCCGGCGTGCTGCAGATCCCGGTCAACGAGAAAAAGGGCCTGACCTTCGCCCGTGGCCTGCGCTCGATCCTGCGTCACGACCCGGACAAGATCATGGTCGGCGAGATCCGCGACCCGGACACCGCACAGATCGCCGTGCAATCGGCGCTCACCGGTCACCTGGTGTTCACCACCATTCACGCCAACAACGTGTTCGACGTGATCGGCCGTTTTACCCAAATGGAAATCGACCCCTACAGCCTGGTCTCGGCGCTCAACGCGATTCTCGCCCAGCGCCTGATCCGGCTGGTGTGCAGCAGTTGCAGCACGCCGGTCAACCCGAGCGATGAAGAGCTGCGCGCTTCGGGCCTCGATCCACAGAAAGTCGATCACTACCACTTCGTCCACGGCAAGGGCTGCGGCCACTGCCGGGGCAGCGGTTATCGCGGCCGCACGGCGATTGCCGAGCTGCTGCACCTGGACGACGAACTGCGCCAGATGATCGTCGAGCGCCAACCCATCACCCAGATCAAAGCCCTGGCCTGCGCCCGTGGTTTGCGCCTGTTGCGCGAATCGGCGCTGGAGCTGGTGGAGCACGGTCGGACCACGCTGGAGGAGATCAATCGTGTCACTTTTATCGCGTGATCAATTTATCGCCGTGCTCGGCGCCAGCGGTGTCGGCCTCGGCCAGCGCCGGGGCAGCGACACCCTGTGGCTGGGCAGCGTCGGTTACATCGACGAAGGCTTTCAGAGCTATGCGGTGGCGCTGGACACCCTCGACCGTCTGCTCGGCGAACATACCCGTGCCGGTGCCGAGCTGAGCGTGGTGATCTCCGGCCACTTCAGCCGCTTCTGTCTGGTGCCGTGGAGCGAGCAGATCAGCAGCCCTGACGAACTGCGCGGCTTCGCCCAACTGTGCTTCGAAGACCTGTTCGGCGCCCCGACCCAACCGTGGAGCCTGGTGCTGTCCGCCGAGCCTGCCGGGCATGACCGCATCGCCAGTGCCTTGCCGCAGGATTTGCTGGAACGCCTGCGCACGCTGGTCAACGGCCGTGGCCTTCGCCTGCGCTCGGTGCAGCCGTACCTGATGACCGCGTTCAACCGTTTCGACAAAAGCCTCGACGCCGGCGACTTCCTGTTCATCGTCGCCGAGCCGCAACGCAGCGTGTTGCTGCTGGCAAGGGAAGGGCGCTGGTCGTCGGTGCGTTCGGTGGGCGGCAGCGACAGCGACGCGGCACTCAGCGCGTTGATCGGTCGCGAACGGCAACTGCAAGCCTCCACCAGCGAACGCGCCTTCAACGTTTATCTGCACGCTCCGGCGCGCCTCGATGCGCAACCGGAGGTGGCGGGGGTGCAGTTGCGCACCCTCGAAGACAACTCGATGACCGTGCGTGACGCCTTGTACGTCATGTCCCGGGCGGTGGCCTGACATGCGCGCCTTGAACCTCGACTTCCAGCCTCGTCCGCGTTCCGGCCCGTTGGGCTGGAGCCTGCTCGGCGGCGGTGTGTTGCTCGCACTGGTGTGCTTCGGCGTGCAGCAGCACCTCGGCGATCAGGCCGAGCAGCAGCAAGGTCACTTGCAACACACCCAGCGTCAGCTCACCGGCGACAGCGGCAGCAAGACAACGCTGAGCCCGGCGGAAACCCGCGAGCAGGCGCAGAACCTCGCTGAAATGCGCAAGGTCTCGCAGCAACTGCGCCGGCCCTGGGAACGCCTGTTCGCCCTGCTCGAAGCCATGCCGCGCGACGACATCGCCTTGCTGACCCTGACCCCGGATGCCCGCAAGGGCCAGGTGCGGATCAGCGCCGAGGCCCGCGATCTGCAAGCGATGCTGGATTTCCACAAACGGCTGGAGGCCAGTGACGAGCTGTCCGACGTGTCGCTGCTGAGCCACGAAATCGTCGTCAAATCGCCGGAGCAACCGGTGCAATTCAACCTGTCGGCGACCTGGGAGATAGGCGATGCGAATCCCTAGACTGATCGTTCACGAATACCTGCAAGGCCTCGGCGTTCCGGGCCTGGCCGGTCTGGCGCTGCTGCTGGTCACGCTGGCCTGGGCACTCGGCGGTTTGCTGCCGGGCTGGCAATCGCTGCAACAGCTCAGCCAGCAAACCCGGGAAGCCACCGAATACCTGGCCAAGGTCGAGGACGGCAGCATCGCGCCGCCGGTGGTGCCGCAACGTCAGCTGGATGATTTTCGTAACAAGCTGCCGGCCCAACCACAGGCCACCGTCGCCATCGACCGCATCTACGCGTTGGCCGCGCAGGAACACATCACCCTGGCGCGCGGCGAGTACGCCCTCGGCGTCGATCCCAAGACCCATCTGGCGCGCTACCAGATCCTGTTGCCGGTGCGCGGCAGCTACCCGCAACTGCGCCGCTTCCTGCACGCCTTGCTCGGCCAGTTGCCGGCGGTGGTGGTGGAAGACGTCGAGTTTCAACGCAAGAAGATTGCCGACACCGACCTCAGCGGCCGGATCCGTATGACCCTCTACCTGTCGAGGTCGTGATGGACAGCAAACGCATAAGCGGCTGGGTGGCGTTCTTCGGCGTGGCAGCGGCACTGGCCTGGTTGCCGGAATATTTCTTGCCGAGCGACGAAGCGGATTCGACCGAAGTCGCCGTGGCCAGCCCGGCCAAAGCCAGCGCCCGTGGCGCCTTGCCCGCCAGCAGCGCCAAGGCGAATGCGGCGCCGATCAAGGACCTGAGCCCGGCCGGCGACCTGTTTGCGAGCAAATCCTGGAAGGCCGCGCCGACCCTGGCGACGGTCACCGAACAAGCGATCAACCCGACCCCGGTGGTGCAAGCCCCGAGCCTGCCACCGGTGCCGTTTCAGTTCGTCGGCAGACTGCATGACCGCAGCGACCTGCAGGTGTTCTTGCAGGACGGCGAGAAAATCTACGTCGTGCGCAGCGGGGATGTGATCGACGACACCTGGAAGATTGCGGCGATTTCCGATGTGGAACTGAGCCTGGTCTACCTGCCTTTGCATTTGTCGCAGACCTTGTCTGTGGGGAGTACGCAATGAACAGATCCCGTTTGCTGATGAGCCTCGGCCTGTGTGCCGGGCTGGCCGCGTGCAGTTCCGCGCAGGTCGCCAACCAGGAGGCTTCCGACCTGATCGAGCAGGGCCAGTACGAGGCGGGCCTGGCCCGGATCGAGGAAGGCTTGCGGGAAAATCCGCGCGACACCGAGCTGCACCTGCTGCTCAACAGCGGCCGGGCCAAAGCCATCACCGCGCTGCTGACCTCCGGCGACACCGACCGCGCCCGCCGCGATTTCGCTTCGGCCCGTACCGCCTACAGCCGGGTGCTGACCATCGAGCCGAACAACCGCCGCGCCCAGGATGCCCTGCGCCAGCTCGACTACCTGCGCAGCATGGACGAGAAACTTGAGCTGGCCCGTGGCGACCTGCGCCGGGGCGACATCTACGGCGCCGACCGCCAGGTCAAACAGATCCTTGAACTCGACCCGAAAAACGACGGCGCGCTGGAGCTGCAAGGCAACATCCGTCTGGTGCAGAGCCGCAACGTGATCCAGTACCCGCAACTGCGCACCCGGCTCGACCGCCCGGTGACCCTGGAGTTTCGCGACGCCAACCTCAAGACCATTTTCGAAGTGCTGTCGCAGGTCGCCGGCCTCAATTTCATCTTCGACAAGGACCTGCGTCCGGACATGAAAGCCACGATCTTCGTGCGTGACGTGCGCATCGAAGACGCCGTACAACTGCTGCTGCAACAGAACCAGCTGCACCAGAAAGTGGTGAACGAAAACACCTTGCTGATCTTTCCGGACTCGCCGCAAAAGTTGAAGGATTATCAGGAGCTGGTGATGCGCACCTTCTACCTGACCAGCATCGACGCCAACACCGCGCTGAACATGATCAAGACCATGCTCAAGACCCGTGACGTGTTCGTCGACGAGCGCCTGAACACCCTGACCATGCGCGACACCGAAGACGCCGTGCGCATGGCCGAAAAACTCCTGCAATCGCAAGACCAGTCCAACCCCGAAGTGGTGCTGGAAGTGGAAGTGATGGAAGTCGCCACCCAGCGCATTCTCGACCTGGGCCTGCAATGGCCGAACACTTTCGGTGTGATCAACAGCGACGGCACAGGGGTGTCCGTTCTCGATCAACTCAAGGGCATCAACTCCAGCCGGATTTCGATTTCGCCGTCGCCGCAAGCCAAGATCAATGCGCAAGACAACGACATCAACACCCTGGCCAGCCCGGTGATCCGCGTCAGCAACCGCGAACAGGCGCGCATCCACATCGGTCAGCGCGTGCCGATCATCAGCGCCACCTCGGTGCCGTCGACCCAGGGCCCGGTGATCACCGAAAGCGTGACCTACCTCGACGTCGGTCTGAAGCTCGAAGTGCAGCCGACCGTGCACCTGAACAACGAAGTGGCGATCAAGATTGCTCTGGAAGTGAGTAACGCCACGCCGCTGGAGCCGACCCGCCAAGGGACGATCCCGGTGCAGGTCGACACCCGCAACGCCCAGACCTCGCTGCGCCTGCATGACGGCGAAACCCAGATCCTCGCCGGCCTGATGCGCAACGACCACGGCGCCACCGGCAACAAGATTCCGGGCCTCGGCGACATTCCGGGTCTGGGCCGGTTGTTCGGCAGCAACAAAGACACCATCGGCAAATCGGAACTGGTGCTCTCGATCACCCCACGGATCGTGCGCAACCTGCCGTACCAGAGCCCGTCGGACATGGAATTCCCGACCGGCACCGAAACCAGCATGCACATCCAGGCACCGGACCGCTCGCAGAACTACTCGATGCCAGCGCCTGCCGCGCAGCCTCGTGCAGTCGGTGAAGCGGCCGTGGCCACCACCCGTGTAACCGTCGAGAAGCCTTGATCATGAACGCCTCCCAACGCGGTTTTACCTTGATCGAAGTCGTGGTGACGCTGGCCCTGATCGGCCTGCTGGCCGGCATGGCCGCGCCGCTGACCGAGACCCTGGTACGGCGTGGCAAGGAGCAGGAACTGCGCACCGCGCTGTATCAGATTCGCGATGGCATCGACGCCTACAAGCGTGCCTTCGATGCCGGCTACATCGAGAAATCCCTGAACAGCAGCGGCTATCCGCCGAACCTGAAAGTGCTGGTCGAAGGCGTGCGCGACGTGCGCAGCGCCAAGGGGGCGAAATTCTACTTTCTGCGCCGGATACCGCGGGATCCGCTGGTGCCGGCCAAACGTGACGACAACGGCGGTTGGGGCCTGCGGGCCTACAACAGTTCGGCCCAGAACCCGCGCGATGGCGAAGACGTGTTCGACGTCTACTCCCTCGCCAGGGGTAAAGGCCTCAACGGCATCGCTTACCGCGAGTGGTGATTCTCATGCGCCGGGAAAAGGGTTTTACCTTGCTCGAGCTGATGGTGGTGATGGCGATCATCGCGACCCTGATGACCATCGCCTTGCCGCGCTACTTCAACAGCCTGGAGGCCTCGAAAGAGACCACGTTGCACCAGAGCCTGTCAGCCATGCGCGAGGCGCTGGATCACTACTACGGCGACACCGGGCGCTATCCCGATTCCATCGAGCAACTGGTGGAGATGCGTTACCTGCGCAACGCGCCGCTGGACCCGATCACCGAGCGCAATGACCAATGGGTGCTGATCGCACCGCCGGACGGTGTGGCGGGCGGCGTCGCCGACATCAAGAGCGGAGCTACCGGGAGGGCGCGTGATGGCAGCCAGTATTCCGAGTGGTAAGCACGTGGAGCAGGGTGGGTTCACCTACCTGGGCGTGCTGTTCCTGATCGTGATCATGGGCATGGGCCTGGCCAGTGCCGGCGAGTTGTGGTCGACCGCGTCGCGCCGCGATCGCGAGAAGCAACTGCTGTGGGTCGGCACCCAGTACGCCCAGGCGCTGCGCAGCTACTACCGCAGTTCGCCGGGCCTGGCGCAGTACCCGAAAGAGCTGGTCGACCTGCTGCAGGACGAACGTTTTCCGGACGCCCGCCACCACCTGCGTCAGCTCTATCCGGACCCGATCGGCGGCGGTGAATGGGTACTGCAACGGGGTTTCGACGGGCGTATCACCGGGATTAACAGTGCCTCCACCGAGGTGCCGTTGAAGCAGGCGGACTTCCCGTCGCAGTGGTCGGATTTCGAAGGCATGCAACGTTATTCGGACTGGCAGTTTGTGGCCGAGAAAGCCTTCCTTGATGGCACCGGCTCTGGCAACGGGGCCCCGGTCAAAGGCCAGTCGGCCCTGCCGCAGGCGTTGCAGCCATGAGCCGCCAGGTGTGGTGCGCGTTGATCCTCGCGGCCGTGGCGTCTTTCGCCAGCGCCAGCGAAGAAGACGAAATGATGGGCTTCATCGTCGACGACACGATCTCGCACATCGGCCACGACTTTTACTACTCGTTCAGCGAACGCCTGCGCGACACCAGCCGCATGGATTTCAACCTGGTGGTGCGCGAGCGCCCCGACGCACGCTGGGGGAGCCTGGTGACCGTCGAGTATCAACAACGCCTGGTGTATCGGCGCTTCCTGCCGCCGAACACCGTGGAACTGAAGGACGAGGCCTACGCGGCCGCCGACTCGGTTCGACTGGAGGTCGTCCGGCGCAAGCTGGAAGCCTTGTTGCAGGACACCACCGACCTTGAGAAGGACGAACTATGAACACGACAACGTTCTCACGGCGCAGCGGATTCTGGATCTCGGGGTTGTTGATCGGGCTTGCCAGCGCCGCTGCCGTCCAGGCCACCGAACTGGTCTACACGCCGGTCAACCCGTCGTTCGGCGGCAACCCGCTCAACGGCACCTGGCTGCTCAACAACGCCCAGGCGCAAAACGACCACGACGATCCGGATCTCAAGAAACGCTCGACGGTGGCCGGCACCTCGGCACTCGAGCGCTTCACCAGTCAATTGCAGTCACGGTTGCTGGGGCAACTGCTGGACAACATCTCCACCGGCAACACGGGGAGCCTGTCCACCGACGCTTTTATCGTCAACGTCGTTGATGACTCGGGGGCACTGACGATTGAAGTGACCGACCGGGCGAGCGGCGAAGTTTCCGAAATTCAGGTGAACGGCCTCAACCCATGACGGGATGACGGTTCCGGGGAGCGATGGACATGAAAAAAATAATTGCGCTAGGGCTGATGTTGGCAGCATTACAAGGGTGCAGTCTGCGCGAGCCGATGCCGGCCGAGCAGGACACCGATACCCCGACCCTGACCCCCAGGGCCTCCACTTATTACGACTTGCTGAAAATGCCGCGACCCAAGGGCCGGCTGATGGCGGTGGTGTACGGCTTCCGTGACCAGACCGGGCAGTACAAACCGACGCCGGCCAGCTCCTTTTCCACCAGCGTCACCCAGGGCGCGGCGTCGATGTTGATGGACGCGATGCAGGCCAGTGGCTGGTTTGTGGTGCTCGAACGCGAGGGGCTGCAGAACCTGCTGACTGAACGCAAGATCATTCGCGCGTCGCAGAAAAAGCCGAATACGCCGGTGAACATTCAGGGTGAGCTGCCACCGTTGCAGGCGGCGAACATGATGCTTGAGGGCGGGATCATCGCTTATGACACCAACGTGCGCAGCGGTGGGGAAGGGGCGCGGTATCTGGGGATCGATCTGTCCCGTGAGTATCGGGTCGATCAGGTCACCGTCAACTTGCGCGCGGTGGATGTTCGCAGCGGGCAGGTGTTGGCGAATGTGATGACCAGCAAGACGATTTATTCGGTGGCGCGCAGTGCGGGGATTTTCAAGTTCATCGAGTTCAAGAAGTTGCTTGAGGCTGAGGTCGGGTATACGACCAATGAGCCGGCGCAGTTGTGTGTGCTTTCGGCGATTGAGGCGGCGGTGGGGCATATGGTGGCGCAGGGGATTGAGCGGCGGTTGTGGCAGGTGGCGGGGGATGCTTCTACGCCTTCTCAGGATGATGTGTTGAATCGGTATTTGACTCAGAACAAGATTGACCCGGATGCGGAGTGAACTTGGCGGCCTTTGGGCCGACCAGGTTCTTTGGTTGTTTTGGGTACATATCCGTTGCTGCGGTAACGGCTTCTTATGGTTTCGCCCTTACGGCGACTCCCTTTGGCAAACGCCCCAAAGGAAGCAAAGGTCTGGGCCCCGGCGTTCGGCCCCTCGCTGGGGCTCGGGGTTCCTTCGCTCCGGG
>NZ_JBQEQB010000020.1:89534-149367 GCF_052046055.1 Pseudomonas sp. 22082
TGCACCTCCTCTCGATGCATGCGGCTTCGCCGCACGGTCGCTGCGCTCCCACCCCCGGATGAATCCCTCCACTCAGCCTTCCGAAGGGGCCGGCACGTCAAGAGCGGTACTCGAGCTAACGCTCATCGTGTTTGATCGTTCCCACGCTCCGCGTGGGAATGCAGCCGGGGACGCTCCGCGTCCCATTCTCGAATGTTTAAAAGTTGTGTCTGTTTCAGCGATCCTTCCCACAAGGTTTTCAGGTTGTCCGTCGGAAGCGCGGGCTCTAGCCTGTTTCGGTCGCTGCCAATTCAGTGATCGGGCATGGAAACCCGCGTAACAACAGAGCGCACAAGCGCCATTCATAACGTATCCTGCGCACCCTCATGGTGTGCGCTTTGTTATGGCGGCTGTGCGTAGGAGACCTCGTGTCTGCCGGGTTGCTCTGTCCCGGGTTTCCAGCCTGCGTACAGCTGCCACCTATTCGCTTGGAAACCGAATAGGGCCAGCTATAACCGTCATACAGGGTAAAAATCATGAAGAAACCAACACCCAACCCACCCGAAACCCAAGCCAACCCCGAAACCGACCCAACCTCCCCATACACCTCCGCCCACTCCAGAAAACTCCACGAAGCCGCCGAACGCGCCCTCGATCATTACCTCTGCCCCGGCGCCCACATCATGGGCAGCGTCAACGAACCCGCCCCGATGTACCTCGCCAACCCGGCCTACAACACCGAATCCCTGCTCGCCAACGCCAGTGAATCCCTGGGCTCGGCCAGCGAAATGCTCAACAACTTCGCCGCCACCCTCGACCCGGCCCATCGCAAGACCGCCCTGGGCATCGCGCAGATCCTCATGCTGGGTGAATTGGCCGTAAATCAGGCCTTGGATCACGTCGAGCTGAACGATGAATAGCTCGGTACAGAAACCAAGTCCCTTCGAATCAGAACATAGTCGACTTACCTTGGAGGCGATGGACGATGTGGATGCTGATCGGGTGATTGACCATCAAGCAGTGCTGGACTGGGCCGACTCTCTGATCTGTCCGGAGAAACCATTAGATAGTCCCCAATAGCTTGAGAGCCATCAGAAACAAAAAAGAACGCGATCCAAGAACAAGGTCGCGTTCTTCACTTTCAATCCGGAGCCACCATGGATCCCCTAATATCCACAATCGTTTCAGACTTCGAAAGCGAAGAGCAGGCCGCCAGCTACGACCGGTGGTTCCGTGCCGAAGTCCAAGCGTCAATCGACGACCCGCGTCCAAACATTTCTCATGAGCAGGCAATGGCCGAGATTCGGTTATTGATGGAGGAAATGGAACGCAAATACGAAAATCTTGAGGCAGCGAGCAAGAATTCAATTCAAATATCGTTCGTTCAGGATGCATAAAAGTTCAGGTAAGATCCGTAGATCGTGATATTCAAAGGAGAGAATTGATGGCAGGAAAGCCAGTCGCAAGGCTCGGAGATCCAGGTAGTCACGGCGGAAATATCATCACTGGATCAAGCCCCATTTTTGTTAACTCAATGCCAGTGGCCTTGGTAGGTGATACCTATGCTTGCCCTGTTCACGGCAGTAACCCCATAACGACAGGCGCGCCCCATGTTTTCGGATTGGGGAAGGATGTTGCACATGTTGGCTCGCAAACAGCATGTGGAGCGACGATCACGGCTGGCTCACCGGATACCTTCGTTGGTGAGTCTGGTGGCGGTGCTCCCACCAGCTTTCTGTCGCAGTTTCTGAAAGAAAAGACTTTTGTCGAGTTTCATCTGCTTAACGAAAGAGATGAGCCTATCGCCAACGAGGCGTATGAACTGACACTTCCCGATGGAACCTTAATGACAGGCACCCTTGACGATAATGGTTTCATGCGTGTGGAAAATATTCCCAGAGGAAGTTGCAGCATAAAATTTCCGAAACTTGAAGATACGGAACATCTTTAATGGTTCAGCCTACTAAAACTACCAGCACAACCCAGACGGCAAAAAATGCAGGCACATCAGGGAAAACTACGAAGACCAACCAGGTAGTCGTGTCCGGAGCCTATATGGAAATACTGGTGGGTGGTCCCTATACTCGCGATAAAGAAGAACATCCTTTCGGACACGCAGCTTTACATGTCGTAGTCGGTAGTAAAGACATTACCTATGACTTTGGTCGCTATGGAAAGACGTGGGGCACATTCGATAGCGAGGGTGAAGGTGTGCTGAACGTTTGGACTTCCTTCAGAGCGTATATCTCTGGTGAGAACAGTCTGGGGCGTACAACAACAGGCTTTGTTTATTTTTTGGATAATACAAAGGCTGAGGCTGTGATCGCTCATTTCGACGCTATTGTTGCTCTGCAAAAAGAGCAGAGAAAAAAGACTGCGTCATCAGCAAGGTATGTCTTGCCATCCAACTATCATCCGACGACAAATAACTGCACAACTGTGACAATCGCAGGGGCAAAGGTTTCGGGTAAGTCAATTGTGCAGAACCCGGCGAAATATAACGAGATGCGAGGTCTTTCTTTTATCGAAAGACAAGCCGCACGTACGCAGAGTAGTCCGAAGGATGGGATTTTCATGCCAGCGGATTTACAAGCCATGCTCGAAGCGAATACAGAGGCCCCCTATGATAAGAAAAATGTTTACAAATAGGCGATTGGGCCTGTGGCTGGTGGCTGTTTTATCCGTAAATGCAATTTTTTTGGCGTTTCTGATTTTTGACGATATTGCGAAGGGGCACGATATGAAAATGATCAAAACTAAAGAACCGTTGCTGATCGAAGGTCCAAATGGCGACGAGAATTACTATGTCCTGCCTCTGGGGACTACGCTATATCACGATAAAAGCTTTCCTGAAGGGCATGATCGTTATGTGGTGTATCTCAACCATAAAGGCGCCATTGCCCACGAAGAAGTACCCATGAAGCCTGAATATGGCGGTTCATTTATCGATCCTCTCTGGTTGGCCAACGTTGATGCGGACACCTTGAAAGAAATTTTCAAGCGTTTCCCGCTTTCAAAAAATGACATTGCCGCTGCTATTAAGGCCAATGGAATAACCAAGGATGATCTGGCCGACATTATTCGTTCTATGCCAGATTGACCGACGTTACACAGGGGTATAAAGACCGCGCGTCCTCTCACCAGAGGATCGCGGTTTTTTATGCCTCAGACTTTCTGCTGTAACATCGTCGCCTGGTTAGCCGACCCGCACTGATGAATGTTCGCAGTTTGCGTCATCCCGCCCCGGGCCACATACGCCACATTCATGGTTTGATCATTCCCACGCTCTGCGTGGGAATGCAGCCCGGACGCTCCGCGTCAAATTCGCGAGCTGGAACGCGGTGCGTCCCTTGAGGCATTTCCCGAGTCGGTTCGACGTGGGAACGATCAACGACTCAAGCACCAGCGAAAAAAACGCCCCCAAAAGGGAGCGCATTTTTTGCTTCAGTGGGGTTATTCATTCTGTGACCGAGCGCCACATCACGGATATTCCTGACGTGCGTGCACAACGCCCAGAATATGTATCCGGCCCACCGCTTGGTAAATGAGCAAGTAGTTGGGATGCACGACCATCTCGCGAGTGCCGGGAGTTCGCCCCACTCGATAGAGGTGTGGATGTTTGGTAAGGGTAACCGTGGCGGCTTCGATAGCGTTTGAGAGCTTGTTAGCCGCTTTGAAGTTACGGTCACTGATGTAGTCAAGAATGTGCAGGAGTTCAGCCCGAGCTTCGGGCTGCCACTCAACCTGCATCGTATTTTTTACGCTTTGCTTCCATCAGGGCATGCATTTCGGCCATCACCTGATCATTAGGAATGCTCGGACGTGGGTCATTCATGGAAGCTTGTATTTTGGCGATCAACCAACGGTCATAACTCGCAGCCTGCTCCTCAGGACCAAGATCCGAAACAACCGGGCACAGTGGGTCGATCAAAGACGGGTCGATCATGGAACCTCCGGGTGTGGTGCCGGGAAGTCTATTCGGTAACGGTATCGCTGTCTGGATGAATTGCATGTAGGCCAAGCTCCATGGGGATCAAGTTGTCCCGGCAAATCCTAGAGCCTGCACTTCCGACGGCCAACCGCCAGAATTCGTCAGAAAACTCCTCGAATTTCTGAAAACGTTCCGTTTTCCGTAGGACGCAGCCGTGTGTTTCTCCAAAGCTGTGAGGTTAGAATGCCATCAGTTTCAAGTCGTATATCTAAACAAAAGGAATGAGCTAGTGGTTGCACTGATAGGGTTGGTGTCGTTGTTTGGATTGCTGTCTTTGGTGGTGGCGGTGGTTGGCTTGATTGCGCCGACGGTCTTCAAGAGCAAGAAGACCGGCAAGGTCCCGACTCGATGGACTTATTCATGGGCGGGTTGGGTTTTATGTTTCTTGCTTCTGCCCTGGTTGATTACCTCAACCCGAAATCTGAAGATCTTGAGCCAGTGGCTGCTGTCGAAGCTACGACCAGTGCCATTAGCGCCGAGAACAACACCGCACGTTCAATGAACTCCATGGGTTTGACAGTCAACGAGTTCCATAACGCGTTCAACGACGCAATCGGTCAATACAAGGAGGAGTTCAAGACTGCGGATTTCGACGTCCAGGGTGGTGGGGCCACTGATACGTTCTCGCATGTTTTCAATCAAAACCTGTCGATGATGGGGACCATTGATAAGAGTGACGGCAACGTGGATATGGTGATCATTAATGTTTCCATGGGGCAGGAGAATTTGCTGCAACCGTTAGCTGTTCTGCTCGCCGCCACTGAGGCTCTCAATCCTGACGTTTCATTGGAGGAGAACAAAAAAATCGTGATGGAAATCTTTAATGAGTCCGTCGCGAAAATCGACTCTGAGAAAAGTGTCGAGCGTAAGGTAGGCGACCTCCACTACTCAGCGACGACCACTCGGTACACCGGCATGATGTTCGGCATCACAAAGAGCAGCGAAGGCTGAATCGTCCTGCTGGCATAAAGAAGCCGCGATCCCCTCACCCGGGGACCGCGGCTTTTTTTTACCCAACACTTACTGCTGCAAAACCGTCGCCTGGTTAGCCGACCCAAACTGCTGAATGGTCGCGGTCTGCGTCATCCCGCTCTGATCCACATTGGCAATGTTCCCGGTGCCGCCCTGGGTCACGTACGCCACGTTCATAGTGTCAGCCTGTTTCACGGTGATCATGTTGTCGCTGCCATACAGCTGCGCGGTGTAGGCCTGGTTGCCGGTGCCGGATTGATCGAATTCGGCGCTGTTGCCCGAACCGTTCGATGAGCCCTGAACCAGGTTGGTGGTGCCGCGCTGGTCGGCGATGAGGATGTTGTCGCTGCCGTTCTGATCGAAGTACAGCTCGTTGTAGGAATCTGCCTGGCTGACCGTGGTCTTGTTGCCAGTGCCGGTCTGGTGGGTGGTCATGATCTGGCCGATGCCGTCCTGTTTGAAGCTGGCGATGTTGCCGTTGCCGGCCTGGGTGACGGTGGCGCGCTGGTTGCTGCCGAACTGGCCGCCCAGTTGCGGGCCTTTCCAGTTGCTGGCGTAGACCTTGTTGTCGTTGCCCACCGAGGTGGCGTTGAGGGTGTGGCTGTCGCCGTTCTGGTAGGTGAAGTGCACGTTGCCGTTGCCGACCTGATACAGCGCCAGCGCCGAGTTGACCGATTCGAACTGGTCGGCATAGATCGCGTTGGTGTTACCGACCTGAGTGACGGCGGCGGTGTTGTTTTCGCCGAAGCTTTGGTCGACCACGGTTTCGTTGCTGTCGCCGTACTGGTTGACGGTGGCTTGGCTTGCCAGTTGCGAGTCTTGCCAGATTTCGGTGCCGTTGAGGTTGCCGAACTGGTTGATGGTGATGTTGCCGCCGGTGCCGTTGCGCTGGTCGCCGTAGGCGTAGTTGCCTTCGCCGGCCTGGTTGATGCCGATCTGGCCGCCGTTGTGCAGCACTTGTTCGGCGGTGCCGTAGTTGGCGGTGCCGTACTGGGTGATCACCGAGCTGTTGCCGGTGCCTTCGTACAGTTGCTCGATGTTGGCTTCGTTGCTGTCGCCGAACTGGAAGGTCTTGCCTTCGCTGCCGTTCTGCGAGTCCTGATAGACGAACGAGAAGTTGCCGGTGCCTTGCTGTTGTTGCAGCGCCTGGTTGCCGGCGCCGAAACCCAGGGACTGGCTGGCGTGGGCGGTGTTGAAGGCACCGGTCTGTTGTTGGGTGATGGTGCTGTTGTTTTCGAAAAGCTGTTCGGCGTAACCGGCGTTGTAGTCGCCGACCGCGTCCTGGGTGATGACGCTGGTGGCGGTGTCCTGCACGGCGGCGGCGTTGTTGCCCTGGCCCAGTTGGGTCTGGGTCGCGGTGCTGAACGGGGCCTGGGTCTGCTTCACATCAGCGATGTTGGCCGTACCGAACTGGCTCTGGGTGGAAAGGCTGTCGTCGGCCATGGCCTGGGCACTGATCATGACCAGGATGGCGGCGGTGAGGGGCGTCAGTTTGTACATGATGAACTCTCCGATGATTGCAGTGCTTAGCGATATTGCTTGACCGAAACGCTCATGCCGTTGCCCGACTGGGTCACGGCGCTTTGCAGCCCCGTGCCGGCCTGCTCGATGCTGGCGTCGTTGTTGTTGCCGTTTTGCGAAATCTGCGCACGGTTGTGGCTGCCGGTTTGCGTGATGGACGCGGCGTTGCCGGAACCGTTTTGCGTAATCAGGGCCATCAGGTCGCTGCCTTGTTGCAGGATGTACGCCTCCTGATTGCTGCCCGACTGCACGATCCTGCCCAGCAGCGACTGACCGTTCTGCGAGAGCAGCGCCAGGTTGACCTGGCCGTTCTGGTCGATCAGGGCTTGCTGGCCCACGGGGGGTGGCAGTTCGCCGAGATCGGCGCTGTTGGGCGCCAGGTCATCGTTTTCCATCAGGTCGTCGGCGCGCACGCCCGCACTGACGCACAGGGCGAGCAGGCAAAGCAGGGCGGCGGTCGGCGTGTTCATGGCGTTGTCCTGTGTTGTGTGCTGCCCGAATCCGAAATCGTGGCTGAGTCAGCCCCACCCACCCCGCGCCAAGCGGTGTGGGTTGGGTGGGGCGTGGGCTCAGAGCGTGTTCACCGAGACGGTGCGAACGGTGCCCTGGGACGAGCGGATGGTGGCGGTCGGGTTGGCTGATGGCACGACCAGCGTGTTGTTCAGCGTCAGCCGCCAGCGTCCGGTCACCGGTACCGTGGTGGTGCCCAGCGTTACCAGCCCGGTCGGGGTGGTGACCTGCACGGTGATGGTGTTGCCGGTGGTCACCGACGAGGTGCCGGCGAAGTCCCAGTTGAAGCGGCCGCCGGAACGGGCTTGCACGGTCGAAGTGGTGATCGTGAAGGTTTCCGCTGCTGGCCGTGGCGACACTTGCACCGTGACGGTCGCCGGCGTCGACTGGGCGTTGAAGCTGTCCCGGGCGATGTAGGTGAAGGTCGTGGTGAAGGCCGTGGTCACGGTGGCCGGTGGGGTGTAGGTGATCACCGTGCCGTCAGTGCTGACCGTGCCGCGTCCTGCCGGCGGTTGGGTCAGGCTGGCGACGCCCAGCGGCGTGTTGCCTTCCGGATCGGTGTCGTTGGCCAGGACGTTGATCGGGATCGCGACACCCAGCGTGGCGACGCTGTCGGCGACGGCGGTCGGTGGCCGGTTCGGCGCGACGGTCACCGTCACGGTCGCCGGGTTGGCCGAGGCCAGGCCTTTGTTGTCCTGGGCCTTGTAGGTGAAGGTGGTGGTCAGAGGAGTATTGACCACGGCTGGCGGGGTGTAGACCACCGACGTGGTGCCGCTCAGCGCGACGGTGCCTTGGCCTGCGGCCGGTTGAGTCAGCGCGGTGATGGTCAGCGGCACGTTGTTGTCCGGGTCGCTGTCGTTGGTCAACAGGCTGAGGGTGATCGGCACGCCGAAGCTGGTGCTGCCGGTGTCGGCGTTGGCCAGCGGCGCCTGGTTCTCACCGGTGTCCGGTGCTGCACCGACCACCACGACTGGCTCGGTGTCGCTGCCGCCGGCGGCGGATTTGACCGTGACGGTGGCCGGAGGCTGGGTCAGGTCGGCGACGGTGATTTTTTGCAGGGTGCCGGTTTTCGACAGGCGTCCGTAACCCTGGGCAACCATGTCCGGCACCGCGACTTCATCGGTCGAGGTGGCTTCGATCAACAGGCTGTGGTTGGCCCAGCTGTAGCGGGCGGTCTGGATTTTCACCACGTCGGTGAGTTTGGCCGAGACGGCGGTCGGACGGGTCGTGCCGGCCGGGTTGGACGCGGTCACGACCACCACCGACGGCAGGGGGCCGTTGCCCAGGCGCTGGCCGAAGAACAGCCCGTTGTTGTCACCCAGCAGACTGGTCTGGCACGGCGTCGGCGGTGGGCCGGGCAGCAACGCCACGGTTTCGCGGAAGCACAGGGTCGAGCTGCTGTCAGCCTTGGCGAACACCTCGGCGCGAACACCGGCCGAGGTCCGGCGATAGGTGGCGCGGTCGATGGCGACTTGGGTTTGCTGACGGTTGTCGAGGACCTTGCCGGCGACGGTGAACAGGTTGGTCTGAATCGAGCCGGCACCCGACGGACCATCGATCCGCAGGAAGTTGGTGTTGAACGGGCTGCCGGTCACCGCTTCGGTGAGATTCGGGTCGCCGACGAAGGTTTCGACGCCGCCGGTGTCCGGGTTCACTTCGGTATACGGCCCGTTGATGCTGCGCAGGAACGGGCCGAGAGCGCCGTTGAGCGCACCGCTGAAGTCGCCCGGCGCGCCGATGCCGATGTCTCTGGTGATGTTGATCGCCCGCCGGCCCGGTGTGGTGACGTTGACGGTTTCAACGCCGTACGGGTGGGTGATGGTGTAGGTGCCGGCCACCGGGACGTTCACCCGGATGCGGATCCGCGCGAAGCTTTGCTGATCGCCATCGACCGGATTTTCCGAGGCGAACGCCGCTTCGATGCCTGCGACGTAGGCGTCTACGCCGAAACCGGCGCCGTTGTTGGGGATCGCGGTTTCAGCCAGGAACCAGAAGGCTTCCGGCGGCCAGTTGTCGGGGAACACCATCGGCAGGCTGTCATCGAAGATGCCTGGTTCCGGCAGCAGGGTGCACATGTACGCCGGCGGGGTGCTGGCCGGCACCCGGGAACTGGCGGCGCGCGACTGGCAAAGCTCCATCGACAGCTGATTGTTGTCCTGGTACCACATCGGGAATTTCCCGGTGGCGAAGGTGTAGGGGCCGGGATCGACGGCGGCCAGTTGCGCGAACGCACTGCCGGTCAGCGAGATTGTCAGCCCGAGCGCGTTGAGCGCGAAGCGTGGCCACTTGTTCATGATGCCTCCTGATGCGGATCTGGGCATGTGAGCGTTCATTGCACGATGACCACTTCTTCGGTATCGCTGCCGCCGTTGGACGACGTCACCCGAACCTTGGCCGGTGGAATCGGCGTGATCCCGGTGGCCAGGGTTTTCACCGCGCCATCACCGCCCAGCGCACCGATGGTGGCGCCGGTGCCGGAGGTGGCGGTGAGCACCGGTGGCGAGGTTTCGTCACTGGTCGAGGCCACCACGGTCAATTGCCCGGAAGTGAGGCTGTACTCGGCGCGCTGGATCACCACCAGGTCGGTCAGGTTCATGGGCAGGGTGGTCGGCGAACTGGTGGCGATCGCCAGGTGGTTGTCGGCGGTCACTTGCAGCACGGCCGGCAAGGTCGGGTTGACCGCCGATTGCGCGTACCAGCTGCCGGTGCTGTCGGCTTCTGTCATGTTCACCACGGGCGTGCTGCTGGTGATGGCGGCGGTGCCCGGCGCGGGCGGTGCTTTGACGAACACGTCTTGTTGGGCCACTGGTGCGCTTTCGCCGGGCTTGCGCGAGTAGGTGCTGCGCTCGGTGATCAGAGGCGTTGGCCGCACCACTGTCGACAACTTGCCGGACACGGCGAAGGTCGTGCTGCGCAGGTCGATGCCGCCCGGGCCTTCGATGCGTACGTAGTTGGTGTTGAACGGGCTGCCGGTGACCGCTTCGTTGAGGTTCGGATCGCCAACAAACTGTTCGGCCGCGCCGGTCAGCGGATTGGTCTCGGTGTACGGCCCGTTGACACTGCGCAGGAACGGCCCGATGTCACCCTTGAGCGCGCCGTCGTAGGTTTGCGGGGTACCGATGCCGATGTCGCGGGTCATGTTGATGGCGCGCCGGCCGGGGGTATCGACGGTGAACACATCGACGCCGTACGGGTGGGTGATGACGTAGGTGCCGGCGGTGGGCACGTCGACCCGGATGCGGATTCGGGCGAAGCTGATCTGGTCGCCCTCTGCGGGGTCGCCGCCGCCGAACGCGGCTTCGACGGCGCTGACGTAAGTCAGGTCGATGCCGCGTGCTGCATCGACGACGGTGGTTTCGCCGGTGAACCAGAACGCTTCATCGGGGAAGTTGGTGGGGAACACGATCGGCTGCGCGTCATCGAACACGCCGGGGGTCGGCAGCAGCGAGCACATGTACGACGGGGCGCCGGGTGTGCTCGGTACGCGGGAGCTGAGTGCTTTGGACAGGCACAGATCCAGGGTGCGACCGTGGCTGTCCTGATACCAGCTGGCGAAACCGCCATTGGCCGGTGTGTAGGGACCCGGATCGACGGCGAACAGAGCGGCCTGGGCAATGCCCTGGGCCAAGGCGCTCACGACCAGGACGGTCGCGGTTTTGGACAGTAAAGGGTGCATGAGTTAATCCCTCTATCGAAGTACCTGCCCCGTGGGGTTGGGTCAGTTGCTGAGGGCTTTACAACTTCCATACCAACGATTGGCCAACCGGCGGCAAAGGCCCGTGGCGCAAGGGTTCGAGGCTCGTCGTGGGGGAAAAGGACGCATGCCCGGATAGGGCGACTGTCCCCAGGATTGGGGATTGTGGGGGCATGAACGCCTGGCGGTTTTTCCCTGACCGGGAAATCGGCTGAGTGTGGGGCCGTTCACCCCCCGCATCCGGGCAAACACCCAACCGTGGGCTATAACCCTATAGGGACGTTTCGGGAAGTCGCCGCCATGAACATGCAGTCACAATCGCTACCGGTCGAGGAGGGCAGCCAGCGGCTGAACTCGCGCAAGCAGCCGTTCAACCTGTTGCGCTGGTTTTCATTGATCAGCATGGCGGTGATCGGCACCGTGGCGGTGGCGCTTGGGGCGGTGTCGACACGGTTCGTGATCGAAGAAAGCGTGCAGCGCGATGCCCTGCTGACCGCGCAGTTCATTCAGGCGATTGCGTCGGCGGAAGTGCGCCACGTCTCGATTCCCAATATCCGCACCATGGGCGAGTTGCTCGACCCTCGTCAGGACAACGATTTTCCCGATGTCGACCCGCAGGCCCGAGCCAGCGCCAGAGGTGAGTTTCTTGATCACATCGAGCATTTGCCGGATGTGATCCTCGCCAACATTTATGCGCCGGACCGTACCGTGATCTGGTCGACCAACCCGGCGCTGATCAACACCCGGATTCATGCCGACGAAGACCTCGACCGGGCCTTCGATGAAAAGATCCCGGTCTCGGCCAGCTATCACGACGTCGACAAGGCCCGTGAAGAACAAAAGTTCGTGGTGCCGCCGGAATACATCTTCATCGAAAACTACATCCCGCTGTTCGACGCCGAGGGCAAGAACGTCACGGCGATGGTTGAAATCTATAAAGAGCCCAAGGATCTGATCGCCCGCATGGAGCGTGGGCTGACGCTGATCTGGCTGGCCACCGCGCTGGGCGGCGGGCTGATTTACCTGGGGCTGTACTGGATCGTGCGGCGGGCGGCGATTCTGCTGGCGGCCCAGCAAAAACAACTGATCGCCAACGAAACCTTTGTCGCGCTGGGCGAGATGTCTTCGGCGGTGGCCCACAGTCTGCGCAATCCGCTGGCGACCATTCGCTCCAGCGCCGAGCTGGCGCTGGAGTTCGACGCGGGGCCGGCACAGAAGAACATCAAGGACATCATCGGCCAGGTCGACCGCATGTCGAAGTGGGTGCGCGAACTGCTGCAATCGTTGCGACCGCTCAATGACGACCCGGAACCGGTGAACCTGGTGGCGACGCTGCACGACAGCCTGACGGCGTTCGAGCAGCAGATCGCCAGGGCCGGCGTGCAGGTGGTGTTTCAACCTCAGCAGACGCCGATGGTGCTGAGCCAGCCGGTACAACTCACGCAAATCCTCAACAGCCTGCTGGCCAATGCGCTGGAGGCGATGGACAAGGGCGGCACGCTGACCATCACCCTCGAACCGAGCGACAGCCGTGGCGTGAGCGTCATGCTCAGCGACACCGGCAAAGGCATGAACGAGGAACAGCGCAGCATGGCGTTCCGGCCGTTCTTCACCACCAAACAGGGCGGCCTCGGCGTGGGGCTGGTGCTGGTCAAACGGATCATGGAGCGCTTCGGCGGCGGGGTGAGCCTGGACAGCCGCGAAGGCGAGGGCACCACCGTTCGTCTGGCGTTTCAGCTCATTCAGTAAATTGGGGTGAACTTTCCCCCAGCAGTGGGTGTCAGGCCCCGGTCACCGGGGAGTGGGGAATGCAACAGCGCGTCCAAGTCCCTGTTACAACTGGAAATGATTTTTTGGCGAGGTAATTGCAAAACACCATCACCCCTTCCTTAGATGAGGCGGCTGATGATGGACAGAGCAATGCGTGACCCCAAAAAACTCTTCCTGTTGACGCCACTGAGCGTCTTCCTGATGTTGGCCCTCGGCCAGATGACCGGGGTTCGAGCGAGCCCGATCGACGACGAGAATCAGCCGGAAGCGTCCGACCCGTCGGCCTATTACGACGAGCCCGCAGACCGCGCCGGCGCCCTCAACGCCATCCTGACGATGCCCGAGGCTAACGAAGACTCCTTCGATCTGCCCGACGGGGTCAAAGGCACGCGGGACACGACGCGCACGGAAAACATCCTGCCGCCCACCGTCCAGACCAGTTTCAATTACCCCACCAACGGCAAGCCGAGCCCGCTGTACGGTGCCCAGCCGTTCACTCAGCAACTGGTGCTGTTCGAAGAGTTCGGCCCGGAAAAACTCGACCCGACCACACCGGCCGCGCCGTTGAGTTTTCCACCGGCCGCCATTGGCCCGGCGCCGGCGCAAGACCCGAACAACATCGCCCGCAGCGCGCCTCCCGGCACGGCGCTGGATGCGTTTTTGCGTCAACCGGGGCTCACGCCATTTCCGAGTCAGTTCGCCAACGTGGTTGACCGCAACCCGTGGCAGGCGCAGATCGAACTGTTCCTCAATCGTCACATCGGTTCCTCCGCCGAAGGCCGGCCACCGGGAAAAGGCTGGGCTCATCAGCGCTGGAACGAGTTCTACCCGCAAGTCGCCTACAAGACCGTGCAGACCGGTGCGCGTCTGAACGGCGGCCTGCGTGACAGTCGGCAGATGCACGGTTATGCGGTGGGCGAGTTCGGCCCCGGCGGTCTGTACCACAACGTCGCAGGCGTGCCGGCGACGGATGGCACAGCCAAGGGTGTCGACCCACGGTTCCACCCGGCGATGCCGGTGCAGGACCATAACTCGGTGTGGACTTTCGACGGCACGCTGCCGCCGAAACTGTTGATGGTGCGCTACGGCCAACCGGTGCTGATGCGGCACTACAACGGTTTGCCGATCGACCCATCGGCCAACCGCGGTTTCGGCCTGCACACCATCACCACCCACGAGCACAACGGCCACGCGCCAGCGGAAAGCGACGGTTATGCCAACGCGTTCTTCTTCCCCGGCCAGTTTTACGACTATCGCTGGCCGATCCAGCTCGCCGGTTACGACAGCATCAACACCAAGGCTGAAGATCCACGCGCCGCATTCCCGTGCGCACCGGGGGAAACCCTGTGGGTCAACGACCTGCAGCCTGCGAAAAAGACCTGCGACCACGGCACCATCAAGATTCGTGGCGACTGGCGCGAAACCATGAGCACTCACTGGTTCCACGACCACATGCTCGATTTCACCGCGCAGAACGTCTACAAGGGCAACGCGGCGATGATGAACTACTACAGCGCCCTGGACCGTGGCAACGAATCGGTGAACGACGGCGTCAACCTGCGTTTCCCCAGCGGCAGCGCCTTGCCGTGGGGCAACCGCGACTACGACGTCAACCTGGTGTTCGCCGACAAGGCCTGGGATCAGCAGGGCCAGTTGTGGTTCAACCCGTTCAACATCGATGGCTTCATCGGCGATCAGGTGCTGGTCAACTGGCAATGGAAACCGACCCTCGACGTGCGGGCCCGCAGTTATCGCTTCCGCATTCTCAACGGTTCGGTGTCACGCTACTTCAAGCTTGCGCTGGTGCGTGAAGTCAAAGGCACCAGTGGTGAGTTCCAGGGACCGAGAAACTCCGGCGTGTCGTACAGCCGCGTGCCGTTCCACATGATTGCCAACGACGGCAACATCATGGAACACAGCGTGCCGTTCGACGGCTCGATGGACCTCGATGCCGATGGCGACAAACAGAACCACAACGCGATTCTGCCGACCCAGGGCATCGCCGAGCGGTTCGACATCATCGTCAACTTCGCGAAAAACGGCATCAAACCGGGCGACAAGCTGTTCTTCGTCAACCTGCAAGCCCAGGACGACGGCAAGGGCCCGAAAGAAGTGATCCCGCTGGCCGATGTGCTTTCGGAGAAATACCTGGCGGTCATCAAGCAGACCAGCAAAGGCCCGCAATGGGACCGGGGCGACCCGGTAGTGGGCAAGGTCCTGCAACTCAACGTCAAGGCTTATACCGGCCAGGATCTGTCGATGAACCCGGCGGCCTACGAACCGGCCAAACCGGGCAAGGCCGAAGGCATGGTGATGATTCCGCTGAAGATTCACCGCGACAACGCTGCCGACAAGGCGCTGCTGGCCAAGGCCCTGCACCGGACCTTCATCTTCGGGCGCTCCGACGGCACCGATGAAGCGCCGTGGACGATCAAGACCGATGGCGGTTTCGGCTTCCACATGGACCCGCGCCGGTTGAATGCGTCGACAAAACTGGCCAGCGGCCCGACCGACGCCGGAGTCAGCGGCATCGGCACCCTGGAAGTGTGGAACATCAAGGCCGGCGGCACGGGCTGGAGTCATCCGGTACACGTGCACTTCGAGGAGGGGATCATCCTCAGCCGTGGCGGCAAGGCCCCGCCTGAGTGGGAAAAATGGGCGCGCAAGGACGTCTATCGGATCGGCTCCGAAGCCGACGGGCTGGACAGCGTCGAGATGGCGATCAACTTTCGCGAGTTTGCCGGGACCTACATGGAGCACTGTCACAACACCCAGCATGAGGACAACTCGATGCTGCTGCGTTGGGACCTCGAGAAACCCGGGCAACTGCAGTTGATGCCGACACCGCTGCCGAGCTGGGATGGCGTGCGCTACGTCAACTCCGCCGCGCTGCCAACCTTCCGCACTGGCGACGGCTTCGGCCCGCAAGTGACCGTGAAACCATGAGCAGGGAGGGAGCCGACATGACCCAGCCAACGCCGCGCTCCCGCGCCCTGGGCATGCACCTGATTCTGGTGCTGGTCACCTGCCTGCTCGGCAGTCAGGTGCTCATCGCCCATCAGGCACAGCCCGACGGCGCCAGTGAATCCGCCACCCCGTGGGGTGGCGACTATTTCCCCAACACCCTGCTGACCGACCAGGACGGTCGGCAGGTGCGCTTTTTCGATGACCTGATCAAAGACAAGGTGGTGGTGATCAACTTCATCTTCACCTCGTGCAGCGACTCCTGCCCGCTGGAAACCGCGCGCCTGCGCCAGGTGCAGAAACTGCTGGGGGACCGGGTCGGGAAAGACATCTTTTTCTACTCGATCACCATCGACCCGTTGAGCGACACCCCCGAAGTGCTCAAGGCCTATGCGCAACGCTTCAAGGTCGGCCCTGGCTGGAAATTCCTCACCGGCGAGTTCGAAGACGTCACCGAGCTGCGCAAGAAACTCGGGCTGTTTATCGAAGGCGTCGACAACGGCCGAACCAAGGATCACAACCTGAGCCTGATCGTCGGTAACCAGAGCACCGGGCGCTGGATGAAAGCCTCGCCGTTCGAGAACCCGTGGATCCTCGCCGACCAACTGGCCAACACGCTGCAGAACTGGAAACAGGCCAGCACCGAAGAAAGCTACGCCGACGCCCCGCAGATCCGGCCGCCGAGCAATGGTGAAGAACTGTTCCGTACCCGCTGCGCTTCGTGTCACAGCCTCGGCCCGCAGGATGGCGAAGGCATCGGCATGCGCAACATCGGCCCGGACCTGATCGGCGTGACCCGCCAGCGTGACCCGGCCTGGCTCAATCGCTGGATCCGCAAACCGGATCGCGTGCTGGCGGAGAAAGACCCGATCGCGCTGCAACTGTTCGAGCAATACGAGCGCATCCCGATGCCCAATCTGCGCCTGGACGAGGCCTCGGCGCAGTCGATCATCGACTTTCTGAGTGCCGAAACCGAGCGTCAGCATCCGTCGGTGCAGCCCTTGGCCGACGGGGCATTGACGCCAGTAAAACCGGGTTCTGCCAGCGAAACGGTAAGTCGTATGCAGTAGCGGCTAAATAGCATCATTGAACCGTGTGTCACGGTCATTGCCACCTACACTCATTCGAGAGGGCGGCTGTAACCGGCTCGATACCAGAACGCCAGGGCATCCCCATGCAACGACTGGAAGAACAGAAAACATCGGCACCGAACCTCGCGCTGGCGGCCATCAAGAGCTGGGGCGGGCAGTTCAATCTGCTGCGCTGGTTTTCGCTGGCGAGTTTTTTCATCATCGCGGCCGTGGCGCTGGGGCTGGGCTACATCTCCACGCGTTTCGTGGTCACCGAAAGCGTGGAGCGGGACGCGCTGCTCACGGCGCAATTCGTGCAGGCCATCGGCGATGCGGAAATGCGCCACGCCAACATCACGCCGCAGCGGACCATGGGCGAGATGCTCGACCCGCGCCAGGATCACAGCTACCCCGACGTTGATCTGCTGGCTCATGCAATGGCCCGTGCCGAGTTTCTCGATCATGTCGAACACCTGCCCGACGTTCTGCTGGCCACGGTGTATGCCCTGGACCGCACGATCATCTGGTCGACCAATCCTGAGCTGATCAACGTCAGGATCGAAGATGACGACGAACTGGACGAGTCGTTCGAAATGAAAGTGCCGGTGTCTTCCAGCTATCACAAGATCGACGATGAAAAACCCGAGCAGCGGCTGTCCCGCGAACCCAAATACCTGTTCATCGAAAACTACATCCCGATGTTCAACGCCGACAAAAGCAAAGTCATCGCCATGGTCGAGATCTACAAGGAACCGGCGGATCTGGTGGACCGCATCGACCGTGGATTCGCCTCGATCTGGGCCGCGACCATCCTCGGCGGTGCGGTGATTTACCTCGGGTTGTTCTGGATCGTGCGGCGCGCCTCGAGCCTGTTGCAGAGCCAGCAACAGCAGCTGATCAGCAACGAGACCTTCGTCGCTTTGGGCGAGATGTCCTCGGCGGTGGCCCACAGCCTGCGCAACCCGCTGGCGACCATTCGTTCCAGTGCCGAGCTGGCCCAGGAAATCGCCAGCCCGGGGGCACAGCGCAACATCGGCGACATCATCAGCCAGGTCGACCGCATGTCGCGCTGGGTGCGCGAGCTGCTGGTGTCGTTGCGCCCGATGAGTGACGACGGCGAGGCGGTGGACCTGCTCGCGGCGGTCGAGGACACCCTGGGAGCATTTGACGCGCTGATCCGGCGCAATGGCGTCGAAGTGCGATTCACGCCACAAAGTTGCCCGCCGGTCGTCAGTCAAAAGGTGCTGCTCACGCAAATACTCAATAGCCTGTTTGCCAACGCCCTGGAAGCGATGCCCAGAGGCGGCGTGCTCAGTGTCGAGATTGAAACGACGCAGTCCGGTCAGGTGCGCATGACCCTGAGCGACACCGGCAAAGGCATGAGCGCGCAGCAGCAACAACAGGTGTTCAAACCGTTTTTCACCACCAAACAGGGCGGCCTCGGGGTCGGCCTGGCGCTGGTCAAGCGAATCATGGAGCGGTTTCAGGGTTCGGTCGTGCTGACCAGCCGCGAGCAGGAAGGAACCCGCGTCAGTCTCAACTTTAGAGTGGCATCGGGAGGGGAATATGGAACACAGCATTCTGCTGGTCGAGGATGACGAACTGTTGGCCGAAAATATTCAGACCTACCTGGAGCGCAAAGACTTCGAGGTGACGGTCTGCCACTCGGCCGAGGACGCGCTGGGGCAACTGGAAAGCTTCATGCCGGACATCGTCCTGACCGACAACTCGCTGCCGGGCATGAGCGGTCACGATCTGATCCAGAAGCTGCGCATCAGCGCGCCGGACCTGAAAGTGATCATGATGACCGGCTACGGCAACGTCGAAGACGCGGTGGTCGCAATGAAGGAGGGCGCCTTTCATTACGTCACCAAACCGGTTGCGCTGCCGGAACTCAAACTGCTGCTGGACAAGGCCCTGGCCACTGAGCGGATGGAGCGCACGCTGTCGTTCTACCAGGAGCGCGAGGCGCAGAAATCCGGGGTGCAGGCGCTGATCGGCGAGTCAGCGCCGATGCTGCATCTGAAGAACACCATCGCTCAGTTGCTCGACGCCGAGCGGCGCATGGCCAACGGCGATCTGCCGCCGGTGCTGGTGGAGGGCGAAACCGGTACCGGCAAGGAGCTGGTGGCCCGCGCGCTGCATTTCGACGGCGCGCGCAGCAAAGGCCCGTTCATTGAATTCAACTGCGCGTCGATTCCGGCCAACCTGGTGGAATCAGAGCTGTTCGGCCACGAAAAAGGTGCGTTCACCGATGCCAAGGACCGCCGGGTCGGGCTGGTGGAAGCCGCTGATGGCGGCACGCTGTTTCTCGATGAGATCGGTGAAATGGATCTGGTGCTCCAGGCCAAGCTGCTGAAGCTGCTGGAGGATCGCACCATTCGCCGGGTCGGCTCGGTGAAGGAGCGCAAGGTGAACCTGCGGGTGATCAGCGCCACCAATTGCAACCTTGAACAGATGGTTCAGCAGGGCAAGTTCCGCCGTGATCTGTTTTTCCGGCTGCGGATCATTTCGATCAAGGTCCCGCGCTTGTACGCCCGTGGCGAAGACATCCTGCTGCTGGCCCGGCACTTTCTTGCCAGCCACGGCAAACGCTATGGCAAACCGAACCTGCATTTCAGCGACCAGGCCGAAGAGCTGCTGCTCAGTTACACCTGGCCGGGCAACGTGCGCGAACTGCGCAACATGCTCGAACAGACCGTGCTGCTGGCGCCAAACGACACCATCGCCGCGCATCAACTGAACGTGTGCATGAGCCTGTGCGATGAGCTGCCACCGCAACATCAGCACGAGGTGCAGCACCCGCACTTCGAACCGCGCCCGGCGAGCAACACCGAATCGATGAACCTGCCGGAAGTCGAGCGCGACATGGTGCGCAAGATGCTCGACAAGACCGACTGGAACGTCACCAAATCGGCGCGCCTGTTGGGCCTGAGCCGCGACATGCTGCGCTACCGCATCGAAAAACTCGGCCTCGCGCGGCCGGACAAGCGTCAGTGGTAAACGGCGTTGCTGCGTGGATTCGGCGGGTTCAGGCATTCGAGCACGCACGTTGGATCCAGCACTTCGTCGTTGACGTAAATGCCGCGTTCGGCATCGTAGGTGCGGATGAATACCCGCACCGTCGCATCAGCCACGGTCGGCAACTGCGAGTCATGGAACACGTGGCGATCCGGGACGACGATGAAATCCTGTGGCGGCGTGTCATCGAACGGCCGGGGCGGCTGGGCCGACAGCGACGGTGGAGCAGGGTGGGCAAAGGGCTGGTCAGCCCCGTAGTAGTTGAAGTCGCTGTCCAGCGCCTGCGCCTGGGTGGCGGCGAGCAGACAAACGGACAACAGCAGTCGATTGAACATTCCCATGGCAGCACCTGTGGAAGCGGATTTCCCCAAGGCTATTAACTATAGCTGCCCGTGGTGCACGGCGTTGTTGCAGGCGTGGTCGGCTTACAAGTTCGCAACAACCTGTTGCGCGTGGCTGATCTAGACTCGGGCCGCTCAATTGTGAGCATCGCCCGGAGTGCGCCATGGAAGTGCCAAACCATAAAAACGCCGTCGAGAGCAATCGTCAGGCGTGGAATGATTCCGCCCGTCATCATCAGGACTCGCCCGATTGGCAGGCCTTGCTGACCGAGGTTACGCAGGCGGATTTTTCCTGCCTCGACGACACCCTGCGCGGTTTGCTCGAGCAGGTCGGTGTCGATGGCAAAGACGTCGTGCAACCGGGTTGCAACAACGGCCGCGAAAGCCTGTCACTGTTCGCCCTCGGCGCACGGAGCGTGGTCGGTATCGATCAGTCGAGCGCGTTTCTCGAACAGGCCCGCGAACTGAACAAGCGTTCGCCGCACAACGCCGAATTCATCGAAGCCGATATTCATCATTTGCCTGAATCGCTGCGCGGCCGTTTTGACGTTGCGCTGATCACCATCGGCGTCCTCAACTGGATGCCCGACATCGGCGAATTCTTCCGCCACGTCGTCTCGACCCTCAAACCGGGCGGACAACTGGTGATCTACGAAACCCACCCGTTCCTGGAAATGGTCGACCCCGAGGCCGAAGACCCGTTTCGCCTCGCCAGCTCGTATTTCCGCGAAGAACCGTTCGTGCAGGAGGAGCCGATCGTCTACGTCGGCAAGGTCGAACAGCCGGCGGCCAAGTCCTACTGGTTTGTGCACACCCTCGGCGCAATCTTCACCGCCGCCCTCGAGGCCGGCCTGAACATCACGCACTTCAAGGAATACCCGCACTCGAACCGGGAAGAAGTGTATGACCAGTACCAGAACCGCGAGGCGCAGATGCCGATGTGTTTTACGTGGGTGGGGGTGAAGCGCTGAAGCGCGAATGGAGCATTACGAAGGCGGCCGAATGGCCGCCTTCGTTGTTTCAAGCCTGCGCAGCCGCCGTCACCACCGGCCGTCCCGGCTTGCGCAGCGGATCGAGGCGTGAGCCCTCATAGCGCGTTTCGCGGAAGAAGCGCCATTTGCCGAACAGGCAATAGACGTGGGTGACGCGGCCCTGTTCGTGGTAGCCCATGCGGATGTGCAGTTTCAGCGCCGGGATGTTGTGGGTTTCGCAGACGTCCACCACCTTGTTGCAACCCTGGGCGGCCATGGCTTCCCAGAGGGCGACCTGCACGTCCACCGACAGGCTGCTGCCGAAGTAGGCGCGAATCATTTCACCGCCGAACTCGAAGAACTCGCCGGGTTTGACCGGGAAGGTGCAGCCGTAATAGTGGCGGTCGTGGTAGTCACGAGTGCTGCCCCAGATAAATCCGACCGCATGGCCGTCGGCGTCCAGGTACATGTGCCCGGTGTGGCCCTCGTTGGCCAGCTCGGCCATGGTCTGCACCCGGTCACCGAAGTGTTTGGCGAACGCGCCGGCATTCTGTGCGGTGATGTCGACCTTGCGCAGGCCGTCGTAGGGGCGCAGCTTGTGCGGCGGTACCGGGCTGACCAGGTCGCGCTCCATCCACAACAGCTCCCAATGGAAGAACACGTAGCGTTTCCACAACGTGCCGAAAGTACGGCCCAGGCCTTTTTGCTTGATACGTTCACGCAGCTTTTCAATGACGCTCATGATGCCCTCCGAGGCCGGAGCCCGGGTGTTGTGGATGACGCTGTTGTGGGTATAGATCAAGCCGGCAAATGCATGTCAAAGCGCCGGCTTTGAAAATATTGCAAGTTGTGTAACGGTTCAGATCGCTTCGGCACCCCGCAAAAAATCCTTGTTCAGATCGGCATAGGAAACCCGTGGAACCCCCGTCAGCCGCTGCTCTAGCAAGCGGCTCAGGGACTCTTCGGGTGGCAGATAGGCGTCGCCGAAATCCGCCCCGAGCTGGTTCGGATGGGCGACGATTTCCAGCACGCCGTCGGTCGGCGCGGGGGCATTGCGCAGGTCCACCGGGGTGCAGACGTAATCGGCCGTGACCCCGGCCAATCCCTGCAATCGGCGGTTGAGCAACCCCTTGAACAGGCGCTTGGGCAGACTGAGGTTTTGCCCCAGGTTGCGCGCCAGGCGCACGGGCACCCCTTGATGGGCGGCGAAGCGCGCGACGATCTCGCCGATCGGCCAGATGTTGTGCACGTGCTGATGCGAATCGAGGTGGCTGGGACGCACGCCGTGATCGACGCAGCGCTGCCACTGCGCCTGCAATTCTTCCTGCACCGCCTCGCGGTCTTCGCGGCTCAGCCACAGGCTGTGGCGAGGCAGGTTGAGGTCGAACACGCCGTGGCTGTCGCAGAAGGTGCGGCGCTCGACAATGGCCCGGCTCAAGGGACGGCCGTAGGTCAGGTTGAAATGCAGGCCGATCCGGCCCTCCAGCAGCGGCAGCCGGGCCATGGCGCAGGCCGCTTCGAACGCCGGCATGTTGGCCATGGCGGTGGCGGAACTGATGACCCCGGCCTGGAACGCACCGAGGATCACCGCGTTTTCGTTCGGGCTCAGGCCGAAATCGTCAGCGTTGACTATGACTTGGCGAGGCATGTTCGCCCTCCTTGGTGGGGTTGATCACAGGTGTCGCAATGACCGCCGCTTTGGCCGCCGCACGCTTCGCCCGCCATTGTTGCAACGCCGGTTTGAGCCGGTGCCAGGCGCGCAGCCCCAGCCCCAGCAACAGACCGCTCGGGCGCCAGGAGTAGAAGCTCCAGCGCCAGTGCTCCAGTTGTCCGGTCATGCGTTCGTGCAATTGATGGCTGGAGTTTTCCAGGCTGACCCGTGAGGCATCGATCCAGCGCCAGTTGTCGTCCAACCCCCAGCGAATCCATTCCTCCAGCAACACCCGGCCGCTGCCCAGATCGGCGTATTGCGGCAGGAAGGCGAGGTTGTAATCGTAGAGCCGGCCTTGTTCGAACAGACCGAGCCGATAGCTGATGCAACGTCCGTCCAGTTCCAGCATCACCACGCGCACCCGATCCGAAGCGGCGAGGGCGGTGAAGGCGTTTTCCATGTAGCGGCGGTTGCGGTCGCTGGCAAAGATTCCGACGCCTTCGTCACCTTTCCAACTGACCGCTTCGACTTCGCTGATGGCCTGCAACAACGGGCCCATGCTGGTCGCGTCGGGCGTGATCCGTCGGACTTCGGCGCCGCACGCGGCAATCCGCTTGCGCGCCCGGCGCAGTTTGTAGCGCGGATCGCCCGAGACTTCCTGGCGGTCAGCCTCGCTGATCAGGTGCACCGGCACCCGGCAGCTCAAGCGATGTTCGCCGGTGGAGCTGTGGGCCATCCATTCGGTGAGCACGCTTTCGGCGCCGACCGGCTCGGTGATTTCATTGAGTTGCAGCAGGGCGTGGGGCACGCGCTGGCGAATCAGTCGCAGGGCCTGGCGCATGTCTTCGGTGTCCAGCCGTGATAACAACGCAAGGCGATCGGCCAGTGGATAACCCAGATGATGCACCACCCGAAACGGCACGCCGAACAACCGCTCACGGCTCGCCACCAGCGGCAGGCACAGGCGCAACTCGTCCGCTTCCCAACCCAGCAATACGTGCAGGCGCTCGTGCGTGTCGAGCGCCTGCTCTGCCGCACACAGCCAGTCGAGGCTGTTGAACGGCGTGTGGTCCGTCACCCGCAGGCGCAGCGCTTCATAGGCCGCCGCCGGGAAGTCGGGTGCGCACAACGAAGTGCGCCATTCGAGTCGCGCCATAGGTTCAGGTCACCGTTGCTGTGACAGGTGGACGGGAAGGTTTGCGCAGTGCCTCCAGGCGCGAGCCGCTGTAGCGGGTTTCGCGGTAGAAGCGCCAGCGGCCGAACAGTTTGTAGATGTTCATGATCCGGCCCTGTTCGGTATAGCCCATGCGCAGGTGCAGCTTGAGCGCCGGGATGTTGTGGAATTCGCAGACGTCGACCACCTTGTCGCAGCCCTGGGCGGCCATGGCTTTCCACAGTTCCAGTTGCAGGTCCACCGACAGTTCGGTGCCCCAATAAGCGCGGGTCAGTTCGCCGCCGAATTCGAAGAACTCGCCGGGTTTCACCGGGAACAGGCAGCCGTAGTAGTGCCGGTCGAAATAGTCTTGAGCGGTGCCCCAGATGAAGGCCACCGCATGGCCCTGATCGTCCAGGTGCATGTGCCCGGTGTGATGTTCCCGGGCCAGTTCGGCCATGGTGCCGACCCGGTCACCGAAGTGGCGGGCGAAGGCGCTGACGTTGTCCGGGGTGATCTTCACTACCCGCAGGGGCGGGTAGGGTTTGAGGCTGTGGGGCGGCACCGGACTGACCAGGTCGCGCTCCATCCACAGCAGTTCCTGATGAGAAAAGACGTAGTGCTTCCACACCTTGGCCAAGGTGGCCCGCAGGCCTTTGTGTTTGATGTGATCGCGGATTTTTTGCAGAACATTCATGGTCGTGGCTCCTGATGACGAGTCATCGCGCGGCACAGGCCAGCGCGGCCGGACATCAACGGGGCGGTCATGAGGCGCTCCAGCGCAGGGCAAACAGGGTCTGTCCCGGCAGCTCGAAGCGCACGCGGCCGTCCTGACAGCGAAACGGCGCGTCGCGACTGCGGTTGTCGGCGCCGAAGTAGCGCAGCGCGCCGTTGTTCAACGGGCATTTGGCGCCCGCCAGGTCGACACGCTGCAAGCGCGTGCCCTTGTTCACGCCGAGCAGCCCGCGCTGATCGTCGCCGGCCATCGCCAGCACATCGACTTCGAACGCATCGTTCTCCAGCCACAGCACGTTGTGCAGCCAGTGCTGCTGAATGAACTGCTGGGCCAGGCCCACCGGTTTCAACTCGAAGCGGTCATCGCCCAGCACCCGCAACATGCCTTTGGGGTATTGCGGCTCATCGGCGGCCTGGAACCAGTTGAGCATGGTCAGCAAACCGTCCTGGGAGGCGTTGATCACCACCGAGGCCCACCACAGCGAGGTGAAATGAGTTTCCTGATCGTAGGGGCTCAGGCTCGAGCCGCTGGACAGGTTGGTCTGATCCAGCAGCAAGGCCTTGCGCGGCTGGCCCTTGGCATCGAGGCCAACCAGATCCGCCGCGCGGCGCACGCTGTCGCGGTACACGCGGGTGGCGAGCAGGTCGCGAATCATCCATTCGTGCCAGGCCAGCGCATCGACCTGATCGGCGGATTCACCGAGCAGGCGCCGGGCCCAGTCGATGCCACGCTTGTTCGCCGCGTTATCGGCGAACGGTCCGTTGATCAGCCGTGAACTGGCCGGCATCGCGATGCGCACGCCTGCTTTGGCATTGGCCGGATCGCTGCGCACCTGCCGGGCCATGCTGGTGAAGATCGAACGGTATTGCTCGTAGCTCGAATAATTCAGGTTGGGCTCGTCGGCGAACCCGATGTAGTGCGTACCTTTACCGCCCAGCGCACGGGTGCCGGCGAGCCAGGCGTCGAGGCCGCTGTTGCTTTGCACGTCGGCGCGCAGATCGGCCTGACGCTGACTGCCGGCAAGCAAGGTGATGTCCTGATGAATGCCGAACCGGTCCTGATAGACCTGACGAAACGCATCTTCGAAGTGCGGATTTTTTGCCGTCACGTCGACGAACGTGTAGTAACTGGCGGCCGTCGGTTTCAGTGCATCGAGCACCGGATGACTGGCGGGCGGCGGCATCACGTAGGGCAGGGCGATGCCCAGGTCCGGCGTGCGGCCGAGGACTTTGTCGTGCAGGGTCAGGCGCGTCTGGCCGTCGTCTTCACGCAGCGGTTTGAGCTGTTGCGGGGTCTGCGCGAACAGATTGGCCGTGCCGTCGAGCCAGAATGCCGCTTTGCCGCTGCCTTGCAGACGCAGGCGCCAGATCTGCTCGCGCTGACTGACGGGCAGCGCGAGCTGATCGAACTGCCAATAGGCGCGATAGGGTTTGAGCGACAGTGTCAGGGGCTGCCCGTCGCCGACCCGCTGCGCTTGCAGGGCGCTGACCCCGCCGTGAAACTTGCCCGCCAATATCGCGTGCTCACCGGCGGCGACCTTGAAATACAGTTCATCGCCATTACGGGTTTCTGCACTGAAATGCACCTTGGCCGGGGCAAACAGCGCCACGGTGGTTGCGTCGTGCTCGACCCGGTAACTGCGGAAGCTGTAGCCGGGGATCTCCAGCTGATAACTCGCGGCGCCCGGCGCCAATGGCCAGCTCTGACTGCCACGGGTTTCACTGGCCTTGATGAAGCGCTCGCCCTGCAATTGGCCCCGGCCGTCGAGCAGGTAAATGTGCTCTTCGTTGGCCTCCGCCTGCCACGCCGGCGCCCAGCGCACGGTCACCGTGTCGGGGCGATCCGCTTGCAGGTACAGACTGCCGTCGCGAATGTCGCCCCAACGCATAGACGCCGCGAAGGCGTCCAGCGACAGGCCGAGACCGAGCAGCAGGGCCAGGCCTTTCATGCCGATTTCCGTTGTAAGAAGCGACGCTGCAACATCAGCCACATCGGCGTGAGGTCGCTGGGCAGAATGATCAGGGTTTGCCAAAACGCCACGCCGCTCAGCCGGCAGTACAACACCAGCATCGCCACGGTCACCGCCAGATAGGCAATCGACGAAGCCGCCGCCGCGCCGACGATGCCGTAGGCCGGAATCAGCAGCAGATTCAGCGCAAGGTTGAGCAGCGCGCCAAGCCCCATCATCAACGACACCGTGCCGGGACGGTTCTTGCCGATCAGGTCCAGGCGCAGGATGCTGGCGTAGCACAGGCCCAGCAGCCCCGGCAGCAACGCGAGCAGCGCCGGATACGCCGGCTGGTAGGCGACGCCGAACAGGGTGACGATCAGCCATTCGCCGATCACGGCCATGGTCAGGCAGGCGCCGAGCATTACCGTGGCGGTCAGGCGCAGGGCCAGCGGGGTGACCTTGTCCATGCCTTCGTCCTGTTGCAGCAGGCGTTTCATCAGCGGCGTGGTCACCGCTTCCGGGACGATCAGCAGCAGTTCGGCGGCGGCGCTGGCCATCGCGTAATGCCCGAGGGCGGTGCTGCCGAGCAGGGCGCCGATGAACAGGTAATCGGAACGCAGGATCACTTGCTGGAACAGCAGATCCGGGTGGCTGCGGGCACTGAAACGCAGCAGTTCGTTCTGGCTGGCGCGATCCCATTGCAGTTGCAACGGCTGCGCGCGTTTGAGCCACAGCCAGCCGACCAGCACTACGAGGCTGATGCCGGCCAGCCAACTGATCAGCGCGGCTTCGAGGGCCGCTTCTTTCCACATCCAGAACAGCGCGAGAAACAGCAACAGCGGCGCCAAGGATTCCACCAGTCGCAAGGCATTGAACGCGACCACACCGCCGGACGCATTGTGCAAGGTCAGCAGACCGCTTTTGAGCACGGTCAACGGCACCGCCAGCAGCAACAGCCACGCCAGCAGACCGAGTTGCAGGGTCACGTCCAGTTCACTGCCGAACTCGCGTACCAGCGCCACCACCAGCAAGGTCAACAGACCCGCCAGCAAGCAGCCGAACACCAACACCTGCGCGAGCAACACACCCATCGGCCGCTGCTTGGCCGCCTGATAACCGACCGCCGAATTCAACCCGCCGCTGGTGGCGGCGCTGATCAGATCGGGCAGGGTGCTGAGCAGGGCGAACAGGCCCCGTTCGCTGGGGCCGAGAATCCGCGCCAGCAGCACATTCCTCAGCAGGCGCAGGGCGATCATCGCCAGTTTGGTGCCCATGCTCAGCGCCAGATGCTTGAGGTAACTGCTTCGACTCATGGTCGCGCCCCGCGATAGATCCGCCACGACAGCAGTTGCGGATTGCGCGCGGTGCGCTGGCTGACGCCGAAGCGTGGCAGGTTCAGCGGATCACCGGTGCCGCGATAGAGGCCGCTGCCGGTACCGAGGGCGAACGGGTAATCGTGATGGGCGATCTGTTCGCGGACCCGCTCATCGTTGTCGCCGTTGGGGTAGCAATACACCGGCAGCGGCCGGTTGCAGCCATTGAGCAGGGCATCGCGGCTGCGGCTGATTTCTTCGCCCAGGCGCACATCGTCAAGGCCGGTGAGGATCGCGTGACTGGCGCCGTGGGGGCCGAAACGCACCAGCCCCGACGCTTCCATTGCCCGCACCTGATGCCAGTCCAGCGCTTGTGGCAACGACTCCTGCGGACACTCGTCGGTCAGGCGTTCGAGTCTCTTCGGATCGAGCGCCTTGAGGCTTTGCAGATAATGCAACAGGGTCAGACTGCGGCGATCCACATCAATGTCGTCCAGCAGCACTGGCAACGGCTGGCCGGCGGCACGCAGGCATTCGATCAGGTGCGTGCGGGCTTTTTCACCATGACTGCCCCACAGGGTTTCGCCGATGCTTTCCCACCAGAAGCGCTGGCGGCTGCCGATGAAATCGGTGGAGAGAAAAATGCTCGCCGGCACCTGGTGTTTCTGCAGCAGCGGGAAGGCGTTGGCGGCGTTGTCGCGCCAGCCGTCGTCGAAGGTCAATGCCACTTGCGGACGCTCGGTGCGCAAGGCATTGGGTTGCAGGATCTCCATCAGCGGCACGCAATCGAAATGCTTGCGCAGCCACACCAGCAAGTGTTCGAAGGCCTTGGGCCCGACGCACAGTTCGTTGCGGTGCGGCAGGTCGGCGGCGCGGTCGTTGGACAGCACCCGGTGGAGCATCAGGATCACGCCGGCGCCGTGCAGCTGGTTGCGCCCCACGGACGAGTTGAGATAGAGCCAGCCGCTGGTGCGTTTAATCAGTTGCTTGATCGCCATGGCTCGATCCCTCTCAACGGTTTTGGTCAGGGTTCCACTGGGCATAACGCTGGCCGCGCAGGAACTGCCACAGGCCGATGCTCATGCCCGCCAGTGTCACCAGCAGGAATGCCGCAAGGCGGAACGGCTTGGGCAAGCGGTGTTGCGAATCCAGCAGGCCGGCAATCGCGATGGCATAGCCGACCACTTGCGCGATCAGGCTCAGGCGATAGAAACCGTGCTCTTGCCACAGCCAGAAATTGCTCAGCAGCAGCGGCAGCAACAGGATCGGCGCCAGGCGCCGGATCAACTTGTGGCTGATCAACGCAATCGAATACAGCCCATGCTTGAACGGATTGAGCAGCTCGCTGCGTTGCGCCAGGCTTTGCAGGCCGCCGACGGTGACCCGCTGGCGCCGGCGGAATTGCTTGACGGCTTCGTCCACGCCGTGGTCGATCACTTGCGCTTCGGGCACGTAGACGATGCGTTTGAATTTCACCGGTGCGCAGGTGCTGATGAAGAAGTCGTCGTTGACCTCGGCCGGCACGTTCTCGAACAGTTCGCGGCGCAGGGCGAGCAGGGCGCCGTCGGCGGAGACCATGCAGCCGGTACGGTTCTCGACCCTGCGCAGCCAGCCTTCGTAGTGCCGATAAAGGCTGTCGCCGATGCTCAAACCGCCGCCGGTGACCGGAATCACCATGTGCCCGGCGCAGGCGCCGACCTGCGGATCGCTCAGCGGCGCCAACAGGTAGCCGAGGGTTTCCCGCGACCATTGGTTGTCAGCGTCGGTAAACACCAGAATGTCGCCCGTAGCCAGCGCCGCGCCGGCATTCAGCGTGGCGGCCTTGCCCTGGCGGGGCAGGTCGAGCACGGTGATTCGCGGGTCGACGACCTTGTGTGCACAAGCCACGGTGTCGTCAGTGGAACCGTCGCTGGCCAGGATGATTTGCAGGGTCGCCGGCTGATAATCCTGGGACAGCAGCGAGCGCAGCTTGTGTTCGATGTGCCGCGCTTCGTTGTGGGCGGCGATCACGATGCTGATGTTCAGCGGCGGTGCCGGGCTGTGGCGCCACGCCGGAAACAGCGGCGCGAGCAGCGTCAGCAGCAGCGGGTAGCCGACATAGGCGTAGGCCGGCAGCAGCAGGCACATCCAGAAAATGAATTCAGCCACGGGCAGGCCTCCTGGCGTTCCAATGACACAGACTGAGAATGAACGCGGCGCCCGCCAGGTGCAGGCGCAGCCAGTGCAGGCCCCACAGTTGCAGGGTCAGGCAGACGTTGTGGTGCTTGGCGCTCTGGCGCACGCTGAGCACCAGCCCCGGCACCAGCGTCAGCATCACCATGATCGCGGCGTGATGGGGAAAGCCGTCGAGCAGCGCGGAGATCGCCAGGAAATCGAGAATCCAGACCAGGATCGACAGCATCGGAAACCGCAACAGGCGCAGGCTGAAACCATGGCTGCGCAGCAGTTGCAGGTGACTGCCCTGGCGCCACAGTTCCTTGCCCATCCACTCGCGCCAGTTCATTTCGTAACCCCAGTGCAGCGCGACGTTCTCATTGATCGACAGCAGTCGGGCGCCGTGCTCGCGCAGGCGCAGGGTGAATTCCTTGTCTTCGCCGGTGCGCAGGGATTCGTTGAAACCGCCGACCTTGTCGAACCAGCGCCGGCGCATCAACAGGTTGGCGCTGGGCAGCCAGTCGACGACATGGCTGGTATGTGTGGTCGGGCGCAAGGTCCGGCGCTGCCAGGCAGTGGCGTACCACGGCGCGGCGGCGGGGGTGTGCAGGTCGAGACCGAAGACATCGGCCTGGCCACTGGCTTCGATGTCGAACAATGGGCGTAGCCAGTCTTCCGGCATTTCGATGTCGGCATCGATGAACGCCAGCCATTCCCCGGTGGCGATGGCGGTCCCACGATTGCGCAACGCGCCGATCAGCAGGCCTGGCATCACCAGTACGTGGGCGCCGAACTGCCGGGCGATCTGCGGCCCTTCGTCGCTCGAACCATTGTCGACGACGATCAGTTCACACTCGACATCCGCCGCGTGCGCCGCTTTTTGCGCGGCCAGCAAGGTGCGGCCAATGTGCCGGGCCTCGTTGTACATCGGAATGACGATACTGATCCGGCTCATGTCCTGCTCTCCGTCAGCGGTGCCTGCTCGGCTTTGAGGCGCAAGACGCTGGTCATGGCGAGCATGATCCACACGTATTTCTGATTCGGCGCGCTGAGGAACATCAGGAACAGCGTCAGCGACAGAAAACTCACCCCCAGATGGGTCATCAGATCCGCCTGTTGCCAGTCACGCCGCAACATCCACGCCTTGCGCGCCCGCATCAGGTTGTACAGACCCAGCGCGAGCATGCCGACGAACATCAGGCCGGCAGGAATCCCCAGCTCACTGAAGATTTCCAGGTAGGTGTTATGCGCCCGGCGATACAGGTCGCCGATCTTGCGGTTGGCGGAAAACGCCTTGGCGTAGCCGGTGGTGGCGTAGTGCAGCGGAAAGGTGCCGGGGCCGGAACCGAGCAACGGGTTCTCGCGGATCATCTGGCCACCGACCACGATGTACGAGGCACGGCGACCGAGGGATTCGTCGTTGTGGCCCTTGGCGCCGGCGCTCAACACGCTGAGGGACTGGATGCGCGCGATGTAACCGGCGGGCATCGCGTAGATTGCCAGCGGAATCACGATCGCCGCACCGAGCATGGCAAACCCCAGATGACGCGGGCGAATCCGCGCCAGTTGCGCGCGGTAGTGCCAGCAACCGATCACCAGACTCAAGGCCAGCACCACCAGCCCGGAGCGCGATTCGGTCTTGGTCATGCCGCCGAGCAACAGCAGGCAGCAACCGCCCCAGAACAGGCGATGCAACAGGTTCGGGCTGCGGATCACCAGCAGCAGCCCCAGCGGAATGGCGAAGGCGATGAGCAGGGCGAAAGCGTTGGGGTCTTCGAGCAGGCCGGCGGCGCGGCCCTGATCCTGGAATTTGCTGGAGAACATGGCCATGGCGCAGGTCGTGCTGACGGCCAGGGTCACCAGCCGGGCGAACAGGTCGAGGTTCAGCTCGCGGCCGATCAGCAGGGTGATGACAAACAGAATCAGGCCGACGCTGATTTCCCGCAGATGACCGAGCGACATGCCCATGTCATCGGTGTTGAGCAGGCTCAGAAAGTACAGAACCATGAAGGCGATCAGAAAACGCCAGATATTGCTGCGCAGGCGATCCGAGGGAATCTGGTGCATCGCCAGTTGCAGCATCAGGATCACCGCCAGCGAAGCGCCGATCAGCTTGCTGCCCGACAGTGAACTGTCCTTGAAGAAGCCCTCGAACGGCACCAGGGCGGCGATACCGAGCAGGCCCCAGGTCGGTTTGCGGTACAGCACTGCGAATCCGACCAGGCCGATGACTGCGCCTGGCGCCAGATAGGGCCAGGGACTGGCCAGCAGAGCGATGCAGGCCAGCCCCAGCAGACTGACGATCGAGAGCGGGAAAATCATGCGCGTGCCTCCCGTGCCGTGCGGATGTACAGCTGCGACCAGCGTTCGGCCAGGGCCTTGAGGTCGTAGCGATCCTGTTGCGTGCGTTTTGCGTTGTCGCGCAGTTGCCGCGCCAAGCCAGGCTCGGACAGCAAGGTGTCGAGCTGGCGGGCGAGGGCGGCGCTGTCGGTGGGGGCCGCAAGCAAACCGTTGTGGCGATGCTCCAGCACGTCGGGAATCCCGCCGACGCCGAACGCCACCACCGGCACCCCGGCCTGCATCGCTTCCAGCAGAATCATCGGCGTACCTTCGGTGCGCGAGCTGATCACCAGCGCATCGAGTTGTTGCCACCAGGGGCGCATGTCGGTCTGGTAACCCGGCAGGCGGATGCGCTGCTGCAAACCGGCGGCGTCGATCCGCGATTGCAAGTCTTCGCGTTCCGGGCCGTCGCCGAGCATCACCGCGTCGAGTTGCGGGTGCTGGTGACATAGCGGGATCAGCGCGTCGAGAAACAGATCCGGGCCTTTCTCACTGCTCAAACGCCCGACGTAACCGGCGAGCCAGCGTGGTCCTGGGGCATCGCAAGGCAGGGCGGCCGCTGCCGGCAATCCGTTGGGGATCACCTGCAATTTTTCCGCGCGTACGCTGGCCTGACGGTGCAACACCGCGATGCTTTCGGCGACACACACCACCCGATCCACCGACGCCGTGCGGCATAGTTGCAGGCTCAGCCAGGTGTAGAACTTCTGCTTGCGGCTGCGCGGGGTGAAGCCGTGTTGGGTAATGACCAGCGGCAGGCGCAACAGCGTGGCGCCGACCCAACCGAACAACAGCCCTTTGAAATTGTGAGTGTTGATCAACGGACGTTCACTGCGCCGCTGACGCAAGTGCCGCAGCAGGGCACCCAGCCCCGCGCAGCCTTGCGCATCAACGCCAGCCTCGCGAAAGCGCGCGATCAGTTCCGGCGGCGCATCGAGGAACAGCACCTGGTGCTGCCCCGGCGTCGCCAGGCAATGATCGAGCAACATCCGCTCGGCACCATAGAACCCGCCGCTGCTGAGCAAATGCATGATCGGCAGCGCGGCGTTCTGGGTAGGGGACGTGTTCAATTGCGCACCCAGTGCACGAAGCTCGGCACGGTCCAGTTCTTGTGCGGGTTGCTCGGTTGCGCGTTCTGGTCGTTGATCACCAGTAGCACCGGCAGGCCCAGTTCGTGGCTGATTTGCGCCGGGTGTTTGAAGCGGTGGTCGAAGAACTCACGCACGTAGACCAGTGCAATCGCCAGCAGCAAACCGGTGAACAGCCCGAACGGAATGATCAGCATCGGCTTGGGGAACGCCGGTTCGGTCGGTTCGAACGGCGGGCTCAACACCCGGGCGTTGGACAGGTCATCGCTCAGCGAACGGGTGGTGCTGCTTTCGGCAAAACGCTGGGCGTAGGTCGAGAACGCGGCGTGCAGGGCATCGATCTCGGTGTCCATCTGCCGCAGCTTGCTCTGGGTTTGCTGCAGTTCATGGATGCGGTTCTTGAACTCGGCGATGCGCGCGGTTTTCTGATCGATCACCTGCTGGACCACCGCCAGATCGTTGGTGCGTTCCTGGATACGGTTGCTCACCACCTTGAGGAACTGCTGACGGGTGCGGGCAATCTGCTCGCGGGTCAGCAACATCGGTTCACTGCTGGGCTGGAACACTGCCAGATCGTTCATGTAGCGGCTGACCTGGGTGGTCAGTTGCTCGCCCATCTGTTTGATTTCACGATCCTCGAACGCCACGTTGTCGACGGTGGTGGTGAAGGTGTAGGGGAAGGTGTAGTCGTTGAGTTTGCTGTTACTGGCGGCGGCCAGTGCGGTCTTCAGGTACTCGAGCCAGCGCTGGCTTTGCAGCAGGCGGTCGCGATACAGGTTCAGCGCCTGCTCTTCGGTGTTGATCGCGTTGAGGCGGAAGGTGATTTCCTCCTTCGGATCCGACGCGCCGACACTTTCCAGCAACGCCTGGCGATTGCCTTCCAATCCATCGAGACGCACCTGATACAGGTGTTTCTTGGTTTCGTAGAACGATTGCGGCAGGTCGATCGATTGCAGCGCCTGACGGCTCACCAGATAGTTCTGCAACAGGGCAGAGACGAAGGTCGTGCCTTGATGCGGATCGGGGAAGCTGTAGATGATCGAGATCACGTTGGAACCAGGCAGGGTCTCGATTTTCAGGCTGTCTATCGCATCCTGGGTCAGCGCATCGAGCGCGGTGTCGCGCACCGGATCGGTCTCAAG
This sequence comes from Pseudomonas sp. 22082, assembly GCF_052046055.1. NCBI lineage: Bacteria > Pseudomonadati > Pseudomonadota > Gammaproteobacteria > Pseudomonadales > Pseudomonadaceae > Pseudomonas > Pseudomonas sp. 22082. The sequence goes on from NZ_JBQEQB010000020.1 coordinate 123,867, forward strand.
CCCCAGGGTGTTGCGCACGGGGTTGATCACGTACTGGCGCAGCGGCGAACTGATGTAGCGCTTGAACGGCTCGCTCACCAATTTGCTGAACATGCCCGGTGAAGGCGTGTATTCGCCCTTGTCGCGCAACTCGCTGATGGTCTGACGGATCAGCGCCGGCGAACGCAGGATGTTGCTCTCGGTTTCCATGTCCGCCAGCGATGGCGGGATGAAGGTGGCGTTGTCCACGGTCAGCGACGTGGTGGCGTCGCCCTGCGACAGTTTTTTCGACTGCACGATCACCTGAGCGGTGATATCGAAGGTCTGCTTGAGCAGCAGCGGCAGCACCAGCGCGATCACTGCAAAGATCAGGAAGACCCGTTTCACCAGTTGCTTGTTGGCGAAGAAGATCCTGAAGAACTCATGCAGGTAATTTTCCTTTGGATTCATGATCGGTCACCTGAGAGTCAGTTGTTGTTGCTGTCTTTGTTGTCGACGCGGTAGCCGAAGCTGAAGCCCACACCCTGGAACAGCACCACGTCGGCCAGTTGCCGGGCGAGTTCGCCGGCGCTGGCCAGTTTGGTTTTCGGCACGTACAGCATGTCATCCGGTTGCAGGTAGGCGATTTGCGGCGCCTCGCCCGACAACGCTTTCTCGACGTCGTACCGCACCGCCTGCACCTGATTGCCGTTGCGCCGCATGATCATCACCGAATCGAGCCGCGCCTTGACGTTGGTGCCGCGGGCCAGGGTCAGTGCCTCAAGCACCGACACCGGCCGACGGATCGGGTAGGAACCCGGCTGGCCGACTTCACCCAGCACATAGATTTCGTTGCCGGCGGTGGACTTGAGCAGCACGTCCACGGTCATGCGGCCCGGCAGTTGCGCGTACTTTTTGTTGAGGAAGGCTTCGAGCTGGTTGACGGTCATGCCTTGCAGCGGCACCGCGCCGATTTCCGGGAAGCTCGCGTAGCCGTCGGTACCAACGGTGATCTCGCGGCTCATGCCGGTGGCCGGGTGGTTGAGGGCGCTTTTCAGGTTCTGCTCGTTGGTCAGCGGGCTGATGATCTGCACCGTCAACTGATTGCGGTTGGGCTGGAACAACTGTTTGCGTTGATAGGCGCGCTGGATTTCCTGGCGCGCTTCTTCGCTGGTCAGCCCGGCGATTTTCACCGAGGTGTTGGCGCCCGGCAGTTCGATGGTGCCGTCCGGCAGCACCAACTGGTTGCCATTGAGCTGGCTGGCAGCGGTGAAGTTAAGGCCGATCTGGTCCCCCGACTGCACGCGATAAGCGTCCGAGCCGCTGGTGCTGATGTGGAAGATCACGTCCAGCACATCCTGCGGGCGCAGGGTCTGCTCGACCTTCGGCATGTCGGTGGCCTGGGCGTTGGCCGGGGTGGCGGTGAGAATATTCACCGGCATGTTCTGGGTTTCGGAGGTGCTCGAGCAGCCTGCAAGCGGCAGCATCAGCAGCACAAGAATCCTGGCGTTCATGGCGTCATCCTTTGCGGTTGCTTACAGGTTTTTGTAGAGCCATTTAGGCATGTAGTACTTGCGTCGGTTGAACACGCTGCCGACCACTTTCGCCCCGGCCTGGGTCAAGCGCTGGACCGCCGCCTGGGCAACTTCCCAGCGAGTGTCTTCGGCGCGTACCACAAACACCACGCCGTCGACCTGGGTGCTGATGACCAGCGTGTCGGCCGCCGAATACACCGCGTCGCCGTCGATCACTACAAAGCGGTACTGGCTGCCCAGTTGATCGAGCAACGGGCTCAGACGCTCGGCGGTCAGGTGCTCCAGGGTGCGGATCGGCCGGCCGTTGGGCAGCACATGGAATGGCAGGCTCGACACCTGCACCACGCAGTCCTGCAACAGCGGCGGGTTGTCCGGGTTGAACAACAGGTCGCGCAGGCCGCGCTCCTTGCTCAGGTTCAGTTGCTGGGTCAGGTTGCTCGCCGACTGGCTGGCGTCGACGTACAGCACCTGGCCGCTGCTCATCTGTGCCAGTTGGCTGGCCATGGCCAGGGCGCTGGTGGTGGTGCCGGCGCCGGGGTTGGCGGCGGTCAGAAACAGGATCCGCAGATCCAGGTCCAGCACGGTCGAGGTCAGGTTCGACTCGCTGGGGCTGGCAATGCTCAGGCTTTTGTTGGTTGAACCGTCCATTAGCTTGCTCCGTGGCCGCTGAATACTTTGAAGGGGGTTTTCAACAGAATCTTCAGATCAAGCAGTAGGCTCTGCTCGGCGATGTAGCTGAGGTCCAACTCAACGCGCTGGTCGAAGTCGATATTGCTGCGTCCGGAGATCTGCCACAGGCCGGTCATGCCGGGGTAGATCGCCAGACGCGCGAGGTGACTGTCCTTGTAGCGGTAGGTGTTGAACGAGGTCGGGCGAGGGCCGACCAGGCGCATGTCGCCGGTCACTACGTTGATCAGGTTGGGCAGCTCGTCGAGGCTGGTGCGCCGCAGGAAGCCGCCAATCCCGGTGATGCGCGGGTCCTGGTCGATCTTGAAGTCGATGGCGTCGGCACCGTGCTTGTTCAGGTGGCGCAGCGACTCTTTAAGCTCTTCGGCGTTGGCGACCATGGTCCGGAACTTGTACATGCCGAACTTGCGGCCGCGATAGCCGGTGCGTTTCTGCACGAACATCACCGGGCCTTTGCTGGTGAACTTGATGGCCAGCGCCAGACCGATCAGCAGCGGCGAAATCATCAGCAGAATCATCAGGGCGCCGAAACAGGCCACCACCCGATTGGTGCGCGACAGTTGCCACGGCCGGCCACCTTCTCGACCGGTCATCCAGCCCTGGCCCTGGCGGTGGATTGCCGCGTCGAGGCGCATTCGCTGTTCCGGATCCATGCGTTTGTCACGCACCAGTTGTTGGATCGGTATACCTTTCTCAAGTCCAGTCATGGAGTCCTCCGCTGATGTTCAGCCGCGAACGGCGCGTGGGCGATAGGCAGTGGGGTAGTAATCGCGGAACCAGGCGACAAACCGCCCCAGTCCCTCATCCAGCTCTATCCGGGGCTGAAACCCGGTGGCCTGGGCCAGGTCGCTGGCCTCGGCGCAGGTATTGAGTACGTCGCCCGGTTGCAGCGGCAGCAGCTCGACCACGGCTTTCTGGCCGAGGTGTTTTTCCAGCAGGGCGAGGTAGGTTTTCAGCGCCACCGGGTGCTGGCCGCCGATGTTGAACAAGCGCCACGGCGCCATGCTGCTGGCCGGGTCGGGTTGTTCGCGGTTCCACTCGGGATTGGCCCGGGGTGCCAGCTCGATCAGGCGTTCGATGCTTTCGATGATGTCGTCGATGTAGGTGAAATCGCGCTGATGCTCGCCGTAGTTGAACAGCTTCAGTGGCGAGCCTTCGCTGATGGCCTTGGCGAACTGGATCGGCGACATGTCCGGCCGGCCCCACGGCCCGTAGACCGTGAAAAAGCGCAGCCCGGTGCAAGCGATGCCGAACAGATGGCTGTAGCTGTGGGCCATCAATTCATTGGCTTTCTTGGTCGCGGCGTACAGCGACAGCGGGTGATTGACGCCGTCCTGCACCGAATACGGTGTGCGCTGGTTGGCGCCGTACACCGAACTGGACGAGGCGTAGATAAGGTGCTCGACCGGGTACTGGCGGCAGCACTCCAGGATGTTGAGGAAACCGTCGAGGTTGCTGTGCAGATAGGCCCGTGGATTTTCCAGCGAATAGCGCACTCCGGCCTGCGCGGCGAGATGGACCACGACTTGCGGCCGTTCGCTCGCGAACAGCGCTTCCAGCGCCGCAGCATCCGCCAGATCAATCGTGGCAAGCTGGAAATCTCCAATCTGCTTGCGCACCCAGTCCACCCGATCGTGCTTGAGCTGGGGATCGTAGTAGCCGTTGAAATTGTCCAGGCCGATCACCTGATGCCCGTCGCGCACCAGCCGCAGCACGCAATGAGCACCAATGAACCCGGCCGCACCGGTGACGAGGATTTTCATGGCCGCAACCCGTCAGGCGCGATGTGGCGCAGACCGATGCCGCTGTAGTGCAGGCCGGCAGCTGCGACTTGTTCCGGGTTGTAGAGGTTGCGTCCGTCGATGATGACTTTCGAGCGCAGCTTGCTGGCCAGCAGCTCGAAATCCACGACGCGGAAATTCTTCCACTCGGTGCAGATCACCAGTGCGTCGGCATCCTCGAGGGTGTCGTCGCGGGTGGCGCACAGGTGCAGGTCATTGCGGTAACCGTAAAGGCGCCGGCACTCGGACATCGCTTCCGGATCGTAGGCCTGCACGCTGGCGCCTTCGGCCCACAGCGCTTCCATCAGATAACGACTCGGGGCTTCGCGCATGTCATCGGTGTTCGGCTTGAACGCCAGGCCCCAGATCGCGATCGACTTGCCGGCCAGACCTTGAGGGAATTGCGCCCTGAGTTTGCTGAACAGAATGTGCCGTTGCGCGTCATTGACTTCGGTGACGCTGCGCAGCAGTTTCAATGGCATGCCGTTGTGTTCGGCGGTGTGCAGCAGGGCGCGCAGGTCCTTGGGAAAGCACGAGCCACCGAAGCCGCAGCCCGGGTAGATGAAGTGATAGCCGATGCGTGGGTCGGAGCCGATGCCCTTGCGCACCGCTTCGATGTCGGCGCCGAGCAGTTCGGTGAGGTTGGCCAGCTCGTTCATGAAGCTGATGCGGGTGGCGAGCATGGCGTTGGCTGCGTACTTGGTCAGCTCGGCGCTGCGGTTGTCCATGAACATCAGTTTTTCGTGGTTGCGGCAGAACGGCGCGTACAGCTCGCTCATCTGCTCGCGGGCCAGGTCGTCGCGAGTGCCGACGATGATCCGGTCCGGCCGCATGCAGTCGGCGAGGGCGCTGCCTTCCTTGAGAAATTCCGGGTTGGACACCACTCGCACCGCCAGACCATTTTTGCCGCGCCGCTGCAGTTCTTCTTCGGCGGTGTGCAGCACCTGATCGGCCGTGCCGACCGGCACCGTGGATTTGATGATCAACGTGCGATCGTCTTCCATGAAGCTTGCGATCTGCCGCGCCACGTTGAGCACATGGCTGAGGTCGGCGGAGCCGTCTTCATCGGCCGGCGTACCCACGGCGATGAAGATCAATGCGGCATGTTCCACTGCATCGCTGGCCTGGGTGCTGAATAACAAACGCCCGGCCTTGATGTTTTCTTCCAAAGTTGCCGAAAGACCCGGTTCGCTAATAGGCGGTACCGCCTGTTGCAGTTGTTTAATCTTGTTCGGGTCAATATCGACGCACAATACGCGATGTCCGACATCGGCAAGTGCGGCTGCTTGTATCAGGCCAACATAGCCCGTACCAAATACGCTCACGTCCATATTGGCGTGCCTCGTAAGACGGTGGTGGAAGATTGAAAATGGAACTGTCAAAAGGGGTATAGCGCAGCGTGGGAAAAGCGTGTCAGCAAAATGACATGTTGCAAGGGTATAACACCCCCATTTTTGGGGGCGAAAGGCCATCAAGTGCTTGCTGTAGCTGGATTTGTCCCGTTCTTGACGTGTTCGAAGAAAACGATAAACGGTCGTAGGCCACGTATTTCAAGGGTTTTAACGACTTGGGTGTGTCAGATTTGAGTCAACGTTTTTTTGACGCTTTTTGATTATGTCCGACATTTCTTGCGCTTTAATGGCCCGGTGCTAGTGTCAGATTTTGACCGACAAACGCTTGACAACCTCTCGTCGGACGCACTCCGGAATTGCCATGTTTCGATATCTGAAAGAACTGCTTTTAATTGTTTATCTATTGCTTTATTCCGAATATTACCTTGACCGTTTAAATGCGATGGGTATCGGTCTGGCAGTACTTCTTTTTGGCGCGATGTTTTTGACGCTGACTTTCGCATTAATACTGACAGCCTATATACGTCAGACTTTCATTCGGCATTTGTTCGCATTAACCCTGTTTGTTTCGGCGGTGTTCTTCGACGTTTACACGAGGGTCACCGCCGATTACCTGACCTATAGCAGTTTTGTCTCATTGGTGTACTCCGGCGGCTTCATCCAGGAAGCGGCGTATCAGTACCGGGGGGCGATCATCCACGGTCTGCTCAACGGGTTGCTGCTGTTGTTCGGGATCGGTCTCAAGCCCCGGCACACGATCCCGGTGCCCAACGCCTTGCGGATCGCTGCGCCGTTGTGCGGTGTGTTGCTGCTCAGCGCCTTACTGTTCGTGCGCGCCGGGGAGGGCGCGCGCGGGTTGCCGATCATGTACACGCCGCTGGCCTATCTGAACCTGTTCGGCTACGAAGCGCTGCACAACACCGTCGGCCCGCGTGAGCCGGTGACCCTGGCGCGCAATGGCCCGGCGGTCGGCCACGACATCGTGCTGATCATCGACGAGAGCATTTCCGGCAATTACCTGGATATCAACGCGCCGTTCGGCGTGCACAGCAACCTCAAGCAGGCCCGTCCCGGCGTCGAGATCTTCAATTACGGCTACGCGGCGTCCATCGCCAATTGCAGCGCCGACACCAACATCACCCTGCGCTACGGTGGCACCCGCGCCGACTACATGCGGATCAACAGCACGCTGCCGTCGATCTGGCAGTACGCGAAAAAGGCCGGCCTGCGCACGGTCTACATCGACGCTCAGCGCACCGGCGGCAACCTGCAGAACCTGATGAACGATGCCGAGAAAAAGGACATCGACGAATTCGTGCAATTCGACCAGACCAGCGTGCGCGACCGCGACATGGCTGCCGCCGCCAAGCTGATCGAACTGCTCAACGACGGTAAACCGCAGCTGGTGCTGATCAACAAGGTCGGCGCGCATTTCCCGGTACACGACAAATACCCGGACGCCTTCATGGCCTACCGCCCGACCTTGCCCCGCGGGCAGTTCACGGAAGTGGCCGACACCGGTGAACGCACCGGCTTCAACGGCCAGCCGGATGACTGGGTGCTGTATCGCAATGCCTACAAAAACACGGTGCTGTGGAATGTCGGCGAGTTCTTTTCGCGGGTGTTTGCCCAGGCCAATCTGAACAACGCGCTGCTGATCTACACCTCCGACCACGGGCAGGATTTGCACGAACGCGGCAATCCCGGGCTCAACACCCACTGCGGCGGCGACCCGGTGGAGGAAGAAGGGCTGGTGCCGCTGGTAGTGATTCAGGGCGATCAATTGCAGACACTCGACTGGTCGGCGCAACTGGCGGCGAACAAGGATCGCTCCAGTCACTACAACATCTTCCCGACCCTGTTGCAGTTGATGGGCTACGACCTGCCGGGAATCGAAGCGGTGTACGGCAAACCGTTGAGCGTGGCGACGGCGGATGAATTCACCTTCAACTACCGCTTCAACGCGCGGCTGGGGGCCAAACCCGAGTGGAAACACATCGATCTGAACAGCATCGTGACGCCGGGTGAAGCGCCGACGAGTGTGGCGGTGGGTCAGTAACGCGTCGGTATCCGCTATCCTTGGCCGACACGGATCGATCGGATGGCGGCATGCTCCAGGTTCAAAACGTCTTCAAAAGCTACCTCACCCCGCAAGGCCCGTTGCCGGTGCTGCAAGGCATCGACCTGACGCTCGGGCCCGGCAGCAGTCTGGCACTGATGGGCGAGTCGGGCAGCGGCAAGAGCACGCTGCTGCACCTGATCGCCGGGCTCGACAAGGTCGACAGCGGCAGCATCAGCAGCGGCGAACATCGGCTCGACCGGATGAACGAGGCGCAACTGGCCAACTGGCGGCGCACCGAAATCGGTCTGGTGTTCCAGCAGTACAACCTGATCGGCAGCCTGCGGATCGAAGACAACCTGGCGTTTCAGGCGCGGCTGGCCGGGCGGCATGACCCGCGCTGGCAGCAGCATCTGGTGCAGCGTCTGGGGCTGGGCGAATTGCTCAAGCGCTATCCCGAACAACTCTCCGGCGGCCAGCAACAGCGGGTCGCGCTCGGTCGGGCGCTGGCCGCGCAACCGAAATTGCTGCTGGCCGACGAGCCCACCGGGAGCCTCGACGAAGCCACCAGCGACGAAGTACTGCGACTGTTGCTGGAATTGCTCGACGACACACCCACCACCTTGCTGATGGTCACCCACAGTCAGCGCGTGGCGGCGCGGCTGGCGGAGCGCGTGGTGCTGTCCAGCGGTCGGTTGACGTGAAGGTTTTCCGCCACGCGCTGATGGCGCTGCTCAGTCACTGGCGGCGCCATCCGGTGCAGTTTTTCAGCGTGCTGACCGGGCTGTGGCTGGCTACCAGTCTGTTGACCGGAGTCGAAGCCCTCAACAGTCAGGCGCGGGACAGTTACGCGCGGGCCAGCCAAATGATCGGCGGCGAGCCTCAGGCCAGCCTCAGTACGCCGAACGGCGCAACGTTCCCGCAACAATGGTTCGTTGACCTGCGGCGTCTGGGCTGGCCGGTGTCGCCGGTGCTGCAAGGGCGCCTGATGCTCAAGGGCCACGAAAACCAGCGCCTGCAGTTGATGGGCATCGAACCGGTGTCTTTACCCGGTGACAGCGCGGTGGCCGGGCAGGCGATGCCGATTGAACGCGTCGTCGAATTCTTCACCCCGCCGGGCAGCACCTGGATTTCTCCCGAGACCTTGCGGGCGCTGAACCTCGCCGAGGGCGCGACCCCGGCCAGCGAAACCGGCCAGACGCTGCCGCCGCTGCGGGCGCAAACCGACATGGCCCCCGGCGTGCTGCTGGTGGACATTGGCGCCGCTCAGCGCGTGCTCGAACAACCCGAGCAACTGTCGCGTCTGCTGCTGCCGAAGGATTTTCACGCCGAGGTGCCGGCCGCGTTAAAAGGCCAGTTGCAGCTCAAGAGCAGTGGCGAGGAAAACAACCTTGCGCGATTGACCGAAAGCTTCCACCTCAACCTCGATGCGCTCGGGTTTCTCTCGTTCATTGTCGGTTTGTTCATCGTCCACGCGGCCATCGGTCTGGCGCTTGAACAACGCCGGGGATTGCTAAGCACCTTGAGGGCCTGCGGGGTCAGTGCGCGGATGCTGATCGCTTGCCTGATCGTCGAACTCGGCGCGTTGGCGTTGATCGGCGGGCTGTTCGGCGTGGTCAGCGGTTATTGGCTGGCGAGCGTGCTGTTGCCGGATGTCGCCGCCAGCCTGCGCGGTCTGTACGGCGCGGAAGTGGCGGGGCAGTTGCGTCTGAGTCCGTGGTGGTGGTTCAGCGGCATCGGTTTGAGCCTGCTCGGCGCGTTGCTGGCCGGGGCCAACAGTCTGCTGCGGGCGGCGCGACTGCCGTTGCTGGCGGTGGCGGATCCGCAGGCCTGGCATCAGCAACATGCGCGCTGGTTGCGGCGTCAGGGTTGGGTGGCCGGCGTATGTGCAGTGATTGCCTTGGCCGCGCTGGTATGGGGCAACAGCCTGGCCAGTGGGTTTGTGTTGATGGCGGGGCTGTTGCTCGGCGCCGCGCTTGCGCTGCCGGTGTTGCTCAGTGCGCTGCTCAACGGGTTGCTCGGGCGCAGCCGCTCGGTGCTCGGGCAATGGTTTCTCGCCGACTGCCGCCAACAATTGCCGGCGCTGAGCCTGGCGTTGATGGCGCTGCTGCTGGCGATGGCGGCGAACATCGGCGCCGGCAGCATGACCGCCGGTTTCCGCCAGACCTTCAACGACTGGCTCGAACAACGGCTCACCGCCGAGCTTTATCTGAACCCGAGCAATCCGGCGCAGGCGCGGGAACTGTCCACCTGGCTCAAACAGCAACCGAGCGTCACCGCGATCATGCCCAACTGGCAGGTTTCGGTGACGCTGCAAGGCTGGCCGGCGGACGTGTTCGGGATCATCGATCATCCGCACTATCGCCAGCACTGGCCATTGCTCGAAGCGCGGGGTGACGACCCGTGGGCGGCGCTGGCCAAGGACGATGCGGTGATGCTCAGCGAACAACTGGCGCGTCGTTTGAAAGTCAGGCCGGGCGATCACCTGACGATTCCCACGCCGGGCGGGTCATGGTCGCCGCGTATCGTCGGGATCTACGCCGACTACGGCAATCCGAAGGGCCATGTGCTGGTCAACAGCAATCACCTGTTGCGCGGCTGGCCGCAGCTGACGCCGAACCGCTTCAACCTGCGCATCGACCCGCCGAACATCCCGGCGCTGCTCACGGCCTTGCAGGCGCGCTTCCAGCTCGACGACAACCGCATCGTCGATCAGGCACGACTCAAGGGCTGGTCGGTGCAAGTCTTCGAACGCACCTTCGCCGCGACCGCCGCGCTGAATAGCCTGACGTTGGCCGTCGCCGGCGTGGCGCTGTTCATCAGCCTGCTGACCCAGAGCCAGAGCCGCCTCGGCCAGCTCGCACCGTTGTGGGCGCTGGGTGTGACGCGGCGGCAGCTGATGCTGCTCAATCTCGGGCAAACGTGGCTGTTGGCGCTGCTGACGCTGGTGCTGGCCTTGCCGTTGGGCATCGGTCTGGCGTGGTGTCTGGACGCGGTGATCAACGTGCAGGCCTTTGGCTGGCGTCTGCCGCTGCGGGTGTTTCCATGGCAGTTGCTGCAACTGATGGGGCTGGCGCTGCTGGCGACCTTGCTGGCCTCGGCGTGGCCGCTGTATTCGCTGTACCGCACGCAACCGGCGGACTTGCTGAGGACGTTTGCTCATGAGGACTAGGTTTGCGCTGGTGTTTTTGGCGTTGTTGCTCGGTGGTTGCGACAACCCCACAGCGGAGCAGAAGGGTTTCGCCGGCATGGGCGCTCAGGCGCAGGCGTTTACACCGGTGGTGCCGGGGCGGGTGTTCAGCTTCCCGGCGGATCACGGCGCCCATGACGGCTTTCGCATCGAATGGTGGTACGTGACGGCCAATCTCAAGGATGCGCAGGGCAATGATTTCGGCGTGCAGTGGACGTTATTCCGCAGCGCCCTGAACGCCTCGCCGCAGCAACCGGGCTGGGCCAACCAGACGATCTGGCTCGGGCACGCGGCAGTGACCTCCGCCAGCGTCCACCACGCCGCCGAGCGTTATGCCCGTGGCGGTGTCGGGCAGGCCGGGGTGCGTGCGGCGCCGTTCGAGGCGTGGATCGATGACTGGCGTTTCGTCAGTCAGGCGAGCGATCCCCTGGCCGACCTGCAACTCAGCGCCCGGGACAAGAACTTCAGCTACCAGCTGCGCCTGACCTCCAGCCGCCCGCTGGTGCTGCAGGGCGACAAGGGTTTCAGCCAGAAATCCGAACAGGGCCAGGCGTCGTATTACTACAGCCAGCCGTTTTTCCAGGCCAGCGGCACCCTGCAGATCGACGGTCAGACCTACACCGTCAACGGCCCGGCCTGGCTCGACCGCGAATGGAGCAGCCAGCCGCTGACCGCCAATCAGACGGGCTGGGACTGGTTCTCACTGCATCTGGACGGCGGCGAACACGTCATGCTGTACCGCATGCGCCAGAAGGAAGGGGCGCCGTACCTGACCGGCACGTGGATTGCCGCCGATGGCCAGACCGAAACCCTGCACGCCGAGCAGATCAAGCTGACCCCGCAAGGCACTGCGAAGGTCGCCGGCCGCTCGATGCCGGAGCGCTGGTCGATCGAGATCCCGACGAGGAATCTGCAGATCACCCTCGATGCAATCAACCCCGACGCCTGGATGAACCTGCGCATTCCGTATTGGGAAGGGCCGGTGCGCCTGAGCGGCAATCGGGGCGGGCAGGGCTATCTGGAAATGACCGGGTACTGATTCCGCGCACCTGCCTGCGAAGGAATCGATTGGAACTCTGTCCAGGATGCCCCCTCTACCGAGGAACATGGCCGAGGATCCGATCCATGAGCGAGGAACTGAAATCTCCAGACCTGACGACCTGGCAGCAAATGTTTGACGATCAGACGTACTGGCAACAATCCCCGGATGCCCATTACTTCGATCTGCAGCGCATCGCTGACGATTTGCTCGGCCAAGGTGCCATCGATCTTGAGCAATGGCAGATTCTCAGAGCCAAGGCCGATGACCTGCACAAGGACTCGCCCGCCATGAACGTCGCGCGGGAACTCGACGACCCCGAAGCCTGAGGAGGCCTGGAATGAACACTGTCCCTGATAACGAGCACCCCGACGAACCTCGTCCGCCGGGTGAAACCGAGCGCGACAACGACGCACTGCGTCCCACCGATCCCAAACAGCGGCAGAGCTCCGGGAAAGGCACCGCCAGTGGCGAGTCCACCGCGCAGGACACCGCGCAACGATCGCGGAACAAACCCTGAAGGGCGTCTATGCTCAGTGGCACATCCGTCGCTGATCACGTTGGCGATGGGTGCTGCCATCCATCACAGGGAATGTATCGCTTATGAAGCTCCAAGCACTGACGCACGCCATAGCACTTGCCACCGTCCTTTCTACGGCCAGCTTTTCGGCGATGGCCGCCGATATCCCGCTGTCGGCCGCTGTCGAGGCCGACCGGGTCACCACCAAAGTGCTGGCGGTTGACCCGGCCAATCATCAAGTGGTCCTGGAAGGCGCGGAAGGTCGCCAGGTGCACATTCAGCTCAGCGACAAGGCGAAAAACCTCGGAAATCTCAAGGTGGGGGATCTGGTCCAGATCGAGGTGACACGTTCGGTCGCCGCTTATCTGGACACCGACGTGGATAAAGGTCTGCCAGGCTCCACCGAGCGCACGGGTGAACTGCGCAACGCCGTGGGCAGCAACAACCCCGGTGGCGAGGCCTTCCGCCAGGTTCAGGTGCAATTGAAAATCACCAAAATTGATTTGGCGGCAAACCAGGTCACCCTGGAAAACCCTTCGGGCCAGTCGAAAACCCTCAACGTCGAAAAGCCTGAGATTCAGGCCAAACTGAAAGATTTGAAAGTCGGGCAAAGCGTCGTGGTCACTTACACCGATGTATTAAAAGTGACCAGTCAGCATGAAAGTTGAGTATTGACTCTACAGAATGGCTGTTCTTGTACAAGTAATTGTATGAGAACAGTCATATGAAGTATTCGAGGTGGTGATGTCAGAAAGTTTGTCGGGAAATATCGACGAATATTTTCTTTAACTTTTCAGTACATAAATTTCATGTTGAAGCAGGACGACATATCCGCCAATTTCCATTAAAATCCTTCGCGTTCGCCCAGTGTCAGGGCTCTTTACCGGTGCATGGATTGCCAGGCCATTACACTGGGCGAACACCTCCTCGGAGTGGAGGCCAAAGAATTCAGATGCAAAAAGGGCGACTTTGAAGTCGCCCTTTTTTATTGTCTTACGATTTGGCAGGACGCATGCCCTGTTGTAACTGAAGGCGCTTGAGCGTTTCCTGATACATGGTGGTGCGGCGGTGCTGTTTGCCGTATCCACCGATAGCGGCCACGGTGCCGGCCTGGATGTGATCCAGGTAGCGGAAGATCGTCCGCGGCGAGAGGCATTTGATGCCGTAGCCAAGGCTGCTTAAACGATCCTGCAGCGTGTATCCCGGGACCCGGTCGTCCATCGAAAAATGCAGCCCGTGAGCCTTGATCAGCCGTGCATTCCACAAGGTGCAGAAGCTTTTCAGGTGAGTTTCCCGGTAGGGTTTTGGATCTCGGGACGGCAACCCGAAATGCTGTTTTGCCCGGCGGAAATAGTGTTTGAAATAACGCGAAGACAAACGCCAGGTGTCTCTAAGGACGCCTCGATCCAATTGTTCGACGCAACCAACCGCCGCTGTATCCAAAGATTGCATGCACTCATTCATCATCATCGAAAAGACAGTACTGTCAAAAACGAAAGTATCGGTGTGCAGCAAAAACAGGTAATCGGTTTCAACTTTCGCAAGTGCCAGATCAAGTGCCTTGCCATGAGCAATATGCCCCGCTTCCTTGCCGGGTGAAGGGCGCTCGATCAAGTTGATCCAGTCCAGAGACCGCAAGTAAATCAGGCTTTCATCGGCGGAATCGTTGTCCACCACCCACACCGGAATTTGATGATCCTTGACGTATTGCTGGAGAAACTCCAGGCACATCCGGGTTATTTCCGGCGTCTTGTAATTGACCAATACAAGACTGAAGGCGGGCAGTTGTTTAGAGGTGGAATCGATCGCACTCATGGTCCGGGCTCACTTCAAGTTGAAGGGTTCTGCTGACGGCAATCAGCACACAGAACCGCTGCTTTGTGGCCCGGATGGTAGGGACGCAACCTTAGTTCAAGCTTAATTTCCGAGCGCCCGGGCCGGGCGACTTGTTACGGCTTGCGACACTGGCGAGGCGCTTGGCGATCAAGCGCGGTTCCACGGTAAGATGCGCCGCCATTTCAAGCTCAAGGAAGACAACGGCCCGCGCCGTTCGCCAAGGATGAAACCACTTTCCCTCTACCACCCGGCCCTTTACTGGCTGCGCGTGTGGCAAAAAAGACTGTTCCGCCACATCGCCTGGCACTGCTCGAGCAAACGCTACGCGCGTCCTGCCACGACGTCCGAGCGCCTGCCTTACCGCTACCTCAAACACACCTCAAAACTGATCCGCAAACTCGGCGACTCCGACCTCGCGCTGCAACACAACAAAGTCATCAACCTCAAACTCGCCGTCGCCGCCATCGACGGCGTCACCATCGCCCCCGGCGAATATTTCTCCTTCTGCCGCCTCGTCGGCCGCCCGACCCGCCAACGCGGCTACGTCGAAGGCATGGAACTCTCATTCGGCGAAGCCCGCACCGGCATCGGCGGCGGCATCTGCCAACTCAGCAACCTCATCCACTGGATGGCCATTCACTCACCCCTGGTCGTCATCGAACGCGCCAACCACAGCTTCGACCCCTTCCCGGACGACGGCCGCGTCCTGCCATTCGGCTCCGGCGCGGCGATCTTCTACAACTACATCGACCTGGTACTGCACAACCCGACGGATCGCAGCTTTCAGCTGAAGCTGAAGGTGGGGGAGACGCAGTTGGAGGGGGAATTGTTGTGTGATCGGGAGCGGGCTTATCGGTATCACGTGTTTGAAGTGGGGCATCGGTTTGTGCGGGAGGGGGAGCGGGTGTATCGGGAGAATGAGATTTGGCGGGAGGTGAGGGAGAAGGGGCAGGTGGGGGCGTTGGTGAAGACGGAGCGGTTGTATGGGAATCGGGTGGTGGTTAAGTATGAGGTGGGGGAGCAAATCATCGAAAGGCAGCAGTAGGTTGCGTTTTTTGCCTTAGGGTTTTCAGCGTGTGACGGAAATAAGGCAATTACAGGTTTCGGTAGGGATACGTTTCGCCGCATAGGTGAAACGTATCGTCCAGATAATAAACTCCGGAAATCGAGTTTATTAATAGTTCGAGTTCTCCCTTTGATGGGAATAGCAAATAGAACAGCTCAAAGAATAAATAGTCCTTGATGAGGGTTGCTGCAACGTCTGGGCGGTTTTTTATCAGGGTTGAAAGTGGCGGGTAATTGCAATCTCGTAATTCGGGGATGTCGGCGTAGCCTTGTTTGTTATCGTCTTGTATGCATTCGGCGATGAGTGCATTTGTTAGCTCGTAGAATTGCTCGGGCAGTTCGTGGATTTTTATTGATAAAGTATATTTTTTGGCATTGTTGGAGAGAGGTTCCCCGAAGCCAAGGCTGCGGTAGGTTACAGAGGTTGGGTCAATGATGTTGTTTTCTGATTTGAAGATCATGATTTTTTAATCGCGGGAGGAAACGAAGGGGATGCTGTATGTACGCAATCGTGGTCGTCTACATAAGTTAAGAAGCTAAGGGCTGTATTGGTTATCCAGAATGGAAAGCCAGTCGTTTCTGAAAGCAATATTTTCAAATCGGAAGATGACTGAAGCGTCCAAGCATGGATTTGGTTGTCGAGGACGATTAATGTTGGTTTTTCAGAAGGGTATAGGAGATCGACTTTTTTCCAAAAGTCTGGGTCGTGTTGTTTTGTTACGGATTTTAGATTGAGGGGATCAAGGTTTTTTGTGTTTAAGTAAAAGAAGCAGGTTTTTATGTTTGAGATTGTTTTCTCTAATTCATTGTCTTTGAGTTGCTGGTTTTTTAGATGGTTTGTTTCGAGTGCTGATGTGATTTCTTTTTTTAAGTAACTCATTGAGGTATTCCTGTTGTTTTTTGGAGCGTGAATAGAAGTGAGCCTATTCCCTTTTGTGGAAGTATTTTAATTATTGATTGTAGATTCGATAACCAGCGCCAAAGTTGCTAGTGGTGTGAGTGTTGCTATATGTGGGGTCGAATAGGCCAGTGAGAGGTGGTTGAGTAGGTTTTTCTCTTGAATTTAGTTTTTCTAAAGATTTTTGAAGCTCGGGGTAGCTTTCTATGTATGTGCAGTCTGATGAATTAAATTTAAGTGTTATAGTGCTGGGTGAAATGAATGCGAAGTTAATTAAAAGATCCGGGTTCGAAAAGAGTCTTCCGCTGATGTCGTAGATCTTGTCTCCGGTGTTCAATTTTTGGCCGTAGCGTTCGTGGGTCAAATATCCGTGGTCTTGGTTTAATAGTCGTAGTAATTTTTCGTAGCCTTTTATTGAATCAAAGGAAATACTGGCTTGTCTTATTATAAGGAAGCCGTCTTCGGTCATGTTCTCCAAAATGGTTGAATTCTGCCTGTTGATCGAATCGATGACTGGCTCGTCGATTAAGTTAAGTACAAAGTTTGATAGCTTAAGGTGAAATTTTTCCCGAGGGCGTTCGATGGGGGGGATGTTGATATAGCTTATGATCCCGCCTGCGTTATCGGAGTCGATCGCGCCAAAGCACTCTGTGATATCAATTGAGAAAATCATTGCGCTCTCCAGCGAGAACTGAATACACCTATAAGATGTTGGATGTAGATGTTTTTAATCTTCTTCATTCCATTCCGCATGGGTCTCAATGGCTATTTTTAGCCATGCGCTAAAGTCAGGATGTTCTCCGTGAAGCTCCCATCCCTCTGAAGCATATGCATGTATTATTAGCACTTTTGGATTGCCGGATAAATCATCTCCGTCAAAGCAAGCAATATCATCATTCGCATTGAATTTAGCGAAAGGAACTAGCGTGCGGTTTGGGTAAAGGTTTTTTAGCGTGTTGTGCCAGTAATTTATTTTTCCCTCTTGATATATTAGTAACCACCAAGGCTCAATGTCCGGTTCAGGTTCCGTAGTCGCGAATTCTATGAATGCACTAGGGAAGTTGAAGTTTTTCAGGTGTTCAATGTTGAGAAAAATTTTCATTTTGCCTATTTGAAAAGGACTGAAAAGGGGAAGAAATTATTTTCTTCAACGAAAGCAAATTCGAACCCCTCCGATTGCAGTTTGGCACCTAGAGCGGGTATTCACAGCGCCATGGCGTGGTGAACAGTTCTGGGTCTATGTTGAGGTTTTCAAGAAGGGAGTTGATTTCCGCTTCAGAGTTCATGGTTTCTATTTTTGCGATAAAAATGTCTCGGTCGTCCACGCCATCGCTTGTTTCAAGTGTTTTGGTGGGAATTGTAAATATTACTAATGCATGTTGGAAGTTTTTTGATTGGTGGATGAAGTTGTAATATTGATGTGGGTCATTGGTAAGGGGGTATTTGTAGATGGAATATAATGAAATCCATTTTCTTAGTGAATGGTTTTCGGCCTCTAGCTCTTGCGCAATGTTGTTATAGCCTGTTCCGTCGAACCCGTTCCATACACTTCTTGGGATACATTTAAGCGCTGTCATTTTTGCCCCTCGAACGGATTCTGAAAAGGGGTAGATTTATTTTCTTTAACGAATAAGAAATCTGCTCCCTTTGATTTAGTTCTATTTAAATTTGCGCGCTGCTGGCTTTTTTTAGAAGGTTTTCAAGTTCAGGATAGGATTCGAGTTCTTCGTGGTTTAGGGAGTTAATAATAGCTTGTATTTTCTTTGCGTATTTATTCTCGATTGGGACTTCACTCCAATCCAGTTCTGAGGCAGAGACTATTAATACTTCGGTAAATGGAGAGTCCAAAAGTTTCTTTAGAATTTCAATTGCCTGAGCCGAGCGATTCTCTCCAAGTGCCGCAGCACTTCGCTCCTGCCAATACTCTTCCCTTGATAGGATCGTGTCGTTAAGCCGGTTCCAGTCTTCAGCGCTGAAATTTCCTAGAACTCCTTTGGCTACCTGCTCTGTAATGTATTCATTCCAGTTGGAATCCTCGCTTTGTCCCAGCCAGTAGTTGTATTCATCGAAAGCCTTGCTATCCATGATTTGTCTCAATTCAAATAGGGCGCGACATAGGTGAGTCGCCAGCTGGGAAGGAGGATGTGATAACGCCGTCGTCTTTGAGTACTTGCCACTGCACGCCGTCAACTGTTTTTGAAAAGGAGACAGATTTATTTTCTTTAACGAAAAAATAAATCTGTCTCCTTTTGGTTCGGTCCCCTTTTGGGTTTGGTTTATATGTTGGTTAGGTAGAAGCTGAGGTCGTTGGTTGAGAGTTCTATAAAGGTCGGTAGCATTAAGTTTTGATTGTGTCCTTCTAGTGATAAGAATATGACGGAGTTTCCAAGCTTTAGCACACCGCATCCGTCGTCAGTAATGGAGGTTAATTCCGCGGTTATGTAAGTTGCATCGGGTTTCGAGCGGATTGATGGAGTGGTTTCCTCTGAAGTCATTATGTTTTTATTCCAAAAAAACTCATCGCCAATGTCCATTTCGATGTCATAGGACTGGTTTTCTTTTGCCTCCGGAGCTATGAGGTTTGAAAAGCCTTTTCCATAGGGGCTTGAAAATTCAATATATATACTCTCGGTGAGAATTTTAATTATGCGTATTATAGTGATTTTCATCTATTTGGTTCCTAGGGGGACGCGAATTACTGTGTTGTCAACGTTCATGACGTTGTTAACTACGTCAAGAGTCCACGTTTCTTCGTGGTAATGGTGCTTGTTTGGTTTGCTATTCATTTCATGAGCACCATAGCGAATACTTCGTTTGCCATCGGCAGATACAATCCTATCGTTATCAGGCAATCCTGTTCTTGGATGGGTATTTGTATAGGGGCCTTCACCTAGGAAATCCTCCCATCGCTTAACAGCATCCTGCGGTTTAACCGGTTTGTTTCCATAGACCTCATTATGGTAACCCTGACCAGGAGGTGATGCCGGTGCGGGTGGAGAAGTAGGTTCCGCACCATGAACGTTGCTTTTAGAAGCATTATCTGGTTTTTCGCTCGGTGGTGATTTTGACTCTGAGCCTGGGCAATTACTGCTTAATCCCAACGGATCCACCCACCCCGTAGGGTTAGGTACGTACTGGTAGCTATTCAACCCACCCGCAAGCTTGATCGGATCCGGTGTCAGAAACCGCCCAGTCCCCGGATTGTAGTAGCGATGACGGTTGTAGTGTAGGCCCGTCTCGGCATCAAAATACTGACCTTGGAATCGCAACGGGTTGTCGATTTCACTGACATCCAGCGCCGCGAGGTTGCCGTAGGCGCGGTACTTCGCCGACCACATGATCTCGCCACTGTAGTCGGTGAGTTCCTGCGGTGTGCCCAGATGATCGAGTTGATAGTAGAACGGCGTCGCCTTACGCGGGCCTTCGCCGTCGAGCATGGCCAGTGGGCGGAAGCTGCCAGGTTCATAGATGTAAGTGCGATAACGGTTGTCACCGCTTTCGGCGATCAGGCGTTCGCCTTGCCACAAGAATTCGGTGGTATGGCCATCGACAGTTTTCTCGATGCGGCGACCGAAGGCGTCGTACTTATAGGATGCATTGCTGCCGCCCGGCAGGCTGACACCGATCAGTCGATGCTGGCAGTCGTAGCGGTATTCGGTGACAAGTTTCTGTCCGGTGCCACGGCGTTCGCGGATCAGGTTGCCATAGGCGTCGTAGTCGTAGTGGCGGTCGCCCTGCATCAGCAAGCGGTTGCCTTTGACGTTGGCGAGGTTGGCTGTGCCTTCGTTGTTCTGGCCGAGCAGGTTACCGGCCGGGTCGTGGGCGAAGGTTTCCGGTGTCGCGCCACGTACGCTGGTCAAGCGGTCCAGCGGGTCGTAGTGGAAGCTGCGGTTGCCCTTGCGGCTGTCATCGATGCCGGCGAGGTTGCCGTTGGCGTCGTAGTTATAGCGACGCTGGAACAGGTTTTTCTCGCGCTGGCGGACGCTGTGCGCTTGCAGGCGACCTTGTTCGTCGTACTGGTATTGGCTGAGCAGCAGTCCTTGTTGGCGTTGCTGTTCGCGACCGGCGGTGAATTGGTGGCTGGTCAGGCGTGAGCCATTGAGGTCAATACTGCTAAGGCGTCCGCCTGAGAGATGACGGTAGTCGAGTGTGCTGCCATCGGGGAGGCTGCAGTGACTCAGTTGTCCGACGCTGTCGTATTCGTAGCGCGTGGTGCCCCAGCCCTGATGCTCGGTGATCAGGCGATCCTGCACGTCGTATTCGTAGGCAAGCGGCCAGTGTCCGTCGTCGACATTCACCAAACGGCCCAGGGCATCGTAGCTGTAGTGTATTTCTTCGCCATCGGCGAGGGTTTTCACCAGCAGTCGACCGGCAGCATCGCGCTGATACTCGGTGACCAGTTCGCTGCCGTCATCGCCGAATTCGGTCTTCTTCAGCAACTGGCCGTTGAGGTCGTATTCGTACGCGGTGCGGCGGCCGTCGAAACCGGTTTCCTGCTGGATCAGACCGTTGGCGTAGTAGTCGAGCTTGTAGTGCTCGCCGCGCTCGTTTTCGATTTCAGTGAGTAGCAGGCCGGCGTTGTCGTAGCGATAGCGCAATTGGCTGCCGTCGGGATTGATGCGGCGGCTGACCAGGTGCAGGTTATCGGCGTATTCGTAGCGGGTGATGCGGCCGAGCTCATCGCGTTCGGCGGTGACGCGTCCGTACGGGTTGTAAGTGAAGGCACGGGTGGCACCGCCGGGGAGGGTGATCTGGGTCAACCGGTCGACGGCATCCCATTGAAAATGGGTGATGGCGCCGAATTCATCCTGGCGGGTGATCTGGCGTCCGAGTGCGTCGTAGCGGTACTTGCGCTGACCACCGTCCGGAAGACGTTCCTCCAGCAATTGACCGAGATTGTTCCAGCCCAGTTGATGGCGACTGCCATCAGGGTGATGAATTTCCAGCAGCCGGCCCTGGCCGTCGTAGTTGTAGCGGGTTTCGTTGCCCTGTGGGTCGATTTGCTGGGTAATGTCGCCTTGTTGATTGCGGTCGTACTGCCAACGGGCCTTGCCACGTTTGACTTCAATCAGTTGCCCATCGAAGTAGTTGTAGAGGGTTGGTTCTTCTTCCGGCGGGATGACAGCCATCAATCGTCCGGCATCGCTGTATTGATACTCGGTGATGGCCCCCATTGGATCTTTTACAGCAACCAGACGTCCCTGATCGTCATAGGCATTTTGCGTTTCAGCACCATCGGCAGCGGTTTCACTGATCAGCCGTGCATTTTCGTCATGCACGTAAACCTGTTCACTGCCATCGGCGTTGTGAACCGTAACCGTGCCTTTGTCATCCCACTCGTAGCGAGCTTCCAGTTGCGAATAGTTGGCCCAATGACGTACGCAACGGGAAAGTTTGCCTTCACGCTCCCATTCCCAGAAAAAACTGGCGCCACCGGCCAGTTGTCGCTCGAGAATGACGTGCTGATCGTTGTAGCGGTAATGCTCGGTTTCCCCTGCGGCATTGGATGCCGAGACCAATTGGTTGCGAGCGTTATAGCGGTAGGTGACAAGGTTCTGAATGGTCAGCCAAGGATCCTGGCGCTCACCGCGCTCGTCATACTCAGAACGCTGCTGTTGCTGATCAACGGCAACGATATGGCGATCGTCGTAGCGCAACAGCAACGCGCGGCCCGCACCGTTATCGATGCGCTGGATCCGCCCCACCAGGTCATAGCTGATATGCACCTGATTTCCGTAGGAGTCACTGACCGTCGTCAGTCGGTTTGCGCGGAAGTGATAAAAGCGTGGTTTTGCTCCTGCTTGGGTGAGGATCAGTTCACCCGGCGCGCTGCCCAAATAAATCGCCGCCTGAGCCAGACTGTTGGTAATGGCTGGACGTTGTTCGGTCGGCATCGGGAAGCGGGTCTGACGGTTTTCGTTATCAGTCCACAACACGCCTTCATCGTTGATTTGCAGGCGATGGGATAGGGAGTGGCTCCAGCCATGGCCGAGACGCCCGTCGATTTCAACCGCGCTGCTGCGATAGAGACGTGTCCATTCAATGGGTAGCAGCCCACCCAATACGCCGTCAGTGAGCGTCAGCAATTCCTCGCCGGTAACCATCGATACCGGTTCACCGTTAGTGCAGGTCTTATCGGCGCACTGAGCAGGTTGATCCGCTGGGTTTTTGGACTGGTTGGGCGCGTTGTCTACATTTTCCTGTTGTTGAGCGCGGGTGCTGTTTTCCTTCTTGCCGCGTGCATGAATCTGCGCATCCGTCTCTACAGCACCTCCGGAAACGGGTGGTTTTTTCTTTGGTGGTGTGGCGGTCTCTGCGGGTTTTGGAGGCGCAATTTCTACGCTCGCCTTTCTCGCCTGGTTCAGTGGCGAATTGCCGTTGAGCATCAACGGTTTCGCCGTATCGGCGTGTGCTGTCGCATTCTTCTTGCTGATCTTCATCAGCATCGACGTGAAGTCTTCAATCAGTGTCATGACCTTGCCGCTGTTCCTTGCAGCATTAAGGCCCTTGGTGCCAATACGGACGGCCAAACCGATCCCGCCCGTCAAAACAATACCGATCAGGATGTTCAGCAGTACTTCCGTAGTCAGTTCTGCCAGCACTTCAGTGCAGGTCTGCGGAGGCAGCATTTTGACCCACGCTACGATAGCTGCGACGTAGATCCACATAAGTGGCTCGTCACTGGCGATCAGCAGGGCTGTTTGAATGGCTTCTTTTGAAGCGTTATAGATCTTCTTTATCTGTTCTTCGGTGAAGAATTTTTTGAGTTTTTCGTAGTTTTCCCGAGGGTGTGCAACCAGGTCGTAGAGACTTTTGATGTCCCCCCACAGCCCCATGATCGCCTTGAGGAACCCCTTCCACGCCGACTCCAATTGCTGCAATGCCCGTCCAGCCATGGATGCATTGGTATGCGCTTGCCAAAGTGGCAGAAAGTCGGTGGTCCACTCTGTTTGCAGCCAGCCGCTAAGGTCCCCGATTACGCCTTGATAGGAGTTGAACAGGCTATCGATCTGAGCCTTGGTGGGATTCGGGAAAAAAGTGATTTCATATTGCTGATGCGGTTTGAGGCCAGTGACCTCCAGAATCCCGCTTGGACCGATTTTGACGTTGATCGGTTGACCGACTTCGTTCTTTCCGTAGAGCTTGCCATTCTCCACTGGCACCAGTCGCACCGGCGTATTGCCGATAGGTACAAAACGCGCAGACTCGAAACTATGTACAAGTTTGAGTTTGCCGTTGGCAGGGCAGTTGGCATAAAGGGTATTTTCCTTTTTGCTGTCTTTGTCCGCCGTACCGACTTCGTCACCGACCTTGAACTGTTGCTCTGCGTCCAGAATGCCGCCGTACCAGGCTTCGGCATGCTCGCGATAATCCTTCAGGCACTTCTTGAAGTCGCTGATGATGGCCTGAGCATCAGGCTGTTTTGCATTGAGATTGGCAACAATCTCACCCATCAAAATGCTCATACAGCCACCTCACTTTCCAGATGGGCCTTCAGTAGGCCGGTAAAGTTTTCTTCCGTGAGTGGCGTGCGTTTTACGAAGCGCGCCACTTTCTTTTGCAGGTTCGATTCAGGGAACGAGAAGTACAGGTCGGCATGTTCGTCCAGCAGCCACTGCATCATGTTGCCGATTACGGTCGACGGATTTTCGGCCATCAAGCTGTCAAGCAGGTCTTTCGGCACTTCCCACCACGGCCAATCCTTCGCCTTCGGCACCACCCTCGGCCCGACTTCCAGACTCCGCCCATTAATCAGATACCGCTCAAACACCGGCAACACTTCCCCAGCCGCCTCACCCAGCCCTTCAAGAATCGGATAAATATGCCGCCCATCCCAGAACCGGAAAAACACTTCGGTCCCGTCCGGCATCTTCACCTGGGTCAAACTGCGCAGGTGTTCGAAAACTTCGTTGGGCTCCGAGCGGGAGACCGCCAGCCAGCCCCAGTCGAGGGCGTCGGTTTCGGTGATCCAGGGCAGGAAGGCCGAGTTGGCCTTGAGTTCGGCGACGTATGGCATCACCGGTTGCCAGGTGGAGTAGGGCGTTCCACCCCAGATGGGAATGGCCTGTATGGACGGTTCGCTCTGATATAAGGCCTTGAGCGCTTCGGCATCGCTCGCGGCGCTTATGACCAGATACAAGCGTTCGTCTTTCTGCAGCGGCTGTTGTGCCAGCCAGTCTTTGGGTGTCAGTCGATTAGATGGCACAGGCACCTGCCTTGCATTTTTCGCACTCTTCGCAGAACGGCGCATTACGTTTGAGGGTGTTGATCTGCGCCGGGGTCAGTACAGCGCCAGCCTTGTCGGCATCGGCCTGCTTCAACACGCCCGGCAGCAGTGGGGCGGCGCCGGTGCCGCTGCCCGGTCCTCCGCCGGAGTTGATGTTGATCGCCGGCCCGCTCATGGTCACGCCGCCGCCATCGATCTTGATGAAGCTGCCACCGCCGACCAGCGTCAGCTCAGCCCCGGCCTCCAGCACCACCTTCATGCCACTGCTCAGGTGAATTTCCTGGCCGGCGTCGATGAATTGTCCGGTGCCGATCTTGATGTGCTGGTTCACGCCCACGGTCAGGTGATCGTTGGCCCGAGCCTCGACTTTGCGGTCTTCGTAAACGGTGTGGTGTTCTTCGGCCTTGAATTCCGTGTAGCTGTTCTTTTCCACGACGTCGTGGCGTTCGTTGCCGACGCGGATTTTCTGGTCGTGTTCGATGTTTTCGTCCCAGTCGCGCTGGGCATGGAGGAAGATCTGTTCCTGGCCTTTCTTGTCTTCGATGCGCAGTTCGTTGAAGCCGCCGCCACCCATCGAGCTCAGGGTCTTGAAGGTGGTGCGGGTCTTGTTCGCCGGCAGGGCGTAGGGGACGGTGTTTTCCTTGTGGTACAGGCAGCCGGTGATCAGCGGCTGGTCGGGGTCGCCTTCGAGGAAGGTGACCAGCACTTCCATGCCGATTCGCGGGATGGCGATGCCGCCGTACTGGGCGCCGGCCCAGGCGCTGGAGACGCGCAGCCAGCAGCTGGTTTTGTCGTCGGCCTGGCCGTCGCGGTCCCAGTGGAACTGGACTTTCACGCGGCCGTATTCGTCGCAGTGGATTTCTTCGCCTTTTGGGCCGGTAACCACGGCGCTCTGGCTGCCGAGGATGCGCGGTTTCGGGTGGCGCAGGGGCGGGCGGTTCGGCACGTCCCACGGGGTGGCCTGAAAGCGGTTGCGGTAGCCCTGATGGAAATCGTCTTTCAGCGCGGTGGTGTCGCTGGTGACCGACTCTTCCAGCACCTGCGGCTGCTTGCCTTCGTGGTGGACTTCGGTGAGCAGCCACAGGTCATTCCACTTGGCCTTCGGGTGTTCTTTGAGTGCGAGGAAATGGCCGCTGACCAGCAACGGCTGGTCGCTCTTGCCTTCGGCGAGCTGGAAGTCGCTGCGGTGGCGTTCGAGGGCGCGTTTGGCCAGGTGCTTGCCGCGCTCGCGGTCGACGAAACGGCCCGGGTAATCGTAGTCCTCGAGGTCGGGCAGGGCGTCGCCGCGGTTTTCGCTTTCCAGCGTCAGGCGCGGTTTTTCGAAGTCGTAGTCGCGGCGGGTGGTGCGGCTGGT
>NZ_JBQEQB010000021.1:0-13899 GCF_052046055.1 Pseudomonas sp. 22082
CGCTTGTATGTTTAGACTTGAAGGGGTGGGCGGGACTAAAAGCTCGATTCCGACTCTAGCCAGTACGGACCGTGGGAGACTTCTCGTCCCGCCCTTTCTACCTAAAGCGCCGATAAGGAATTCATCGGTAAAACCGACGATAGAGGCAAGCCAGCGCTACGGTAGACCCCGACAAGCTCTTAAACCCTAGCTCCGAGGATTCGTCATGACAATCCTTACCTCGCCAACGGTGATTGGTGTCGATGTGGCCAAGGCCGAAATCGTCGTTTATCGCGAAGATCTGAAAATCATCCAGGCCATCAACAACGACCGCACATCTGTAGGTCATTGGCTGAAGACCCTGCCCGCCCAAAGCTCAATCGCCCTGGAAGCCACTAATCTCTACCACCTGGACACGGCCGAACTGGCCCATGGTATGGGGCATCGGGTTTACATCGTGGACCCTTACCGGGTGAGCCATTACCGCGAAAGCATCGGTCAGCGTGCAAAAACCGACCCTTGTGATGCACGTCTTCTGGCGCGTTATCTAACCAGTGAACAGCATCGGCTGCGGGTCTGGAACCCACCACCGCGGCACTACACAGTGTTGAAAAGTCTGCTTAACAAGCGTGCACAGCTGATGAAGGTCCGAGTCAGTATCAAGCTGAGCTGGTCAACCGAACCTCTTCTTGAAGATCTTTTGGCCGATGGGTTGAAGCATTTCAAACAGCTGGATCAGGCCATTCAGGAGTTGCTTCGTAAAGTCAGCCAAGAAGCCGGAATTAGTGAAAACATCAGACGCTGCAAAGCGATTGAAGGAGTTGGTGAACTCACGGCAACGGGCCTGGCAACTACATACATGCGAGGTGAGTTCGCCAGCGCCGATGCGTTCATCGCCTTTCTGGGAATGGACTTGAAGGCAAAAGACTCAGGTAAGAAACACAGTCCTCGCCACTTGAGCAAAAAAGGTGACGGGGAATTACGGCGTCTTGCACACAATGCAGCTATGGCAGCTTGTCGGTCCCCTGTCTGGAAACCGTTCTATGAGTCCTATCTGGCAAGAGGTCTAGCCAGAACCCAAGCCTTGGTCATCCTCGCCCGCAAGCTTTGCCGGGTGGCATTCGCCCTCATGAAAAACCAGAGCGAATACCAACCGAATTTAAGGTTGCAGGGTTCCCCTGCAACATAGAATCTCCCACAGGGATTTGCAAACATCCGGCATTGTGGCCACACCTGTCAGCGCTGAGCTAAGGTGTCTGAACCACCCTGGCCCATCGAGCCCTCCATGCGCTTTCTCGCTCGCACCCACCCTCGCCTCTCTGCCGCTGCCCTCTTCGGCCTTGCCGTCGGCCTGCTAGTGCCTGCCGATTCTGTCATCAGCAAAATTCTCATCGGCTGGAATGCAGGGGTCTGGACCTATTTGGCCCTGATGCTCTGGCTCACCTCTCGGGCCAAGGCGCCGGACGTCAAGCAAATAGCCGTCGTCGAAGATGAAAACGCCGGGCTGGTGCTGTTCGTGGTGTGTATTGCGGCGCTGGCCAGCCTGGCGACCATCACCCTGGAACTGGCCGGCAGCAAGGATCTGGAAACCACCCGCAAACTCCTCCACTACGGATTTACCGCGCTGACGGTCATCGGCTCATGGCTGCTGATCGGGGTGATCTTCAGCGTCCACTACGCCCGCCTGTTTTACACCTGGGACGGCAAGGAGCCGGCACTGCGCTTTGCCGAAGGTCTGACGACGCCCAACTATTGGGACTTTCTGTACTTCTCGTTCACCATCGGAGTGGCGGTGCAGACGGCGGACGTTGGCGTGGCAACGCGGGAAATCCGCAAGATCGTGCTGGCACAGTCATTGATCGGTTTTGTGTTCAACACAGCGATTCTGGGGTTCTCGATCAATATTGCGGCAGGTTTGTTTGGCTGAGTTTGGCTGCGCTCTACATGCCGATAAACGAACGTTTATATTGAGAAAGGACATGCATCACAAATAGTTATTTATCCGATTTGTAATAACGAATACATTTCCTGCGTCTTTTAGACAGCGACGCCCCCTCAAACTTATTCCAACCACAAAAAATTCGATTTTCATAGCTGTAATATCCGACAGTAGACAAAGCGCGCGAGCAGGCCTTATATAGGTTATCCATGTCCGTTCAAGTGTTTCGGCGTGGAAACCCCTGACAGAACAATCGGAGACTTGACTCATGAGCAGCGCAGTCAGAAAAAACAACTACAGTAGTCAGTTAGCACCCAGGGAAGAATTCACAGCTAACCTGGAAAATGGATCAACATTCAAGGCCTTGTACACTGTGCTTGAAGAGTCCACAACTCCCGGTAGAGGGGACGTATACATGGTGATTGCATATGATCGCCAGAACACTTATGCACGAACATTTACGATCGTGTTCAAGAAAAGCACGCTCGAGGGTAGAATTTCAATAACCGACGACGATCTTGATTCGAACGTGATCTTTAACAACTACGAAGATCCGGAGAATCCGACACTGCAAAAAGCGACTGGCGGAATTCTGAGTTACAAGCTGGACATTGCCGAAAATCAGTTCAGCGGATCCTTCACAGCCGATGTCACCAAAGCCGATGGTAGTGGCACGTTTCCTTGCACTGCGAATTTTGATACCTGGCTCAGCTGAAGATGTGAAAAAAGGCCCTGGCTAATAAACCAGGGCCTTCCTTTTGTTACGTGAGCCTGCGCCAGTGCTCTACCATTTGTATTGAACCCCCACGGTTCCTCCCAAAGGCATCTCTATATTTTTACCACTCATGTATTCGAGTTCTACATGCGCCTGCCAGCGCTCCGACAAATTGTACGCTACACCGCCCCCCAACTCGCCACGAGACCCGGAAAGGTCGTTATTGAACACATTGTTGTTGACCTTGACCTCATTGTTTTTGGAGAACTCGTGAGCAAGCGCCAAGCGAACATAGGGCTGCACGGTTGCGCCGTTAATCAGTTTCACATCGCGTCCAGCCGTAACACCCACTTTGCCGCGCAATGAGCGGGTACGGTCACCCTTAACGCTCAAGCCATTATCCAGACCGTAATCCTTGCCCTTGATTACAGCAGCAGAACCCAGAATAAAGGGCTCCAAGAAGTATCCACGATCAAGCTTTATATGACGGCCGGCTTCGACCGATCCACTGATACCGTTGTTGTCATAATCGCCCTTTGACCGCGAGCCATCGGTCATGCCGACTTTAGCCTCGTTCTGGAAGTGGTTGAGCTTTACAACGCTATCGACATAGTAACCACTCGTTTCATCGATGAAGGTCAGGTACGAACCTATGTAACTGCTAGTGATCGTGCCACTGGTTCCTCGATGCAAGTCCAGATTCGAGGTACTGCGCCCGGCCATCACTCCGAGCAGCCACTGCCCGGCACCCAGGCGTAAAGGCGCATCGGCGCCCAGTGTGAAGCCTTGCTGGCTCTGCTGGTACCCATCACCAAAGGCGTCGGAGACGTTGATCTTGCTGCCATAAACTCTGCCCCAGGCACCGGACTTATCCTGGTTGAATCGGACCTCTCCCATGCGACTGCGGAGTGACATCGCCTCCCCATCCAACACCGTAATGGCGGTGTTGAACAGCGCTGTTACCGCTCGCGTGGATGGGCTGACATTTCGGGCAGTCGGGTCGAGAAACCAGTCGTGACCACTGTCGCTCTGTTTCAATCCGTAGACAAACGCACCGCGATCGACTTCGCCATTGACATTCGCCAGGGAGAAACTGGCGTCTCCTTGTGCAGTGCGTACCAATTGCACGGGTTGTCCGCTGGCCGGCTCTGCTCCGGAACTGTTTACCAGCAGTTGATGATTGCCAGTGGCTGTACCCGTGACGTTCAGGGTGTCGGCCTGGTTCGTCGCGAAATTGACATTCATTTCAAACACGCCGTTACCGGAGAGGTTCTGCACGTCCAATTGATGAAAAGCGCTATCGGTGCCGATCTTGACCGTGCCACCGTTCAGAATCAGGTTTCCGACCTGACTATTGTCCGTCATGTTCCAGCGCGATGAGGAATCAATGGTGGACGACGCCACCCCCGCCATGGCGCCGGTCAATTGCGAACCTTGCGCAAGAGCCACCGAGGCAGTCGCTCCGGTATCCGCTTTCACATCACCGGTCAGCGATCCCTGAGAAAAACTCAATGCGGCCACACTGCTATCTGATACCAGTACGTTACCCGTCAGGTCACTTCGGTCAACGTTCATGCTGACATTGCCGGCGCGCCTGACCTCAAGAACAGTTCCATTACCCCCCTTCAGTGTCGAACCGTTTGAAACATCGATCGATGAAGCAGGCGCGGAGAGGTCCGCGTAGTCAACGACGATGGCCGATCCGCTCTGGCCCTCCACGCTCGAACGATCCAGATGCAATTGGCTCGCCGGGAGTCCGGCCCCTTCAAGCCCCAGTGTTACACCGTTCTGTCCACCCGAAATTTGCGTGTTGTTGCTGGCAGATGCAGTCCCGCTCAGAAGGCTCACACCAGAACTGGCAGCGCCAGTACCTGTGATCGAGGAGTTGGAAAAAGTGAGATTGCTGAATGCCGTCGCGCGTGCGCCGCCCGTTACGCCAGTAATGATGCTATCGCTGACAGTCGCACTTGACCCGGTCGAGGTACTGGTGTTGCGGGCTGCCTGCAACCCGAGACGATTGCTCGAAATAATACTGTTGCCCGAAATGGTCGCGGTACTGTTGAGGAGTTCAAGCCCGGCACGTGCATTACCGCCGCTCACCGTAGTCCCTGCCAGACGCACATCCGAACCTGCGCCTGCGGAAATCTGCTGAGTCCGTGCACCGGTGGCATTCACTTGAGATTGCTGGGCGCTAATATCAAACGTCCGGGCTTGATTGATATTCAACGTTGCATTCTGTGAGAGCTGCCATGATTCCTCATTGTCACCGTTGTTGACGGTGTGAGGCGGGCCACCAACGAGCCCCCCGGCAGTAGCAGAACCGCTGGCTAACAATGAGAAACAGAATGATGAGCTCGTCAGCCAGATTGCCGTCCTTACGCTGGAAGCCACATGTGTGATTTGCCACATAGTAAAAGTACCCAAATTCAGTCCTCCCGAAGGAACGACGATGCTATTTGAACGGGTAAAGATCCTTCACCCACGGCGGCGTTAGCCTACAGGTCCACTTCGTGATGGTCTGTAGGAGAAGTCTGTGAATACCTGCGGAAAATTTTCCGGGCTGAATGAAAGGAGCCTGTCGGAAAACCTGGTTCCCGACAGGCGATTTTATTTCGTTATGGGTTAACCTCGTCACAGTATTTGAAATCACCGTTCAGCAAGGAAACCTCATTGAAAAACTCTTCTGAAGGATTTGGGTGACCGGCGATCAATATCGAATACCAGACTTTGATATAACCGTTGGGCAACCCGGAACCGTTCGGAGGTTGAATAGGCTTCAACCTGGTCAAATAAGGTTTTACATTCAACACAAACTCCGATGGATTCTCACTACCTGTAACCGTGTAAGTATCCTTAAAATCGGTATCTTTAACTGGCTTGGTGCCCAGTGCGTCTTCATACCCCTGTGAATAAACCGTAACGATGGTACCCGCCGGCATGAGCGTGGTATCGATATCTACAGTAACCGGCAATTCAAAATCTGGCCGCGTCAAATATCTGCAGGAGACGAAACCATTAAAGAGCCGAACTCTAGGCTCTGGCAGATCGACTGTTGCCAGATCTACCTGGACTTCAGTCTCTGATGACTCCATGACAGCCGAGCTGAGCGCAGGATTCTCAATCGTCCAGTAGGCATATTTTTTACCAGGCGCTCCAATCACGGCATCAAATTCAGCAGGTGTCATCGTATGGGTCAAGAGCGTCGTCGTCGGTGTCAAATCCAGATCGAAAACTTCAGCGCCATTGATCCAGAGTCGCGCAACGTCCCCCGTTACCGGCACCCAGGGATCGGCTACTTCCTTCATCGGCGTACTGATTGTCACATCCGCAAGTCGATCACTCGAGGTGATATGGTTCAGCTTGTCTGAGGCACCCCTAACCTCAACTTTGACCATCTTTGGATTTTTGATATCCGGAAAACCCGGATTTACCGGGCCAGGGTACAGGAGATTGAGTACAGAATTGACGTCGACGGAAGGCACTGCCGGCTCTATTCCGCGAAGGAAATTATATCTGCCCGTGATCGGTACGGGTGCTGTGGCGTTATCCCAAAGTGCCAGTAATCTGCTGAGTGATATCTGGAATTGCAATAGATTGGCATTATTCAGCGGTAAAGTACCCAAGCCGATTGAGAGAGAGCCATTGGATACAGTCGGAGAAATACGATCAGTATTTCGTGCATTGTCCGGCCGACGGACGTTCAGATAAACCGTTCCCTGCAAATCATTCAGATCAATCGGATCCGGTGAGATACCCTGCGGGAATTCGCAATCGTGAAGCGTGGGAGGTGGAATGCGAGAAACCGTAAAATCGTTCGCAATAGATGGCTCGCTTACATTCCCCGTCAAGTCTTTCAATCTGTACCAGAGGTAATTGAACCCATCCACTTTTGGCAGTTCGCTTGATGGAATATCGACTATATCCGCAATCAATGCTTGACTCAGGAGCAACGTGCCACCTGTGCCATAGTTTTCACCATAGTAAACATCGATCGTGTCATCGTCACTATAGAACTCATAGATTCGACTGACCTGAAGTTTTAAAGTCAAATTATTCGCCAGCCAATCCTCGTCAATTGTTTTGCTCGGGAGGTTTTGATAAATCGCTCTTTCCGGTTGAAATTTCGTACCGGACACCTTATCAACTTCGGGTGGATTCCTATCAACTTCTGCAATCAGCCAATTGGATTTATCTTCATTGCCATCGGTCCCTTTGAATTGCCTTAGCTGAAACTGCCAGGCTGTCGAAGACCGCACCATATCATCATCCAGAAGTGCTGCCGTAGGGATGTCAATAAGAACTTCCGCAGGACGACCCGCGACATTGCCCAGAGTGTCATTGTCGACCATTGTTTCTGTTCCGGTAGTGCCCTTTCTCTGCCACAACTCCCACTCATCACCGTCCTGCGGATCCTGAATCGTGTTCGTTAGAAATTGTACTTGCAAGGTTCCTGAATCCAGGATTGTCTTCGGGACCAGTCTACGCGCCAGCAACCCTACAATCGGGGGATCGGGTAGCCTTGCTCCGAGATTTGAACTGGCAGTACGCAATGCAAAACGCGACTGTTTGGCGAGTTCAACCGACGTCAGCGTCTGACCGCCAGTTGTTGTGGCTTTAACATTCATTTTGGTTTCTCCATGTAAGACAGACAATCCAAGACGTTCAGCAACAAACCCAGAACTGCACAATGGGAAACTTAAATTGCTGTAGCCCAGGGCACAACTTCTTCAGATACATCAATTTTCTATAGTGAAAAACTCAAGGAAACCCCCCGCATGGAATAGGTTCACCTGCAATCATCCGTTCAATTTTTACTACACTTCTGCGAGACCTATAAACTGGAACTCCATTTCGACATATCGTGTACTGGGCTGCTCCGGAATGACCACTTACCATTGGTTTAACATAGGGATCAAACGCAATATCGACAATAAATCCATTAGCAGGATCGCTTCCGGTGATCGTTTTTTTAAACTTATGAATCGGCGTGAGTGCGGGTGGTACGCCGGTTATAGATGCAAAACCTTGCCAATCAAGCTCAAACTCATCCTGATCGGCAAATACCGACTCAGGTAGTATCTTTACTCGAATTTTTTGCGAGACAGGCGTCAAGGAATAACAGTTCAACTCACCATGAATGTTTGCATCAGGAAATTCCGGCCCATGAAGCGACGGTACCAACGTGTGGTCGATGATCAGGGAACGCTTTGGCGAAGGATCCTCATTACCGTTACGCCCCTCCAGAATGTAATAAAGAAGTGCAGAGCCATCAACGCTCATATGCTCTGGTGTTATTGAAAATGTAAACTCGGGTTTATAGTCAAGGTACGTATAGGTCTCGGTAAAAATCTCTGTCTCGTTGCCATTTTGAAACCAGTAAACATGCAAAATGTAATAGTCCGCTGGCTGGCCCGGAGCCGGTTGCACAGGAAAATTTGGCCAAGCTGGCAGTCGTCCGACAGTCCCGCTTATTAAAACCTCGAACGGTATCTTCGCCGGATCGATATCACTTACACCGTCTATTTTTAGAGGTGCGGCAGTTATCTACTGATCAGGCTTTGACATGGGTATTTTCTCTGGCGAAAGTGTTGTCAATGCACAAATCGTTCAATCGCGTCTTATGGTTGATTAAGCGCCGACTTCCTGCCGCTGCCTACTGTCAGATCTGACAGGTAAAACGACCACCCGTCGGAATAACCTCACTGCGAATCCAAAACACCCATCAAGCAAACTTGACGAGGGAGTAATTTTTCAGGCCAACTGAAACCGGTTTCAGCTTCTGTTTCAGTTGCTGCACAGACATAAAAACAAGGTCCATCACCGTGAACGATTTCTCCGCCGCCCAGCGCAGCCGCGTCACCATGCTCGACGTTGCCGAACACGCTGGCGTGTCCAAGGCCAGCGTCTCGCGCTTCATCGGCGATGATCGCGCCCTGCTCTCCGATGCCATTGCCCAGCGCATCGAGCAGTCGATTGCCGAACTCGGCTACCGTCCCAATCAAATGGCCCGAGGCCTGAAACGCGGTCGCACTCGCCTGATCGGCATGCTGGTGGCCGATATCCGCAACCCTTATTCGATTGCCGTGATGCACGGAGTGGAAACCGCCTGCCGCCAACACGGTTACAGCCTGGTGGTGTGCAACACCGACCGCGATGACGAACAGGAACGCCAGCACCTGGCGCTGTTGCGCTCGTACAACATCGAAGGGCTGATCGTGAACACCCTGGGCCATCACCGGGATGAGCTGGATGAGTTGAAGCGGGAAATGCCGCTGGTACTGGTGGATCGCAAAGTCGATGGGCTGGAAAGCGACATGGTCGGGCTGAACAACCCGCAAGCCATCGAGATGGCGCTCGAACATCTTCAGCAACGTGGCTATCGCGATGTACTGCTGGTGACCGAACCCTATGACGGCACCAGTTCGCGGATCGAGCGGGTCAGCAGTTTTCAGCAGCAGATTGGCCAGCGCAAAGACATGCGTGGCGCGGTACTGGAAACTGACTCGAGCCTTGTGAACGATCTTCAAACCTTTTTGAACACACCTGATAACGGCCCGAAAGCCCTGTTCTGCGCCAATGGCGTGGCGGCGCTGGCTTGCACCCTGGCGCTGCGCGAGATTGGCTGCCGATTGTTCGAGGATGTCGGGTTGATCGCCCTGGATGATCTGGATTGGTATCCGTTGGTGGGCAGCGGGATTACTGCCCTCGCCCAGCCGACGGAAGAGATTGGTGCCCGGGCGTTTGAGTGTTTGCTCAAGCGTTTGCGCGGGGATGATGAAGCGGCGCGGACGCTGGATTTTGCGCCGGTGCTGATTGAGCGCGGTTCGACCCGTGGATTTTGTGGTGACTGACACGGCCTCTTCGCGGGCAAGCCCGCTCCCACAGGTGTTCGGGTGTACTTGAGAACTGTGAACGACGCTATATCTGTGGGAGCGGCGGTGCGACGATTCGACTTGCCCGCGAAGGGGCCCGAAAGAGCACTGCACAACTTGCTGATTTTTTTTGAACAAAAATGAAACCGGTTTCAGAGGTAGATAACAATGAATAAACCTGCCGTTTCCATCAGCCTGTCCAGCTACGGCGCCGACCTTGTGCGCCGGCGTGGTCAAGGCTCGTTCATCGCAGTGCTGGCCGCTGCGGGCGCCAATCGCATCGAATGGCGCGAGGAGCTGCTGACCAATGAAGTCCCTGAAAAACTCGCCGCAGCCACCCAAGCTCAAGGCCTGCAAAGCATTTACTCCTCACCCACCGAACTGTGGCTGGCCGGTCAGTCGCGGCCCAATCCCGAACTGATCACCGCGCTGCAAAATGCCGAAGCATTCGGTTCGAAGTGGCTGAAGGTTTCCCTGGGCTTCTTCACCGACAACAACGATTTGCAGACCCTCGCGCAAATTCTTGCGCAGAGCCCTGTGCAACTGCTGGTAGAGAACGACCAGACCCTGCACGGCGGGCGGATCGAACCGTTCCAGCGTTTCTTCGCTGTCGTCGAGCAACACAACCTGCCGATCAAGATGACCTTCGACATCGGCAACTGGCAGTGGCAAGACCAGTCCGCCACCAGCGCTGCACGACTGCTTGGCCGCCACGTCGGCTACGTGCATTGCAAAGCCGTGGCCCGCCGTGACGACGGCAAACTGGTGGCAGTACCGCCCGCCGCCACCGACCTGCATCTGTGGGAACAACTGCTGCGGCACATGGCCCAAGGGGTCATGCGCGCTGCCGAATACCCGTTGCAGGGCGATGACCTGATGCAGCTCACCACCGAACACGTCGCCGCCCTCGCCCGCCTCGGCCAATCCCGTCTGGAGCCTGCTCATGTCTGAGATCGATATTCTGTCGTTCGGCGAAACCATGGCCATGTTTGTCGCCGAACAGAGCGGTGATCTGGCCTCCGTCGAGCAGTTCCACAAACGGATTGCCGGGGCGGACAGCAACGTCGCCATCGGCTTGTCGCGGCTGGGCTTCAGGGTCGCGTGGCTGAGCCGGGTCGGTGCTGATTCGCTGGGACGATTTGTCGTCGAAACCCTGGCCCGTGAGGGACTGGATTGCAGCCATGTCGAAGTCGACAAGGCTCATCCGACCGGTTTCCAGCTCAAGTCGCGCAACGATGACGGCAGCGATCCGACGGTCGAGTACTTCCGTCGCGGCTCGGCAGCCAGTCATCTGTCACCGCAGTCGATCAACCCAACGTTATTAAGCGCCCGGCACCTGCACGCCACCGGCATTCCGCCGGCGCTGTCCGCGTCGGCGCGGGAAATGTCCCGTGAACTGATGACGCGCATGCGCAACGCCGGGCGTAGCGTGTCGTTCGACCCGAACTTGCGCCCGAGCCTGTGGGCCAGCGAACGGGAGATGATCAGCGAGATCAACCGTCTCGCCGCCCTCGCCCACTGGGTGCTGCCGGGGTTGAGCGAAGGTCGCTTGCTGACCGGATTTGAAGACCCGGCGGATATCGCGGCGTTTTATCTCGATCAAGGTGCCGAAGCCGTGGCGATCAAACTCGGGCCGCAGGGTGCGTATTACCGCACCCATCTGGATCAAGGGTTTGTCGCCGGCGTGCCGGTCCAGACCGTGGTCGATACGGTGGGTGCCGGGGACGGATTTGCGGTGGGGATGATCAGCGCCCTGCTGGAGCACCAGAGTTTTCCCGAGGCGGTCAGACGCGCCAACTGGATTGGCAGCCGTGCGGTGCAGAGCCGTGGCGACATGGAGGGACTGCCCACCCGATCCGAACTCACCGCTGAATTCGAGGCCGCCTTCGCGAGCAAGCTCNCTTGTGTACGCCACGGACATTGTGGGAGCGAGCTTGCTCGCGAAGGGGGCATAACAGACACAACATTTTTTGAACCTGCTGCGACAAAAACAACAAGCTCAGGAGCAAGACCATGAAAACCGCAACCCTCGCCACCCGCCGCTGGTGGTACATCATGCCGATCGTGTTCATCACCTACAGCCTGGCGTACCTGGACCGGGCCAATTACGGGTTCGCCGCCGCCTCCGGGATGGCCGCCGACCTGATGATCACCCCGGGCCTGTCCTCGCTGCTCGGCGCATTGTTCTTTCTCGGTTACTTTTTCTTCCAGGTGCCCGGCGCGATCTACGCGCAAAAGCACAGCGTGAAGAAGCTGATTTTCGTCAGCCTTATCCTCTGGGGCGGGCTCGCTACGCTGACCGGCGTGGTCTCCAACGCCTATTGGCTGATCGTCATCCGCTTCATGCTCGGCGTGGTCGAAGCGGCGGTGATGCCGGCGATGCTGGTGTACCTGTGCCACTGGTTCACCCGCGCCGAACGCTCGCGGGCCAACACCTTCCTGATCCTCGGCAACCCGGTAACCATGCTGTGGATGTCGGTGGTCTCGGGCTATCTGGTGCAGCATTTCAGCTGGCGCTGGATGTTCATCATCGAAGGTCTGCCGGCAGTCCTTTGGGCCTTTATCTGGTGGAAGCTGGCCGATGATCGTCCGGCCCAGGCCAAGTGGCTCAACGACCAGGAAAAGCACGATCTGGAAAGCGCGCTGGCGGCCGAACAGGTCGGGATCAAAGCGGTGAAGAACTACGCCGAAGCCTTCCGTTCGCCGAAGGTGATCATTCTGGCGCTGCAATTTTTCTGCTGGAGCATTGGCGTCTACGGCTTCGTGTTGTGGCTGCCGTCGATCCTCAAGGCCGGCGCGCAGATGGACATGATCGAGGCCGGCTGGCTGTCGGCGTTGCCGTATCTGGCAGCGGTGATCGGCATGCTGCTGGTGTCCTGGGGCTCGGACAAGCTGCAAAAGCGCAAACGCTTCGTCTGGCCGCCGCTGCTGATTGCCTCGGTGGCGTTCTACGGCTCCTACGCCTTGGGCGCGGAGCATTTCTGGTGGTCGTACACGCTGCTGGTGATCGCTGGCGCCTGCATGTACGCGCCTTACGGGCCGTTCTTCGCCATCGTCCCCGAGATCCTGCCGGCCAATGTCGCCGGCGGTGCGATGGCGCTGATCAACAGCATGGGCGCCCTCGGTTCGTTCGGCGGCTCGTATCTGGTCGGCTACCTGAACAGCTCCACCGGTTCGCCCGGCGCTTCGTACTTGTTGATGAGCGGCGCACTGATGCTCTCGGTGGTGCTGACGATTTTTCTCAAGCCCGGCGCCAGCGACCGGGTGACGGCCAAGCGCGTCGCACCGCGTCCGCAGCCGGCCCATTCCTGAATTGATAGAGAGATGACTGCGATGAAAAAGCAGGTTGTGTTGTACAAGAAACTATCGCCGGCGCTGATGGCGCGCCTTGAGGAACAGGTCAATGTGACGCTGATCGACAGCCTCGACGCCGACGGCCTGATGAAACTGCGCGACGCCCTGCCCGGTGCCCACGGCTTGCTCGGCGCGAGCCTGAAACTGGACGCGGCGCTGCTCGATCTGACACCGCAGCTGGAAGCGATTTCCAGCGTCTCGGTGGGCGTCGACAACTACGACATCGACTACCTGACCCGGCGCAAAATCCTGCTGACCAATACCCCGGACGTGCTCACCGAAACCACTGCCGACACCGGTTTCGCGTTGATCCTGGCCACCGCCCGGCGCGTGGTGGAACTGGCGAACATGGTGCGCGGCGGTCACTGGCACCGCAGCATCGGCCCGGCGCATTTCGGCACCGATGTGCACGGCAAGACCCTGGGCATCATCGGTATGGGGCGAATCGGCGAGGCGCTGGCCCAGCGTGGGCATTTCGGGTTCGGGATGCCGGTGATCTATCACAGCCAGTCGCGTAAACCGGCGGTCGAGGCGCGCTTTGATGCGCAGTACCGCAGTCTGGAGGATCTGTTGCAGCAGGCGGATTTCATCTGCCTGACCTTGCCGCTGACAGCGCAGACTGAAGGTTTGATTGGCGCCGAACAGTTTGCGTTGATGCGGCCGGACAGCATCTTCATCAATATTTCCCGGGGCAAGGTGGTGGACGAGGCGGCGCTGATCGACACCTTGCGCCATAACCGGATTCGCGCGGCGGGGCTGGATGTGTTCGAGCGTGAGCCGCTGAATCATGACTCGCCGTTGTTGCAGCTGAACAACGTGGTGGCGACACCGCACATGGGCTCGGCGACCCATGAGACGCGCGAGGCGATGGCGCGGTGTGCGGTGGAGAATCTGTTGGCGGCGTTGGCTGGGAAGAAGCCGATGAATCTGGTGAACTCATCAGCTTGGCAGAGCTGAAGCTTTCAGCGCTTGTACCGGCCCGGGGGGGGGGGGGGGGGGGGGGGGGGGGGGGGGGGGGGGGGGGGGGGGGGGGGGGGGGG
>NZ_JBQEQB010000021.1:13949-147637 GCF_052046055.1 Pseudomonas sp. 22082
AAAATCTGTGTACGCCACAAAACCTGTGGGAGCGGCGGTGCGACGATTCGACTTGCCCGCGAAGGGGCCGGTACTGTCGGTGCAAAAAATTCAGGCACTGCGCACTTGCAGAAGCTGCGCAGCACAAAAGGCAATCCGCGAACACGCATCCGCCAGTTTCACTCTATCCACCACCAGCCCGATGCGAATATGCCCCGCCGCACTGGGCCCGAACGCTTCCCCTGCCAGCACCGAAACCCCATACCCCTCCAGCAGGCGCTCGGCAAAGTCCTGCGCGCCGAGCCCGGTCTGGCGCACGTCGACCATTACAAACATCCCGCCATCCGGCTTGATCGGGTACAACCCTGGACACCCACGCAACCGCTCGCACACCAGATCCCGACGCAAGCGGTATTCCTCGCGCATCTGCGTCACTTCCGGCAGATCTTTCTCCAGCGCTATCTGCGCCGCTTTCTGCACAAAATCCGGCAACCCGAACAACATGCTCAGCGACAGATTCACCAGATGCTCGGCCAACGGTTTGGGCCCGATCATCCAGCCGATCCGCCACCCCGTCATGGCATGGGATTTCGACAGGCTGTTGATGGTCGCGGTGCGCTCGGCCATGCCCGGCAGGCTCGCCGGGCTGACGTGCTCGCCTTCGTATAACAATTCGCTGTAGACCTCATCGCTGATCAGCCACAAGTCATGACGGATGCACAGCGCTGCCAGCTCTTGCCAGATCAGCAGCGACAGGCTCGCACCGGAAGGATTGTTGGGACTGTTGAGCAAAATGGCTCGTGTCCTGGGAGTGATCCGCGCCGCGACATCCGCCGGGTCGACGCGAAAACCATTCTCCGGACGAACCGGCACCGGCACCACGGTTGCGCCGCAGGCACCGAACACGCCTTCGTAGGTCACGTACATCGGTTCGGCGACGATCACTTCATCGCCCGGATCCAGCAGACATTGCGCCACCGAATACACCGCGCATTGCGCGCCGGGCAACACGATCACATGCTCGGCATCGACGTCCTGGCCGCTGTTGCGCCGATGGCGCTCGGCGATCTGCTTGCGCAGCTCCAGCCGGCCGCGCACGTCGGAATAATGGGTATCGCCCGCCAGCAGGCTGTCGATGGCGCCGTGGATGATCGGCAGCGGCGTATCGAAATCCGGATCACCCACGGACAGCAGCAACACATCAATCCCTTCGGCGCGCAGCTCCAG
This sequence comes from Pseudomonas sp. 22082, assembly GCF_052046055.1. Classification (NCBI taxonomy): domain Bacteria; kingdom Pseudomonadati; phylum Pseudomonadota; class Gammaproteobacteria; order Pseudomonadales; family Pseudomonadaceae; genus Pseudomonas; species Pseudomonas sp. 22082. The sequence goes on from NZ_JBQEQB010000021.1 coordinate 15,156, forward strand.
CGCTCGGTCGTGAATCCGCCAGGCCGCGGCTCCCTCCCCGGCGATTCGTTGGGTCAAGGCTGAATAGCGCATGTACGTCTCCTGATTGCGCGGTCTCCAGCCTTCACCCTAGGTCAAATCACAAAGCGCGCCACCATCGCGTTCAAATCCACCGCCAGGCGCGACAGTTCGTGGGTCGCGGCGCTGGTCTGGTTGGCGCCGGCGGCCGATTGGGTGGCCAGATCGCGGATGTTGACCAGATTGCGGTCGACCTCGCGGGACACCTGCGCCTGCTCTTCCGAGGCGCTCGCGATCACCAGGTTGCGCTCGTTGATCTGGTGAATCGATTGGGTGATCTGCTCCAGTGCAACACCGGCGGCGCGGGCCATTTCCAGGGTGGTCTGGGTGCGCTGGTTGCTTTGCTGCATCGACTCGACCGCTTCACCGGTTCCGTTCTGGATGCCGGCGACCATTTTTTCGATTTCCTGGGTCGATTGCGCAGTGCGATGGGCCAGGGCGCGAACTTCGTCCGCTACCACCGCGAATCCGCGCCCGGCTTCACCGGCACGGGCCGCTTCGATGGCGGCGTTGAGCGCCAGCAGGTTGGTCTGTTCGGCGATGGCGCGGATCACGTCCAGCACCTTGCCGATGTCGCGGCCCTGAGCGGCCAGGCCTTCGATCATTTGCGCGGTGTTCTGCACGTCGTGGGTCATGGTCTGGATCGCGTCGACGGTTTTCACCACCTGATCGCGACCTTCACGGGCGGCGTGGGTCGACTGGTTCGAAGCTTCGGAGGTCGATACTGCGTTGCGTGCCACCTCTTCCACCGCAGCGGTCATTTCGTTGACGGCGGTGGCGGCCTGTTCGATTTCGTCGTTCTGCTGTTGCAAGCCACGAGATGCTTCTTCGGTCACGGCGCTCAGTTCTTCGGCAGCAGCGCCCAGTTGCGTGGCGGAGCCGGCGATCTGTTCGATGGTTTTGCGCAGGTTGGTCTGCATCGCCGCCAGCGCTTCAAGCAGGCGCGCCGGTTCGTCCTTGCCGTCGATTTCGATGGCTTTGGTCAGGTTGCCGCCAGCGATGGTTTGCGCGGCAGCGACGGCGCGGTTCAGCGGGGTGACGATGCTGCGGGTCAGCAGCCAGGCCAGCAATACGGTCAACAACGCGGCAATTACAGACACGGCGATGATGCCGGTAATGGCACTGTTGTAATACTCACCCGCCTGAGTGGAAGCGGTCTTCGCGTCGGCGGCGTTGATTGCGATCAGCTTGTTGAGTTGTTCGCCCATCTTGTCGGTGCCGTCCTTGATCTTCGTGTTGATCAGGGCGCGCATCTCGTCGAGCTTGTCCTGGCGCGACAGCTCCATCATCTGGTTCTGCGCCTGCACGTAGTTGTCGAGAGTCGTCGAAAACTCCTGATATAACGCGCGTTCCTCCGGGCCGGCCGGCAGTACCGCGTAACTGGCCTGGGCAGCGCGCACCTTGTCCACCAGCACACCGATGCGGGTCTGGGCTTCCTGCAAACCGGCCGGTTCGCGGTTGACCAGAATGCGGAACGAGAGAATCCGCAGGCGCAACACGTTCTCCGTCACCACCGCGAGTTGGGTGACGCTTGGCAACTGCGTCGAGTCCATCTCCAGGGAAGCCTGACGGATGATCGACATGCGATTGACGGCGAACACGCCGAGCACGATCACCAACAAGGCAATGAAGGCAAAACCGAGGAAGGCACGGGGCGCGATATTCAGATTACGCAGGGACATAGAAGGACTCTCGGATAGTTGAAACTACGAGCGTCCATGCCGTTATCACGGGCCCGTGGGCGGGCTTCGTTCCGGCGTCACTGTTTTGGAAAATCTTGTGTGCGCCTGATTTCTGTATCGGCCAGGCTTGAGGAAGTTTGCGGGGAAAGATGAAATATTTTTCACGGCGCTGCGGGTGTTTCAGCGCTGAAACACCCGTCGTTTCAGATGATGACTGACAGGTCAGGTCGGGGATGCCAGGCGCCAGACGCGAGCGATGTCGGTGGCGCGTTCGCGCAATAGACGTGGAGCTTCAGCGCAGGCCTGTTCGAGGGTCATCGGGCCGCTGGTGACGGCGAATGCAGCGTCGATGCCGTGATCGTAGAGCGCTTGATAGCCCTCGCCCAACGTACCGGCAATGACGATCACCGGTACGCCGTGTTGTTTGGCGATCCGCGCGACGCCAAACGGAGTTTTGCCACGCAAGGTCTGGGCATCGAAGCGCCCTTCTCCGGTAATCACCAGATCCGCGCCCTTCACAGCGTCGGCCAGTCCGACCAGCTCGGCGACCACGTCGACACCGGCCTGGAACTGTGCACCGAGAAATGCCTTGGCGGCAAAGCCCAATCCACCCGCGGCACCGCTGCCCGGTTCATCGCGGACATCCTTGCTCAACGCCTGCGCGCAGAGTTCGGCGAAGTGACCGAGGGCCTGATCCAGTTGCTGCACTTGTGCGGGTGATGCGCCCTTCTGCGGGCCGAAAATCGCCGAGGCGCCGTGAGGGCCGCACAGCGGGTTGTTGACGTCGGCGGCAATATCGAAGCGCACTTGCGCCAGACGCGGGTCGAGTTCGCTGAGATCCAGTTTTGCAAGTTGCGCCAGCGCCAGACCGCCCGGTACCAACGATTGCCCTTGAGCATCCAGCAGCTTCACGCCCAGCGCCTGCATCGCGCCGGCGCCGCCGTCGTTGGTGGCGCTGCCGCCGATGGCCAGAATGACGCGTTGTGCGCCAGCATCCAGTGCCGCACGGATCAGTTCACCGGTGCCGAACGTGCTGCTGATGCACGCGTCACGCTGCCCCGGCGGCACCAGTTGCAATCCGCTGGCTTCGGCCATTTCGATGATTGCGGTGTGGTTGTGCGGCAGCCAGCCCCATGCGGCTTCGACCGCTGCGCCCAACGGGCCACGCACTCGGGTGCGGCGCAGTTCGCCTTCACACGCGGCGAGAATCGACTCCACCGTGCCTTCGCCACCGTCGGCCATCGGGCACTTGACCAGCGTCGCCTGTGGCCAGACCTGCGCCAGGCCCAGCGCAATGGCCTCTGCAACGCCTTGGGCACTCAGGCTGTCCTTGAACGAATCGGGGGCGATGACGATTTTCATGCGATTTCTCCAGTTCCAATGCCCCTCATGCTGCCAGTCGCCTTGCCGGTTGACGCCTGTCCGCTGCACAAGTCGTGCAGGCGTTTATTGTTCATTTCGACAAATCGTCGGTCTGCGGCAGCAATTGCACACCCAGATACAACGCCAGCATCCCGTCGAGCTTCAACGGATCGACCCCGCTCAACTCGGCAATCCGCTCCATCCGGTAACGCAGGCTGTTGCGGTGGATACCCAAGGCATCGGCGCAAGCCTGGCTCTGCCCGTCGTGATCGCACCAACTGCGCAGGGTCGCGAGCAACTGGCCGTTGCTGTCCTTGGCGATCACTTTGCGCAACGGTTTGAGCAGTTCATCCAGCGCATCGTCGTTGCGATGGCGCCAGAGCATCACCGGCAAGCGGTAGCGATTGAGAGTCAGGAGCCGTGAACGCGGCAGCACTTCGCGACCATAGGCGAGCAGATCGCCGACCCGCCGATAGCAACGGCGCAACCCGGCCAGCCCATCGGCCTGCCCGCCAACCGCTATACGCAGAATGTTCCAGCCCAGACCATCGAGTTTTTCCAGCAGGCGATCATGCTCGACGTTCTGACTCGCCGGCCGGCACCACAACAGTGACGACTTGGCCGAACTCACGCACCAACTGTCGGGATAGCGCGACATCAGCCAGGCACTCAGCGCCTCGACGGTTTGCCCCGGTCCGTGTTCCAGGCCCAACTCGAACAGATAAGGCACTCGTGTCAGTTGCGGTTTGAGCCCGAGTTGCTGGGCCTCGTCGACCAGCCTTGGCGAATCCCCCGCTTCACTCAACAGCAGCGCGAGCAAGTCATCGCAACGCTGCCGCCGCCATTGCTGCTCGGATTGCTGGTTGCGCTGGCCGACCAGCATTTCAGCGGTCATGCGCACCAGTTCGGCGTAAGTGCGCAACTGCTCCGGCTCGCCGGTGATGCCGAGCACCCCGATCAACCGCTGATCGAGCAGCAGCGGCAGATTGATCCCCGGCTGCACACCTTTCAAATGCACCGCCGTCTGCGCGTCAATCTCCACCACTCGCCCGTTGGCCAGCACTAGTTGCGCGCCTTCGTGGCGGGTGTTGATCCGCTCCGGCTCGCCACTGCCGAGGATCAGCCCCTGGCTGTCCATGACGTTGACGTTGTACGGCAAAATGGCCATGGCCCGGTCGACGATGTCCTGGGCGAGGTCGTGATCGAGTTCGAACATAGGGGCTGGAATCCTTGAAAACAGGCGAGGACGGTTGTTCACCCGCACAGGGTCTGACGGCAAACCCTGTGCTCAGGCACAAAGACAATCCGGCCAAAGGTGGCCGAGACTCTCAGGGCGATCAACGTTACCCTTTGCATCGCAAAAAATCATAATAAAGAGAGAGCCGCCATGTCGCAGAGCGCCGCTGCCGCCCAGACCATCGTTGACGATAAAAATGCCGTCTACAAACGCATCACCCTGCGTTTGATCCCCTTCATCTTCATCTGCTACCTGTTCAACTACCTCGACCGGGTCAACGTTGGATTTGCCAAACTGCAGATGCTCGACGCGCTGAAATTCAGCGAAACCGTGTACGGCCTCGGTGCCGGTATCTTCTTCATCGGCTACGTGCTGTGCGGCGTACCAAGCAACCTGGCGCTGACCAAATTCGGCCCACGGCGCTGGATTGCGCTGATGATGATCACCTGGGGCACGCTGTCAACCTGCCTGCTTTTCGTCACCACGCCGACCGAGTTCTACACCCTGCGCCTGTTCACTGGCGCCGCTGAAGCCGGGTTCTTCCCTGGCGTTGTGCTCTACCTCTCACAGTGGTTCCCGACGTTCCGCCGTGGCCGGATCATGGCGCTGTTCATGTCGGCGATCCCGGTGTCGGGTCTGCTGGGCAGCCCGTTTTCCGGCTGGATCCTCAATCACTTCGCCGCCGGCCAAGGTGGCCTCGCCGGCTGGCAGTGGATGTTCCTGTTGCAAGGCATTCCGACTGTAGTCCTCGGCGCACTCGCCTACTTCCTGTTGAGCGATAACTTCGCCGCGGCCAAATGGCTGACCCCTTACGAGCGTTCGGTGCTGGAAGCGGATCAGGCCGAAGACTTGGCGAACAAGCCGAAAACCACTTCCGATTCGCTGATTGCGGTGTTCAAGAACCCGGCGATCTGGGCCTTCGGCCTGATCTACTTCTGCATCCAGAGCGGCGTGTACGCAATCAACTTCTGGCTGCCGTCGATCATCAAGAACCTCGGCTTCAGCGACAACCTGGTGATTGGCTGGTTGAGTGCGATTCCTTATTTGCTGGCCGCAGTGTTCATGCTGGTTGTCGGGCGTTCGGCGGACTTGCGCAAAGAACGTCGCTGGCATTTGGTGGTGCCGATGCTGATGGGCGCTGTCGGCCTGCTGATCGCGGTGAACTTCGCGGCGAATCCGGCGATTGCGATTCTCGGTCTGACCATTGCGACCATGGGCGCGCTGACCGGTCTGCCGATGTTCTGGCCGGTACCGACTGCCATGCTGAGCGCGGGCGCTGCAGCGGGTGGGTTGGCGTTGATCAACTCGATGGGGCAGATGGCCGGGTTCTTGAGCCCTTACCTTGTGGGTTGGGTCAAGGACAGCACCGGGTCGACGGATGCGGCGTTGTATCTGTTGGCAGGGGTGATTGTTGGCGGGAGTTTGCTGGCGTTGCGGATGACGCGGACGTTGCGGGCCTGATTATTGGCAGACACACAAAAACGGCCCACTTCGGGCCGTTTTCGATTTCGGGTGTTCTGTTCCGCGCTCTTGGGGAATACAGTCAAGAACTCCCCGAATCCCCGCGGCCCTAGAATGTGAAATTATCTACAACAATGGCGTTGTTGCGCGGAGTAATAATGTCACATCGGGATATATCTCTAGCATTAAAAACCATTGGATGTGCTATTGGGGAGTCATACGGCCCTGTCACTTGAAGAGGTAGTGTTTGAATCATATTTTGCAAACGGTCATAGAAGACGACCGATCCGCCTGAAAACAAAACTCGCGAGTAATAGAAGGCGATTGTGTTCGTCGGGACTGATAAATCACATCTGAAAACGCCCGTTGCACCTCCGTTTGTCAGTAACACAGCCGCCCTCCCATCGATCTTGCCTGGAAGCAAAGGAACTTCATTGGCAGGCGCGGCATATACCCCCACGCCATGAGCCCCGGAAGTTACAGCTATCTTGAGTCCAGGCGTCGTAAGCAACTGTGGATAGATGGCAATGGGTACATTGTTAAAATCCTCATTTCTTACGGGTACGACGGGCGCAACAGTCAGAGTCCAGATGTCTGTCGCCGGCAAACTGGCATTTTCCCGCAGTTCAAAGCGATGAGGCCCTTGAGACAGGTTCATCAACTGCTGGAGAAGCGCACCGCTTTGATTGAACACTCCACTGGACACCATCACGCCGTTATCCGTAATCACAAATGGAACACCCGCCGGCCCGCTTCCGCCGAACTCTACTCCAGAAGAGGGGGTACTGGTGCCAGGCGGGATCGGGGATCCGCCGGGATACGTCGTGCAGTAAGTAAAGAACGGATTCTGGAATGGAACTCCCGCGGGCCCGCTTCCGCTGAACCCGACTTCAGTGGTGGGGGGAATGGTGCCAGGTGGGATCGGGAGTCCGTCGGAATACGGCGTGGAGTCCGTTGAGAACGGATTTTGGGCACTCATGGGGGCGCTCCTTCATTGGTCGGGTTCAGTCAGCGTGGGCTATGCCATCAAACGTCAATTGCCGAGCGCCCCGCTACTGTCAACTTTGACAGTAGCGACAAGCGGTCATGATTGATTCACCCTTTTTTCTACATAGAAAAACGGCCCGCAGGCCGTTTCTTTTTCAACGCATCAGACAGCCGAACCCGCCGCCACCTCCAGATTATCCAGCACCCGATTTACCGCCAGTTCCGCCAGCATGATCAGCTGCCCGATGCCCAGCAGCACATGCCGCTGCGGCGCGTCGAGCATCCCGGCGAAATCGCTGGCCATGGTTTTGGCGGAGGTCAGGGTTTCGCAGGCGTCGGCCAACAGTTCTTCGCTTGGGATGCCGGGGGCGATGAGGTAGCGGGTGTTAGGTTTGAGCAGCGGCTTTCTGGGGTGGAACGGATTGAGGTAGTGATCGAGCGCGCGTTCGGCGGCTTCGTGAAATTTCTTGGAGTCGAGGGTTTCGTAAGGCGAGGTGGTGTCGGTTTCGGGTGGGTTGGGTGTTGGTTTGATCATCGTGAAACTCCTAAGGCACTTATATAGAGCCACCACTCTCGCTACCAAACGATGGTGGTGGCCAGACGCAGGTTGGTAGACCGGGCCTTAGGAGAAACGGCGCACCCGAAGGTGCCCTGCGAATGACCACCATAAAACAGAGACAAAAGACTCTACAAAATGGAGCACTCTGCACTTAAAGACCCGGGCTACCAAACCCGATCGCTGTTCTTTTCAGCGACGGGACAACGATAAAACCCGGCCCTTGAGCGCACAAGCCGGCGGATTCTGGCGCAGTCGTAGGCAACGGCGCAAGGTTGTGTAGCCTGGGTGCGTGTCTGGAAGTGTCTTTTAAACGCATGGCTTAAACACTGCGGTGTACTTGAGAACCTACCCCCTCACCCCAGCCCTCTCCCCCAAGGGGGCGAGGGGGAAAGGGAGCCGATTTGTATGTTTTATCAAAATCGGAGTTCGACTCGGTATTTCACGTCGGCGTAACTTGTGAGAACACCTCCGTCGGCTCCCTCTCCCTCCGGGAGAGGGCTGGGGTGAGGGAGCCCTTGATTCTAAGCCCCCGATTTCGCATCCAACTCCAAAACCACCCCACCCGGCATCTGCACAAAAATCTGCCAGATCCCATCCTCCGGCACCTGCGCCACCTGATACGGCAACCCACTGCCCTGCACCCGCTTCAAAACCACCGCTGCGTCTTCATCGGTGCGAAACGCGATGTGGCTCAAAGCAGCGTCCTCAAACGAAGGCTGCTCAATCACATGCACCAACGCGTCCCCCTCCTGATACAACCACCGCCCCGGAAACGGAAACGGCGGCCGGCGCCCCGGCGTCAATCCCAACAACCCACCAAAAGCGTCCTGCAGCGCCTGCCCGTCACCAGTGTTGAAAGCAAGATGATCAAATGTCCACGTCATGTCTGTCTCCTGCGCTTATTCAGGACTCCAGTATCCGTGCTTGCCAATCCAGGAAAAATCCCGCAAAACGCCAAGGATCTTCAACGGATTTTTACTAATGAGCTCAATCCTCGATCTGGAAATCTTCGTCCGCACCGCCGACTCCGGCAGCATCTCCGCCGCCGCCCGGGCGTTGGAGCTGACGCCGGCCGCCGCCAGCATTGCGCTGAAACGTCTGGAAACCCGCCTCGGCATTCGCCTGTTCGCCCGCTCGACCCGCAGCATGCGCCTGACCGAGGAAGGTCGGCGTTATCTGGAAAGCGTACGTCTGGCGCTGGCCACCCTGGCCGAGGGCGAACAGGCGCTCAAGCAGCAGACCGAAGGCTTGAGCGGCGTGCTGCAACTGGCGGCGCCGTCGGACTTCGGGCGCAATGTGTTGCTGCCGTGGCTGGACGATTTCAAGCGCGAGCACCCGCACATTCAACTGCAATTGCTACTCAACGACCGGCATGCGGATCTGTTTCGCGAGACGGTGGATGTGGCGCTGCGCTTTGGCGTGCCGAGTGATTCGACGATGGTAGCGTTGCCGATTCTGCAGGAGCATCGCCGCGTGGCCTGCGCCAGCCCTGCATATCTGGAGCGTCACGGCACGCCGCAAAATCCCACCGAGTTGAGCGAGCACAGCGCCCTGCTCTATCTGCGCAATGGCCGGCCCTACAACACTTGGCGTTTCCATCGCGAGGACGAAACGGTCGAGGTCGAAGTACGCGGTGACTACCTCAGCGACGACGGCGAAGTCGCCCGCCGCTGGGCGCTCGCCGGGCATGGGATCGCCTACAAGGCCTGGCTCGACGTCGCCGAAGACGTGCGCGCCGGGCGGCTGCTGACACTGTTCGATGACTGGCATGGCGAGAGCGTGCCGTTCAATCTGTTGTGCCCACATCGCGTGCAAGTCTCGGAACGGGTCAAGGTGTTGCAGGCGTTTTTGCGCCAGCGCTGCGAGGCACTGCGTCGATAAATTCACTTTGCCGCGCCGGGCGCTTCTGGTATTTGATGGAAGCTTTCCCACCGACAAAAGGATTTCGGCATGAGCTATCGCACACTGGGTCACTCGGGGTTGCAGGTGTCCACCCTCACCCTTGGCACGATGATGTTCGGCGAGCAGACCAGCGCAGAGGATTCGCTGCGCATCATCGACAAGGCCTGGGATCAGGGCATCAATTTCATCGACACCGCCGATGTTTACACCAATGGCCGCTCGGAAGAGATCGTCGGCGAGGCCATTGCCCGTCATCGGCATGAATGGGTGCTGGCGACAAAGGTCGGTTTCGGCCCGGTGGACGGCGTGCCGAACCGCAGCGGTCTGAGCCGCAAGCACATTTTCAATGGTCTGGAGGCCAGCCTGACCCGGCTCGGCACCGACTACCTCGACATCTATTACCTGCATCGCGAGGACCACAACACCCCGCTGGAAGTGACGATCTCGGCCATAGGCGATCTGATTCGCCAGGGCAAGATCCGTTATTGGGGCCTGTCGAACTATCGCGGTTGGCGGATTGCCGAGGTGATTCGCGTGGCAGAAAAACTCGGCGTTGATCGCCCGATCATCAGCCAGCCGCTGTACAACATCGTCAACCGCCAGGCCGAAACCGAGCAGATTACCGCCGCCCAGAGCTACGGCCTCGGCGTAGTGCCTTACAGCCCGCTGGCCCGTGGCGTGCTCAGCGGCAAGTACGCACCGGACGTGACCCCGGATGCCAACAGCCGTGCCGGACGCCAGGACAAGCGGATTCTGGAAACCGAATGGCGGGTGGAATCGTTGCGCATTGCCCAGCAGATTCAGCAATACACCCAGGAGCGTGGGGTCGGGATTGTTGAATTTGCGATTGCCTGGGTGCTGAACAACGGCGCGGTGACATCGGCGATCGTCGGGCCGCGCACTGAGGAGCAGTGGGATGCGTACACCAAGGCGCAGTCGGTGAAGATTACAGCCGAGGATGAGGCGTTTATCGACTCGCTGGTGACGCCGGGGCATGCGTCTACGCCGGGGTTTAATGATGTGAGCCATTTTGTTTCAGGCCGCAAACCCCATCAGGCGTAGGATTTCCCCTGAACCTTGAACAGCCGATACAATCGGCTGTTTTTTTTAATCAAGCGCGATCAAACGGAAGCTGATTGATCGTTCGGAATTTGCCAGGGATCAGCACATGTCCAATCGCTCCGCCGAGCTCTTCAGAAAGCCACTGCGCGGGCTGCTGTTCAAATTAACGGGCGATAAAGATCCGCGCCCCCTCACTTGCGCTATAGAGCCCGCAACTTTCGGCCATCGCCGCCCTTTCCTCGCGTACCGGGCCGACATTGACGGACTTCGCGCCATCGCTGTTCTACTGGTGTTGATCTTCCACGGCGGAATGGCGCTTTTCCCGTCCGGTTTCATCGGCGTCGATATCTTCTTCGTGATTTCGGGTTATTTGACCACCGCTATCATCATGAAGTCGCTGCACAACGGTACGTTCACTTTCTCGGGATTCTACACGCGCCGGATCTGGCGACTGCAACCGGCCGTTATTGCATTATTGATCGTCACATTGATGCTCACGACGCTGCTGTACTTGCCCGATGATTACGTCGATTTTTTAAAAAGCGAAAAGTACACCTCGTTAATCATCTCCAACCAGTACTTTTCCAAAGTGACCACGGGTTACGCCACACCGGATGCAGCAAGCCTGCCGCTGTTGCACACCTGGTCTCTGGCCATCGAATGGCAGTGGTATCTGATACTCCCCCTGGGCATCTGGCTGCTCAACCGCTATCTGCCGAACGTTATTTTCAAAGCGGCGGTGCTCGGCCTGACCGTGGCAGCAATGGTGCTCGCGCTGTACCTGTCTTACGCCACTCCTGAGAAAAACTACTACTTCTTCGCTGCGCGGATTTTCGAATTGATGATCGGCTCTTGTGCGGTCATCTTCAGTACGGGCAAGTTCCGGCTCAATCGCCTGAGCGCCTCTGTGGTCTGTGCACTTTCGCTGGTCACGATCATCTATTGCGCCACCCGGGACGATATCTTGCCGGGATTCCCGCAATACCATGCCATTGCCGTGTGTCTTGCCACTGCAGCGTTGCTGTATCAGGGGATTGGTGATGCAAGCATTTTCGCCAAGCTGCTCGCGTTTAGACCCTTGGTGTTTATCGGCACGCTCTCGTACTCCTTGTATCTATGGCACTGGCCGATCCTGGCGGTGATGAATTACATGGGAATCGCGCTAACCCCGTCGATGACAATCATTTACTTCGTTTGCACTTTCGTCACGGCCTGGCTCTCGTATGTGCTGATCGAAAATAAGTTCCGCAAGGCACGATTTGGTTTTGCCAAAACGCTCGTGGTACTGATGATTCTGCCCGCTATCGGCCTGTCGCTGCTGCACTCGGCCAGTGTCAGGCACGAGGGCTGGCCGGGCCGCTTCAATCAGGGCTACAGCAACATGCTCAACGATTTGAAAGCATCCGTGCCAGTTGCTCGGGAAGGATGTCTTGGTGTCAGCGATGGTGCCGATCCTGGCTGTATATCGGGCGCCGATCACGCGGCGCCACAAATATTTCTGATGGGCGATTCGTTTTCGAATCACTACTGGGGCTTTGTTGAAACGCTGGCCAGGGATGCCAATCTTGCTGTACTCGCACAGGCTTACCCGGCGTGCCTGGCCTTGCCCGGGATCTACCAGTACGACGCGAAAAAATACAAGAACGCGTTGTTTCAAAAATGCCACGACGCCGCTCAACGCTATTACGAGATGATTGCGAACAAGCACTTCAAGTATGTGATTGTGGGCCAGTTCTGGGAGGCTTATCTGAACGGTGACATCGTCACTAAACGCGATGATCCTCACAGCCTGGAACTGTCTCGACAACGCTTTGGCGTAGCAATCCGGCAAGCTCTGGATATTATCGTCGCATCAGGCGCTATCCCGGTGTTTCTGGAGAACACGCTGCCCATGCCATCTGGGATCAACGCGTGCCTGCTGCGCCAGGTCAAATTGCGTGGGTTGATGGGCAGTGTCGAGCAAGGCAATCTCTGCGCTACTACGCCATGGTCCGGCAGCAAAGAACCAGCGCTGGAAACACTCTTTAATGACCTGAAGACTGAGTACCCCGGATTGATCGTTATTGACCCGAAAACCGTGCAATGCACAGGTGATGCGTGCATGAACACGGTCGACGGTTTTCCGGTCTATCGTGACATAGGGCACATCACCGATTACGCCTCTTTTAAGTTTGGCGAGATGTACCTCATGAACTTCGGCAATCCCTTGCAAGTTGCGCAGTGATGATTCGTGCCTCCGGACGGGCTCCGCAGCAAGGCTGAACGCTTCGCGAGCAGGCGAAGGTCTACAGGCTGTTTGATGTGTGGCAAATATTGAGCATCTGCCCAATATTCAGCACAAAAACCACGTATCCTTCGCTCCCCGTTTGACCATCACCCCCGCGAGGACAGTTTGTCTAAAGGTATCGCTCTCTCGGTAACAGCCTCGACGCTGTTTGCCGTCATGTATTACTACACCTCGCTGCTCACCCCGTTGAGCGGCGTGGAAATCTTCGGTTGGCGGATGCTGCTGACCGTGCCCTGCATGACCGTGTTCATGCTGGTTTCCGGCGAATGGCGGCGAGTGCTGGAACTGCTGCGCCGGGTTCCTGCGCTGCCCAAATTGATCGCAGGCCTGTTCCTCTCGTCCGCGTTGTTGGGTGTGCAGTTGTGGCTGTTCATGTGGGCGCCGCTCAATGGCTACAGCCTCGATGTGTCGCTGGGCTACTTCCTGTTGCCGCTGGCCATGGTGCTGACCGGGCGCATCGCTTATGGCGAAAGCCTGTCGTATTTGCAAAAGGTCGCGGTGTTCTTTGCCAGCCTCGGCGTGTTGAACGAGTTGTATCAGGTTGGCGGGTTTTCCTGGGCGACGCTGGTCGTGGTCGTCGGTTACCCGCTGTATTTTGTGCTGCGCAAATACCTGAAGTCGGACAACCTCGGCGGCTTGTGGCTCGACATGACCCTGATGCTGCCGGTGGCGTACTGGTTTGTGCGCGGCGGTGAACAGGGTTTCGGCGTGTTCGATCAGTACCCGGCGCTGACGTGGCTGATTCCGCTGCTCGGTCTGATCAGTGCGTCGGCGCTGGTGGTGTACATCATTGCCAGCCGCTTGATGCCGTTCAGTCTGTTTGGTTTGTTGAGCTACGTTGAGCCGGTGTTGCTGCTCGGAGTGGCGCTGCTGCTCGGCGAGAGCATCAAGCCCGGTGAATGGCTGACCTACATCCCGATCTGGCTCGCGGTGGTGGTGCTGGTGTTTGAAGGGTTCAAGCACCTGATGCGCCAACGGCGCCCATAAGACGCGCAATAAAAAGCCCGGCCTGCATTTCTGCAGGCCGGGCTTTTTTACATCTGATGCGGATTACTCGGTGGCAAGCACGCCACGACGCACCTGGTCACGCTCGATCGATTCGAACAGTGCCTTGAAGTTGCCCTCACCAAAACCATCGTCGCCCTTGCGCTGGATGAATTCGAAGAACACCGGGCCCATCAGGGTTTCCGAGAAGATCTGCAGCAGCAGACGCTTGTCTTCCTTGTCCGACGCGCCGTCGAGCAGGATGCCGCGCGATTGCAGCTGATCGACAGGCTCGCCGTGGTTCGGCAGACGACCTTCGAGCATTTCGTAGTAGGTGTCCGGCGGCGCGGTCATGAAGCGCATGCCGATCTTCTTCAACTGATCCCAGGTCTTGACCAGGTCATCAGTGAGGAACGCCACGTGCTGGATGCCTTCGCCGTTGAACTGCATCAGGAACTCTTCGATCTGCCCGGCCCCCTTCGACGACTCTTCGTTGAGCGGGATGCGGATCATGCCGTCCGGCGCGGTCATCGCTTTCGAGGTCAGGCCGGTGTATTCGCCCTTGATGTCGAAGTAGCGGATTTCGCGGAAGTTGAACAGCTTCTCGTAGAAGTTCGCCCAGTAGGCCATGCGACCGCGATACACGTTGTGAGTCAGGTGATCGATGATCTTCAGGCCGGCACCGACCGGGTTGCGGTCAACGCCTTCAAGGAATACGAAGTCGATGTCATAGATCGAGCTGCCTTCGCCGAAACGGTCGATCAGGTACAGCGGCGCGCCGCCAATGCCTTTGATCGCCGGCAGGTTCAGCTCCATCGGGCCGGTTTCGATGTGGATCGGCTGGGCGCCGAGTTCCAGTGCGCGGTTGTAAGCCTTCTGCGAATCCTTGACCCGGAACGCCATGCCGCAAACCGACGGGCCGTGCTCGGCCGCGAAGTACGAAGCAACGCTGTGGGGTTCGTTGTTGAGGATCAGGTTGATCGCGCCCTGGCGATACAGGTGCACGTTCTTGGAGCGGTGGGTCGCGACCTTGGTGAAGCCCATGATCTCGAAGATCGGCTCCAGGGTGCCAGGGGTCGGCGATGCGAACTCGATGAACTCGAAGCCCATCAGGCCCATTGGGTTTTCGTATAAATCTGCCATGGTTGGCGCCTCATCATTCTTATCAATTAACCAGAGTTATTTGTCAGTAATGCTGAGACCGGTGGGTGGCGCACAGGAGATGCCACGCACACTGCGGGCGAGGAAGTCACCGTAGATCAGTTGAAACCCGAATATCTTCATTGTCGACCCAAGGCTCTTGCGGGCGAGGCTTCTGCTGCCAGAAGACGATTATTATTGTATGCGTAACCCGATTCTACACAGCGTAAATAGGGTTGTCTGCCCTCTCTATAAAATCCGCTTTTTTCGGCCCGGTGCAAGGGGTTTGTTGCACAGCCAGATGCCCGCCAGAATCAGCGCGCCGCCCAGGCACATGGACAGCGTCAGCTGTTCACCCAACAGGATTGCACCGGCGAGCACGGCGGTCAGCGGATTGAGCGCAATGAACACGCCGGTGCGCGTGGCGCCGATTTTACGGATGCCATCGTAGTAACCGATGTAGGCCAGCGCCGAACCGAGTACGCCCAGATAGGCCAGGCTCAGCCATTGGCGTGTGCCAAGAGCGGCCAGCGCTGCAACGTCAACTTCGCCCCGGCTCAGGGCGAGCATCCACAACATCAGAGTGCCCAGCATTATCGAAAGGGTCACGGTCTGCACCGGACCGATGCTCTGGTTGAGACTGCGGGAGAACAGCGAATAAACGCCCCAGCTCAAAACGCAGCCGAGAATCAGCAGATCGCCAATCCACGCGTCCGGCGTTGCGCTCAACAACTGCGGGGTGCGACTGACGATCACCACTCCTGCCCCGCCGATACAGATCGCGATGCCGATGACCTTCAGCCGGCTCAGCCGCTCCTTGAACAGCAGCCACGATGCCAGACCGATCACCGCCGGATTCAGAGCCACGATCAACGAAGCCCGGGAAGCGTTGATGTATTGCAACCCGTAAAAGAAGCACAGGTTGTAGAAGAAGATCCCGAAGAACCCCAGCAGCATCAGTTGCAGCCATTGCCGGGGCGTGGGCCGCACCATCGCAATCCGCGCCAGCCGCAGGAACCCGAGCAACGCCACGCTGGCCAGCAGAAACCGAAGGCTGGCGGCAAACACCGGGCTCAGGCTGCCGGCCAGAAATCGCCCGGCAACCCACGTTCCGCCCCAGATCATGGTGACCAGGGCCAGGTTCAGGTAGACGGGCATGTCCGAAGTGGCCGGACGATCAGGTTCATGACAACTCATAACGCTCCCAACGATGAGAGTGACGGATGACGTATCATTCGATTAATTTCTCATCATCGTAAAATGAGTCTTTACTCATGACCCTGACCCAACTCGAAATCTTCTCGCTGGTGGCCGAGCTGCGCGGTTTCACCCTCGCCGCCCATCGTCTGGGAATTTCCCAATCAGCGGTGTCCCACGCCTTGAAATCGCTGGAACAGGAACTGGGCGTCGAACTGCTGCGCCGTCACCAGTCCCAAGTGGAACTGAGCGATATCGGCGAGCAACTGCTGTTGCGGGCCCGGGCGATGCTCGGGCTTGCCAACACCTTGCGTCAGGAGGCGGCGGATGCGCGTGGCATGAAACGCGGAACGTTGCGCATCGGCTCGTTCGGGCCGACGTCCTCGGTCAAGTTGTTGCCGCGGATTCTTCAGCAGTATCGCGAGGCGCATCCCGGGATCGAAGTGCACATCGATGAAGGCCCCGATCGGCAGATCATTCAGTGGCTGGAAGAGCGGCGGATCGATATTGGTTTTGTGGTGCTGCCCGAGGAACGCTTCGACACGTTCGCCTTGATTGAAGATCAGATGGTTGCCCTGCTCCCGCTCGGTCACCCGTTGGCGGCGCACGAATCAGTGACGCTGAAAGACTTATGCAACGATCCGTTCGTGCTGACCGAGGCCGGCTCATCGGAACTGGTTTCACGCCTGTTCAATGCCGCCCGGTTGAGCCCGAACATCCGCTTCCGCTGCTCGCAGCTGCTCAGCACCCTCGACACCGTTGGCCGGGGCGATGCGATGACCGTGGTGGCGGAAGGCTCGTTGCCTTTCGATCCCGACCCGCGCTATGTCAAGCGACCGCTGTCTCCCGCCGTCACCCGGCAAGTCGGTCTGGCGGTGCTGGATCAGCGCCAGGCATCGCCCGCCACGCTGGCATTCATTCAGCTGGCAACTCGGCTGGATTATCGTTGAGCGGCGCAGCTGTCATTGGCCATCTATCATGGGCTCAGACCTTGGGCTTTGCGCGCACGCTTCGCCTGCAATCAAGAGCCCCACTCCATCGCGACAGGATGCGCCCATGCCACTGACCGTCAGGCCTCGCCGCAAGCGCAGCACCCGGATTATCGTGACATTACTGTGTGGCCTGCTGCCGATCGTACTCGGCAGCGTCATTCTCTATATGCAGGCTGAACGCGCCCTCCAGCAGAGCTCACAACACACCGCCGATGAAGCCTTGCGCCAGTTCGAACTGATGCTCGACAACACTGCCCAGGCCGCCCGCGAACTGTTGCCTTTGGCCGGCCAGACTTGCGAAACCGTCAAACTGGCCTTGCGCGAACAAGTCACCCGTCGCCCGTTCGTGCGCTCGACCAATCTGGTGTGGGACGACAATCTCTATTGCAGTTCGCTGTTCGGCGACTTCAAGGAAGCCGTGAATCCGGGCGATTACGCCGAAGGCAAGCTGTGGCTCATGAACGGCAACCCGGTGACACCCAATACCGCGCTGCTGGTGTATCGCCTGAGCGAAGGGCGCGGTGGCGCGCTGACCACGCTGGACGGCTACCACCTGAGCAACATCCTGCGCCTGATCGGCCGGCACACGTTGTTGTTGCTGCAAGTCGGCAACAACTGGCTCTCCGCCGACGGCAAAGTGCATCAAGGCGCCCTGCCGGCGTTGCCGGTGGCGCAAAGTACCTTGCACTCGTCGCACTATGCATTTTCGGTCAGCGCCGCGTTTCCGGAAGGCGAAACCTGGCGCTACATGAAAGATGAATACCCGCCGCTGTTCAGTCTGCTGATGTTTTTCGGCGCGGTATCGGGAGCGATCGGCTACATCGTTCAAAAACGCTCCACGTCGCCCAGTCATGAAATGCAGCGAGCGCTGGAGGCAGGAGAATTCATTCCCTACTTTCAACCGGTGGTGCACGGCGACAGCAAACGGTGGTCGGGCACGGAAGTGCTGATGCGCTGGAATCATCCCAAGGAAGGACTGGTGCGTCCGGACCTGTTCATACCCTTTGCCGAACACTCCGGGCTGATCGTGCCAATGACCCGCGCCTTGATGCAGCAGACCGCTTTCATTCTGGGGCCGCTGTCACCGACCTTCGAAGCCCCTTTCCACATCGGCATCAACATCACCGCCAGCCACTGCCACGATCTGGAACTGGTAGAGGATTGCCGTGAATTTTTGTCAGCGTTCCAGCCTGGCAGCATCAGCCTGGTCCTGGAGCTGACCGAACGCGAGCTGATCGAACCGTCCGACATCACCCAACGACTGTTCGCAGAGTTGCGTGCGATGGGGGTGAAGATCGCGATTGACGACTTTGGCACCGGCCATTCAAGCCTTGGCTACTTGAGAACCTTCAATGTCGACTTCCTCAAGATCGACCAGACATTCGTGGCCATGATCGATAAAGATGCCCTTTCCCGGCACATTCTGGACACCATCATCGAGCTCTCCACCAAGCTGGATCTGGGCATCGTGGCCGAAGGAGTGGAAACGCAAGCCCAATGTGATTATCTGGCCGCCCACCATGTCAACTTTCTGCAGGGCTACCTTTTCGGCAAGCCCATGCCAGCGGCCGACTTCATCGAAGCATTAACTCATCATTAACTTGTCTGAATAAATCCTGCCACGCCGACAGCCCGCACCAAATTGATACAAAACAACGTTGTTGTTACATGAAGAAAAAGTCAGGATTTACTCTTGCCACATTAACTACTACAATTTTTCTTACCTGTTGCAAGATGGGCAGGTGAGCCATTATCACCGAGTCGCTTCAAGGCTCTTGGCTTATAGCTTTGTTTGCGGTTGGTATCAGCCAAACACACTATTGGAGTAAAGATATTGTCCAGACTCGCTGAATTTCGTGCAGCTGAAAAGGCCCTTCAGGAACAGCTCAAGCAGCTGGAATCGCTGAAGAACGATGCCGGGCTCAAGAAAGAAATCGAATTCGAAGAAAAGCTCCAGGGGCTGATGAAAACCTACGGCAAAGGCCTGAAAGACATCATCGCCATTCTCGATCCGAACCCGGCGAAATCCGGTCTGCAATCGACCGCCGCACCTAAAACCCGCCGAGCTCGCGTGGTCAAGGTCTATCAGAACCCGCACACCGGCGAGCTGATCGAGACCAAGGGTGGCAACCACCGTGGCCTGAAAGCCTGGAAGGAACAATACGGTGCAGCCACCGTTGATTCCTGGTTGCGCGGTTAATCTCTCGCAAACATGAAAGCCCTGCATATGCAGGGCTTTTTTTGGACAATATTTAACAAATGAAACGATTTTTCTGGCGGGGAAGTTGATTCTCAAACCGCTCCGGTACTGAAACTATGCTTCGGAATGTTGCCCCCAGTACCCAAGATTAACTTTATGTTTAATCAATTCAGGTATCTAACACCACGCTGGCCACGAACAGACGACTAAAATTTCAAGCTGTTTCGCGCAGCCACTATGTCGTCGCCGCTGGCCTTATAAACCTCCGCCTGCCCGGCATACGAAAGTACGTACGCTTTATCCGCCTCGACCGCTGCAACCAATGTTTGCGACAAAACATGACGGCCGTTTTCAGTCACCGTACAAGTGGTCTCAAGCGCTGTGAGCGAACCCAGCGTACTCGGATGAACCCTGTTGCAGACACTCTGATAACCGCTCTGGAAAAAGTCTTTTTGCACCGACTTGCGCATCTCCAGCAACACGCCCTGCAAGTTGACCTGATGACCACTTTCCACGCGGGTCATCGTCAACTCCATCACCATCACCTGATTGCCATCGGCGTCAGTCTTCACTGCCCGCTGACGGGAGACTTCAGGGGAGGTTTCGGGCAGCGCCTCGACCTCCCAGCCGGCGGGCCAGGTGATGCTCGGCGCCTCGGCAAAGGCCGGCAGAGCAAGCAGGGAAAAACCCAGGAAAACGAACAGCGATTTGAAAGGTCGGATCATTACCAGAGGCACTCGCGGATTGAGCCGTAAAGTCTGAGGCCCGCCCGCTCGCAGGGCAAGCCCGCGCTTTCGGTTTGGCGATGCTGCCTGGCATGCGTATCATTGCGCCCATTCACTCGCCCCAATTTGTTACGGAGGGCTCATGAGCCTGCAAGAACTGAACACCTTCCCCGGCGTCACCGCCACCCCGGACAGCGCAACCCGCAACTTCGTGTTCAACCACACCATGCTGCGCGTCAAAGACATCACCAAGTCGCTGGATTTCTACACCCGCGTACTGGGTTTCTCGCTGGTAGAGAAGCGTGATTTCCCGGAAGCGGAATTCAGCCTGTACTTCCTCGCCCTGGTCGACAAATCGCAGATCCCGGCCGACGCCGCTGCCCGCACCGAGTGGATGAAGTCGATTCCCGGCATTCTGGAATTGACCCACAACCATGGCACCGAGAACGACGCAGACTTCGCCTACCACAACGGCAACACCGACCCGCGCGGTTTCGGTCACATCTGCATTTCGGTACCGGACATCGTTGCAGCTTGCGCACGTTTTGAAGAGCTCGGCTGCGATTTCCAGAAGCGCCTGACCGATGGCCGCATGAAGAGCCTGGCGTTCATCAAGGATCCGGACGGCTACTGGGTCGAGATCATCCAGCCGGCACCGCTGTAACGCTGACACCGGGTAGAAAGCACCCCACAAAGAAAAAACCCCATCATCGCTGATGGGGTTTTTCTGTTTCAGGCCCGGGATTTACGCCGGAGCCGAAGTGCGGATCAAGTGATCGAAAGCACTGAGGGAAGCCTTGGCGCCCTCGCCCACCGCAATCACGATCTGCTTGTACGGCACGGTGGTCACGTCACCGGCGGCGAAAATGCCGGGGATCGAGGTTTCACCGCGATTGTCGACGATGATCTCGCCGCGCGGAGACAACTCGATGGTGCCTTTGAGCCAGTCGGTGTTGGGCAGCAGACCGATCTGCACGAAGATCCCTTCCAGCTCGACCGTGCGCAACTCGTCAGTATTGCGATCCTTGTAGCGCAGGCCGTTGACCTTCTGCCCGTCGCCAGTGACTTCAGTGGTCAATGCACTGGTGATCACGGTGACGTTCGGCAAGCTGTGCAGCTTGCGTTGCAATACGGCGTCGGCGCGCAGCTGTACGTCGAACTCCAGCAAGGTGACGTGAGACACGATACCGGCCAGGTCAATGGCCGCTTCGACGCCGGAGTTACCGCCGCCAATCACCGCCACACGCTTGCCTTTGAACAGCGGACCGTCACAGTGCGGGCAGTACGCCACGCCTTTGTTGCGGTATTCCTGCTCGCCCGGCACGTTCATTTCACGCCACCGCGCACCGGTCGCCAGAATCACGCTCTTGGCCTTGAGGGTCGCGCCGCTGGCGAAGTGAACTTCATGCAGCTCGCCATTCTTGCCCGGGATCAGCTTGTCGGCGCGTTGCAGGTTCATGATGTCGACGTCGTATTGCTTGACGTGTTCTTCCAGCGCGGTCGCCAGTTTCGGGCCTTCGGTTTCCTGCACGGAAATGAAGTTCTCAATGGCCATGGTGTCCAGCACCTGACCGCCGAAGCGCTCGGCTGCAACACCGGTGCGAATGCCTTTACGCGCGGCGTAGATCGCCGCCGAAGCACCGGCCGGGCCACCGCCGACCACCAGCACATCAAAGGCTTGCTTGGCGCTGATTTTCTCGGCCTGACGCTCGATGGCGCCGGTGTCGAGTTTGGCGAGGATTTCTTCCAGGCCCATGCGGCCCTGGCCGAAGTTTTCGCCGTTCAGGTAGATGCTCGGCACAGCCATGATCTTGCGATCATTGACTTCATCCTGGAACAGCGCGCCGTCGATGGCGACGTGGCGGATGTTCGGGTTCAGCACGGCCATCAGGTTCAGCGCCTGAACGACGTCCGGGCAGTTCTGGCAGGACAGCGAGAAGTAAGTCTCGAAGTTGAACTCGCCCTTGAGCGAGCGGATCTGTTCGATCACTTCGACACTGGCCTTCGAAGGGTGGCCGCCGACTTGCAGCAGGGCCAGCACCAGCGAAGTGAATTCATGGCCCATCGGGATGCCGGCGAAACGCAGGCTGATGTCAGCACCGGGGCGGTTGATCGAGAACGACGGTTTGCGTGCATCGTCGCCGCTGTCGATCAAGGTAATCTGGTGCGAAAGACTGGCAACATCTTTCAGCAGGTCGAGCATTTCACGGGATTTCGCACCGTCGTCGAGTGATGCAACGATCTCGATCGGCTGGGTGACCCGTTCCAGGTACGATTTCAACTGGGCTTTAAGATTGGCGTCCAACATACGGGCGATCTCCTGACTTTATTTGAGGCGAAAAAAAGCCCGAGCGAATCTCGCCCGGGCTTTTCTATTGGGCGGTGAAGCTTACTTAAGTAGGTGCGGAGTCCCGCCCTGCATTGCGCTTGTCACAGACTTAGATCTTGCCGACCAGGTCCAGGGACGGAGCCAGAGTGGCCTCGCCTTCTTTCCACTTGGCTGGGCAAACTTCGCCTGGGTGAGCAGCAACGTACTGAGCAGCCTTGATTTTGCGCAGCAGCTCGGAAGCGTCACGGCCAACGCCGCCATCGTTCAGTTCAACGATTTTGATCTGGCCTTCAGGGTTGATCACGAAGGTGCCACGATCCGCCAGGCCAGCTTCTTCGATCAGCACGTCGAAGTTGCGGGAGATGACCTGAGTCGGGTCGCCGATCATGGTGTACTGGATTTTGCCGATGGCTGGCGAAGTGTTGTGCCAGGCAGCGTGAGCAAAGTGGGTGTCGGTCGAAACGCTGTAGATCTCTACGCCCAGTTTCTGGAAGGCGGCATAGTTGTCAGCCAGGTCTTCGAGCTCGGTTGGGCAAACGAAAGTGAAGTCGGCCGGGTAGAAGAACACTACGGACCATTTGCCTTTCAGGTCAGCGTCCGAGACTTGTACGAAGTCGCCGTTTTTGAACGCGGTAGCTTTGAACGGTTTTACTTGGCTGTTGATGATAGGCATTGATGACTCTCCGTCAGGGTTGTGAATTCGATGGGTGAATCCTACCCAGTCACTCGACGGATGGCTCATTGGCAAACCTGATGCTGCTGATTTGTTTTCGCTATTAGCTGAGGATATTAATAGAAGAAAACGATATCTACGGCGACAGCGGCTTATCCGTAATCCGGGCCATCCCGTGAAAGGGGCTCGCTTCAACATAGCGCATGGCGGACTTCATATCCTTCCATCCCACGTAACTCATCAACGATTTGAGGTCCCAGCCGCTTTGATGGGCCCACGTTGCGAAGCCGCGACGCAGGGAATGGCTGGTGTAGCGCTCGGCAGAGATCCCGGCGCGCTCCAGGGCCTGACGCAGCAACGGAATCACGCTGTTGGCGTGCAAGCCCTCTTCGCTCAGATTGCCCCAGCGATCGACGCCGCGAAACACCGGGCCCCGCACCAGCGCCGCTTCGGTGATCCATTCGATATAAGCCTGCACTGGGCACAGCTTCAACAGCGCCGGGGCCTGATAGGTCTGCCCGAGGTTTTCCCGATCGCCCTTGCTACGCGGCAGGTACAGGGTGATGCCGCTGCCGGCGTGCGCCTGCACGTGCTCGATCTGCACCCGACACAGCTCATCGCTGCGAAAGCCACGCCAGAAGCCCAGCAGGATCAAAGCGCGGTCGCGGCAGGCTCGTAGCAGCAGCGGCCGGTCCTGTTTTTCCCGGGCGTCTTTCATTTCCTGCTCTAGCCAGGTGACGGTCTGCTCAAGATCTCGCAGCTGGAGTGGCTCGGCCTGTTTTTCCTGCGCGGGATGCAGGGCGCGAATGCCCTTGAACACTTTGCGTACCACCGGCGACTTGGTGGGATCGGCGAAGCCCTGACTGTTGTGCCACTGCGCCAGCGCCGACAGGCGCAACTTCAGCGTGTTGACCGACAGCACGCCCGCATGCGCCACCAGATACCGCGCGATGCTGTCCGCTGTCGCCGGCAGAAAACCTCCCCACGCAGATTCGAAGTGTTCGATGGCCGCGCGATAACTGCGGCGAGTGTTGTCACGGGTGGCGGCTTGCAGATAGCGATCGATATCGCTCATGGGCTGATTTTCTCGTGGCGTACTGAGGGTTCGTGCGAAACCGATTTTATGGGTTTCACATGGGGTAATACCAGTATATCCCGTCCGTTTATCAGCGCTTATTTCACTTTATTTTCAACATGGTACACTGCGTACTTTGGTGGCATGTACCACAGTACGAAATGGTAGGAGCAAATATGGCCCGTGGCGGCGTTAATAAAGCAGTGGTACAGATCGCGCGCGCAGCGATCCTCGCCCGTGGCGAACACCCCAGCATCGACGCAGTACGCATCGAACTTGGCAATACGGGTTCAAAAACCACGATTCATCGCTATCTGAAAGAGCTGGATGACGGCAGCGAACCGGCCGATCCTTCGGCAGAACCCATCGATGACGAGCTGCTGGCACTCGTTACGCGCCTTGCCCAACGCCTGAAAGAACAGGCGCAGGAACCGATTGACCAGGCGCGCGAGCAGTACGAGCAACAGCGTCAGGCACTGGAGGACGAGCTGAATCAGCTTCGTCAGGATCATGTGCAACTGGAGAAGAAGCACGACATTCAGGCTGCCGCGCTGGCCAAGGAATCCGAAGCGCTGAGCGATACCCGCTCGATGTTGCAGACCGAGCAGACCCGCAACGCCGGGCTGAATCAGGCACTGTCAGACTTTGAATTGCGCCTGCAGGACAAGGACGAGCAGATCCGCTCCCTGGAAGAGAAGCACCTGCATGCCCGCGATGCGCTTGAGCACTACCGCAACGCCATCAAGGAACAGCGCGAGCAGGAGCAAAGCCGTCACGAAACTCAGGTTCAGCAGTTGCAGATGGAGTTGCGCCAGGCGCAGCAAAGCGCACTGGTACGTCAGGACGAGATCACTCAGTTGCACCGCGACAACGAACGTCTGCTGACCGAGAATCGCGGCACCGTGCGCGAATTGAGCCTGATGCAGGATCAACTCAAACAAAGCAATCAGCGCCAGGATCAACTGCTGGAGCAAGCGTCTCGCGTCGACAGCGAACGCACCCTCCTCCAGGAACGTTTGCGTGTGGCACTGCTGGAAAGCCAGACGCTCAAGCAGAACGTCGACGAGCAGTCGCAGCTCAATCAGTCACTGGAAAAGGAATTGGCCACGGCACAAGCCAGCCTGCGCCTGGCCACCACCGTTGCGGCAGCACCAGACGCAGTAGAACCGAAAAAGACTTAAGCGCCGACCGGCGTACGCATGGTGACAAACTCTTCGGCCGCCGTCGGGTGCACCCCGATGGTGTCGTCGAAGTCACGCTTGGTGGCGCCAGCCTTCAATGCGATTGCCAAACCCTGCACAATCTCGCCGGCATCCGGCCCTACCATGTGACAGCCCAGCACCTTGTCAGATTTGCCATCGACCACCAGCTTCATCAGCGTGCGCTCCTGGCAATCCGTCAGAGTCAGCTTCATCGGCCGGAAGCGGCTTTCGTAAACCACGACTTCGTGCCCCGCTTCCCGGGCCTCTTCTTCGGTCAGGCCGACGGTGCCGATATTCGGCAGGCTGAACACCGCCGTCGGGATCATCTTGTAATCCACCGGACGGTATTGCTCAGGCTTGAACAGGCGTCGCGCCACTGCCATGCCTTCGGCCAGCGCCACCGGCGTCAACTGCACGCGACCGATGACATCACCCAGTGCCAGAATTGACGGCTCGGTGGTCTGGTATTGCTCATCGACCTTGATGAAGCCCTTGTCGTCGAGCTGCACATCAGTGTTTTCCAGCCCCAGATTGTCCAGCATCGGACGCCGACCGGTGGCGTAGAACACACAATCCGCTTCCAGTACGCGACCATCCTTGAGAGTCGCTTTCAGGCTGCCATCCGACTGCTTGTCGATGCGCGCAATATCGGCATTGAATTGCAGATCCATACCGCGCTTGATCAGTTCTTCCTTCAAATGGTTACGCACCGAACCGTCGAAACCGCGCAAGAACAGATCCCCGCGATACAGCAACGTCGTGTTGGCGCCCAGCCCATGGAAAATCCCAGCAAATTCGACGGCGATGTAACCGCCACCGACCACCAGCACACGCTTGGGCAGTTCTTTGAGGAAGAACGCCTGGTTCGAGCTGATCGCATGCTCATGCCCCGGTATCTCCGGGATCTGCGGCCAGCCACCAGTGGCGATCAGAATATTCTTCGCAGTGTATCGCTCACCGTTGACCTCGACTTCGTGCGGACCAACGATTTTCGCGTGCGCTTCATGCAGGGTCACGCCACTGTTGACCAGCAGATTGCGATAAATGCCGTTCAGGCGATTGATCTCGCGATCCTTGTTGGCAATCAGCGTGGCCCAATCGAAATTCGCCTCGCCCAGGCTCCAGCCAAAACCCGAGGACTGTTCGAAGTCTTCGGCGAAATGCGCGCCATACACCAACAGTTTTTTCGGTACGCAACCGACGTTGACGCAGGTGCCGCCCAGATAACGGCTCTCGGCCACCGCCACTTTCGCACCGAACCCGGCAGCAAAACGCGCAGCCCGCACACCGCCGGAACCGGCGCCAATCACATAAAGGTCAAAATCGTAGGCCATTTCTATCTCCTCGGCAGGCGATCAGCATACCCGCCGTCGTCCATTGGGCAAGCACTCCTGCCGATATAGGGGCGGAAAATGAAAAAGCCACCCGAAGGTGGCTTTTTCGTACAGGCAGATCAGGCTTTATCAGTAAGCCTTGCCAGTCTTGTAGAAGTTCTCGAAGCAGAAGTTGGTTGCTTCGATGTAGCCTTCTGCACCACCGCAGTCGAAACGCTTGCCCTTGAACTTGTAGGCCATCACACAGCCGTTCTGGGCTTGTTTCATCAGAGCGTCGGTGATCTGGATTTCACCGCCCTTGCCTGGTTCGGTCTGTTCGATCAGGTCGAAGATGTCCGGAGTCAGGATGTAACGACCGATGATCGCCAGGTTCGACGGCGCGTCTTCCGGCTTTGGCTTCTCGACCATGCTGTGTACGCGGTAGATGTCGTCGCGGATCATTTCGCCAGCGATCACGCCGTACTTGCTGGTTTCCTGCGGATCGACTTCCTGAATGGCAATGATCGAGCAGCGGAACTGCTTGTACAGCTTGACCATCTGGGTCAATACGCCGTCACCGTCGAGGTTGACGCACAGGTCGTCCGCCAGTACCACGGCGAACGGTTCGTCGCCGATCAATGGGCGACCGGTCAGGATCGCGTGACCCAGGCCTTTCATTTCGGTCTGGCGGGTGTAGGAGAACGAGCACTCGTCCAGCAGCTTGCGGATACCGACCAGGTATTTTTCCTTGTCAGTGCCCTTGATCTGGTTTTCCAGCTCGTAGCTGATGTCGAAGTGGTCTTCCAGGGCGCGCTTGCCACGGCCGGTCACGATGGAAATTTCGTTCAGGCCAGCATCCAGAGCTTCTTCGACGCCGTACTGGATCAGTGGCTTGTTTACCACCGGCAGCATTTCTTTGGGCATGGCCTTCGTCGCTGGGAGGAAGCGAGTACCGTAACCGGCTGCTGGGAACAAGCATTTCTTGATCATATAAGTCCTTGAAAGGGCTGTGTGTACGAGTTTCGGCGCAGTCTAATCAGGCGGCGTGCACCTTACAATGCCCCGCACTGGCTAACCGATGTCAACATAGAGAAATAATCTGGCGGATAGTTCAATCCGCTCACAGAGGCTGCGCATTCAGCTTAGCCCAAAGATCTCGGAACGCCGCATCGACCTGCGCCCGCTCGCCCATTTACCGTTATCATGGCGCCTTTGAACCAGCCAACGAGGCCGCTAGATGTCCGCAGCAAAAATCATCAACGGGTACACCGTCGCCAAGGCGAAAGATGGCCAGTGGCATATCACTGCCGCCAACGGCGAAGACGTGTCCGGCCCGTTGCCCACAGAGGCGATGGCGATTGAAGTCGCCGCGGTGCTCGATTACACGCCCGCAGCTCCGAAACGTCGCGGCAAGGAACAAGACTGATCGGTAATGATGAAGGCCGGCCCTGCCATTGTGCAGGGCTTTTTTTGACTGCGCGAAAAGAAGTGGCCAATCGCTATAACCTTTTCCTGCCGGCGCTGTCATAGCGTCTAGCCCCCTCCTCCTCGAAGATGACATTGCCATGACCAACCGTTCCCTCATCAGTTTCCTGCCGCTGATTGCACTCGCCGCCCTGACCGGCTGTGCCACTTCGCAGACCACTTACCTGAACAATGGCGAACAAGGGTTGAGCATCGATTGCTCCGGCGAGGCCAATTCCTGGGCCACCTGCTATGAAAAGGCTGACGCGTCCTGCGCCGGCACCGGTTATCGCATCGTCGGGACTGACGGCACACCGGCGCCCAAGGAAGACGACAAGACGCTGGGCGTCGACGTCGGCAACTACAAAAACCGCAGCGTGGTAGTGGTCTGCAAGTAGACTTACATGTGAATTTCGGCGAACTTGATCCCCAGCCCGCGCACGACCTCGATCAGGTCGTCGAGCCGATTGAATGATTCGACTTCGTCGTTATCGTCGACCAGGAAGTAACTGCGCCCGGCGCTTTTCTTGAAAAACACGATCCACTCCCCCGGATTCGCCGGGTTCTGGATCACATGGGTAGCCGCAATAAGCCCTTCCTTGTGTCGCTCCCGCACCTGCTCTCTCTTCATTCACCGCTCCGGAAATGAAAATGCCGCCACAGCAACGCTGTGACGGCATCAATGTTGACTGATGACAGTCTATCAGCCGGAAATGCAGGCGGTGGCGGCTTTGCGCACATCCCCTGGACGCAGCGGCACATTGGACATCCGCTCATGCAGCTTGATGCTACTGCCACCGGAACGATCCTCGATATCGAACACCGCTGCCGGGCCCGACCCCAGCTTGCCCGGCACAATGACCCGAACCTCGTCCTTGTGCCGCTCTACCTGCAAGGCACCCCGGCTGTCGGCCAGCTTCTCTGACAGGCACTCAGCATATTCATGGGGCTTCTTGCCGGAAATGACGTTCATGGTCGGCAGTGTTTCATTGATTTCCGAAACGCTTGCGCAACCACCCATTGCCAATGCCAACGGCAGAATCACCACACCCCACTTCATACAAAACCTCCAATAAAGACCCTCCGACAGCATGAATGCCGTTTTTCTCCGAGGCTCACTGCATTTAACCCACATCGAATCGTGAATTCTGTTTTTAATTGTCAAAGCGCTGCCCGACGGCCGGATAATAACCTGTCCGGGCTGATAAACTGCGCCGATCGACAATGCTATCGTTTTGATTTTGTAGAAAAAGCCCTTCTGGAGGCGCCCATGAAATTCATTCACCAGCGCGAGCACCTCAACGAAGACGACATCGTCGTCATTCAATGCTCGCAAACCTGCAACATCCGCTTGATGAACGACGCCAACTTCCGAAGCTTCAAAAATGGCGGGCGCCACACCTATCACGGCGGCGCCTTTGACACGTTTCCAGCCCGCATCACCGCACCCAGCACCGGTTTCTGGAACATCACCATCGACACCGTCAACCGCCGCGCGATCAGCGTGACCCGCAAGCCAACCCTGACGCACTCGATCAAGATCATTCGCCGCTCGAGCTCCAAACTCAGCTGAGCGGTTCCGCCAACGCAGACAGGTAAGCATCAACGTGGCCCAAACAACCAAATACGTGATCAAGTACAAACTCAACGGTGAACGCCGCTTCGAGTTCGCCCAGCTGGAAAACGGCACGACGGAAGAAGCCAAGGCCGCACTGGATGCCCTGCACGGCCAGAGCGCTGATGAGATCAGCGACATCAGCGTCAGCAAGGCCCTGTAAGACCCGGGTGACAATTCGACCGCAAGCGGCGGAGTGTTGCGGCCGGGTGGACGACCCAGACTGATACCTGAATGCAAGCCAAGGAATCAGCATGTCACCCTCACCCGCCTCCCCGCTCGATGAGCTCGACTGGATCGCCCTGGAGCAGCAACTGGATCAGGACGGTTACGCCGTCATCCGCACGCTGCTGCGCCCGGAGACCTGCGATCGATTGAGTGCGCTTTACCCACAAAGCGAACCGTTCCGGTCCCAGGTGATCATGGCCCGCCATGGTTTCGGACGCGGGGAATACAAATACCTGCGCTATCCGCTTCCATCCGTGGTGGAACGCCTGCGCAGCGCGCTTTACTCGCGACTCGTGCCTCTGGCCAACCGCTGGCATGAACGAATGGGGCTGCTGGAGCGTTTTCCAGCGCAACACAGCGAATTTCTCGAGCGCTGCCACGCCGCCGGTCAACTGCGGCCTACCCCGCTCTTGCTGCAATACGGCCCGCAGGACTACAACTGTCTGCATCAGGATCTGTACGGCGAACATGCGTTTCCGCTGCAAGTGGCGATTCTTCTGTCAGAACCTGGCGAAGATTTCACCGGTGGCGAGTTCGTCATGACCGAACAACGTCCGAGAATGCAGTCGCGCCCGCTGGTGATGGACCTGAGAAAAGGCGACGCGCTGATCTTTGCTGTCAATCAGCGGCCAGTCAGAGGCGTGCGCGGTGATTATCGGGTGACCATGCGCCACGGCGTCAGCCGACTGCACAGCGGAAAACGGCATACTCTGGGCATCATCTTCCACGACGCGACCTGACGATCATGCAAACCACCTTCGATCTGTTCGCCGACACAGAATCCGAGCAGCCCCGGCGCGCCGAACAGATCGGCGAGCAATCCTGGGTGCTGCGCGGTTTTGCTCTGCCGCGAATCGAGCAGTTGTTGCCGGCCCTGGAATCGATCATAGCCTGCGCTCCGTTGCGCCACATGATGACGCCCGGGGGCTTCAGCATGTCGGTGGCCACCAGCAGTTGCGGTGCACTGGGCTGGATCACTGATCGCAGCGGTTACCGCTATTCATCCGAAGATCCAGTGAGCCATCGACCCTGGCCGGCGATGCCCGAGGTGTTTCGTGAACTGGCCCAGGCGGCGGCGAAAGGCGTCGGATTTGCCGACTTCAAGCCGGATTCCTGCCTGATCAATCGTTATATTCCGGGCGCGAAGATGTCGTTGCATCAGGACAAAGACGAAAACGCCTACGAAGCGCCGATCGTTTCGCTGTCATTGGGCCTGCCCGCGACGTTCCTGTTCGGCGGTTTCACGCGTGGTGACAGGAGCCAGAAAATCTCGCTACTGCACGGCGATATGGTGATCTGGGGCGGCGTCGACCGGCTGCGCTTTCACGGCATCCTGCCAATCAAGCCTGGCCGACACCCGCGCCTGGGCGAACAACGCTTCAACCTCACGTTTCGCGTCGCCGGATAATCCTGCAAAGTTTGACCGCAAGGGTCGGAGTGTTCCGGCCGGTGGCACTGGTTAACCTGAAATTCAACAGGTCAACGGACTCTCCATCATGAAAACGCTTACCACCTCGCTGATCACTGAAGACGATCCACGCTGGGCCGCTGTCGTGGCGCGCGACCCTCGGGCGGACGGCCAGTTTGTCTATGCCGTGAAAACCACCGGCATCTATTGCCGCCCCAGCAGCCTGGCTCGCTTGCCGAAACCGCAGAACGTCGAGTTTTTCGACACCGCCAAGGACGCCGAGGCAGCGGGCTATCGTCCCAGCAAACGGGCGAGCAAGGATCAGACCGAAGTCGCCGCGCAACATGCTGCGACCGTCGCGGCAGCCTGTCGCCAAATCGAAGCGTCAGAAAATCTGCCGGCGCTCAATGATCTCGCCGAGACCGCTGGCCTGAGCGCCTTTCATTTTCATCGCGTGTTCAAAGCAGCGACGGGCCTGACGCCCAAAGGCTATGCAGCCGCGCATCGCTCGCGCCGGGTTCGTCAGCGTCTGGCAGACGGCGGCTCGGTGACCGAAGCGCTGTATGACGCCGGCTTCAATTCCAACAGCCGTTTTTACGAGTCGGCCGATCAGTTACTGGGTATGAAACCCGGCGACTTCCGGGCCGCCGGCCAGAACAACGACATCCGCTTCGCCGTCGGCCAGTGCTCGCTCGGCGCCATTCTGGTGGCACAGAGCGAGCGCGGGATCTGCGCGATTCTGCTGGGCGACGATCCACACCAATTGGTGTGCGACCTGCAGGACCAGTTTCGCCGGGGCAACCTGATTGGCGCCGATGCCGAGTTCGAACAACTGATCGCCCACGTCGTAGGCTTCATCGAAGCGCCTGCCATCGGACTGGATTTGCCGCTGGATGTGCGCGGCACAGCATTTCAGGAGCGGGTGTGGCAGGCGCTGCGCGAAATACCGGTCGGCAGCACCGCCAGCTACGCGGACATCGCCTTGCGTATCGGCTCACCAAAAGCCGTGCGCGCAGTGGCCCAGGCTTGCGGCGCCAACAGTCTGGCGGTAGCGATCCCCTGTCATCGCGTTGTGCGCAGTGACGGCAATCTGTCGGGCTACCGCTGGGGCGTGGAGCGCAAGCGCGAATTGCTCGAGCGTGAAGGCAAACCCCGACTGTAATCAGCGATTCACATCAACTACAACTCGCCCCCGGAGTTGCCCCGCCAGCAACTTCGGTGCCGCGTCGATAGCTTCGCCGAGGCCGATTTCATGACTGATCAGTGGCAACAGGGCAAAATCCAGATCCTTCGCCAGACGATCCCAAGCCTCGATGCGCCGCGCCTTGGGCTGAGTCACGCTGTTGATCCCGGCCAGCGTCACGCCACGCAGAATGAACGGCGCCACGGACGCCGGAAAATCCATGCCCTGAGCCAGACCGCACGCAGCCACTGTACCTTCGGCCCGAGTGCTGGCACAGGCATTGGCGAGCGTGTGGCTGCCGACCGAATCGATGACGCCCGCCCAACGCTCCTTGGCCAGCGGCTTGCCGGGTTCGGACAGGGTGGCGCGATCAATGATTTCGCTGGCACCCAGTTGTGTCAGGTATTCGTGTTCCGACACCCGACCGGTCGAAGCGACCACGCGGTAGCCAAGCTTGCTCAACAACGCAATGGCAAAACTGCCGACGCCGCCATTGGCGCCGGTCACCAGCACTTCGCCCTGTTGCGCTGTCACGCCGTTACGTTCCAGCGCCATGATACACAGCATCGCCGTATAGCCCGCTGTGCCGATGGCCATGGCTTGCGCAGCGGTGAATGCCTTCGGCAGCGGAATCAGCCAGTCACCGTTCAGTCGCGCCTTCTGCGCCAGGCCACCCCAGTGGCTTTCGCCGACGCCCCAGCCATTGAGCAGCACCGCGTCGCCAACCTTGTAGTCCGGGTGTGAGCTGACTTCGACGGTGCCCGCCAGATCGATCCCCGGCACCATCGGAAACTTGCGCACCACCGGGCTGCTGCCGGTGATCGCCAGGCCGTCCTTGAAGTTCAGCGTGCTGTAAGCGACATCCACTGTCACATCGCCCTCCGGCAACTGCTCGTCGCTGATTTCCTGCAGGTTGGCGCGATAACCGCTGTCGTCTTTATCGATCAGAATGCCTTTGAACATGACTGCCTCTTATCGGTGAAATTAAGGATGTCGAGGCATTGGAATAGCACATTGCAACATTTTGCCCCACTCGACTTTTAGCCAATCGGGCGTGAACACCGAGCCAGCGCCCGCTGCTCAAGCTACAAATCTGTGCTGGTCATGGGGGTGGCTTTGCGTTAAAAAACCGGCTGCTACCGTCCCTGCCTGTTTTGTCGTCGGAGAAGCTATTCCATGAGCCAATGGCCTGATACCCGCATTCTTGACCTGTTCGGCATCGAACTGCCGATCATCCAGGGCCCCATGGCCGGAGCCACTAATTCATCCATGGTCAACGCAACTTGCAACGCCGGTGGCCTCGGTTCGATGCCGGCGGCGATGCTGACCATCGAGCAACTGCGCGAAGAACTGAAGACCATTCGCCAAGGCACGAGCAAGCCATTCAACGTCAATTTTTTCTGCCATCAAGCTCCGGGCGCGGATGAGCAAAAAGCCCGTGAATGGAAAAACCTGCTGGAACCCTACTATCGCGAACTGGGTGTCGATTTCGATGCGCCGACGCCGGTGTCAAACCGTGCGCCCTTCGATGCGACCGCCTGTGAAGTGCTGGAAGAATTTCGCCCTGAAGTGGTGAGCTTTCACTTTGGCCTGCCGGAAAAATCCTTGCTGGATCGGGTCAAGGCCACTGGTGCGAAAATCATCTCGTCGGCAACCACCGTCGACGAAGCGATCTGGCTCGAGCAGAACGGTTGCGACGCGATCATCGCCATGGGTTACGAGGCCGGCGGCCATCGCGGGATGTTCCTCAGCGCTGACCTGAGCAGTCAGGTCGGTACGTTTGCCCTGGTGCCGCAAGTGGTCGACGCGGTGAGCGTCCCGGTGATTGCGGCCGGTGCGATTGCCGATGCGCGCGGCGTCGCGGCGGCGTTCATGCTCGGCGCTTCGGCGGTTCAAGTCGGGACGGCGTATCTGTTTACCCCGGAAGCGAAAATCAGTGCGTCGCATCACAAGGCCTTACGCACCGCCAAGGAAAGCGAGACGGCGGTGACCAATCTGTTTACCGGACGCCCGGCGCGGGGGATTCTCAATCGGGTGATGCGCGAACTGGGCCCGATGTCGGACAAGGCCCCCGCTTTTCCGCTGGCTGGCGGTGCCTTGATGCCGCTGCGTGCAAAGGGCGAAGCAGATTTCAGCAACCTCTGGGCCGGCCAGGCCTTCACACTCGGCAAAGACCTCGGCAGCGCTGAATTGACCCGGCAACTGGCTGAGGGCGCACTGGCAAGACTGACGCGGTGATGAACCCGAACGGGTGAGGAGCGTGGCGCCCTCGCCCGGTTTAAAAGCAGTGCTTCCTGTTTGGCGGCATTTCGCTATATATTTCGCTATATAGCGTTTCACCTCTTCGCATCGGCGCAGTCTACCTTCCAATAACAACTGCCCACTGCACTTGCCACCCACGGAGCCGTTTCATGATCAATCGTGCCTCACGTTTTGCCCCTGCCCTGCTCGCGGTATTCGCCATCGGCGCTGCTCAGGCCGATGAAGTGCAAGTCGCGGTCGCGGCCAATTTCACCGCGCCGATTCAGGCGATTGCCGCTGACTTTGAAAAAGACACCGGGCACAAACTGGTCGCAGCCTATGGCGCCACCGGCCAGTTCTACACCCAGATCAAAAACGGCGCGCCGTTCGAAGTTTTCCTGTCGGCCGATGACACCACCCCGGAAAAACTCGAAAAAGAAGGCGACACCGTCAAGGGGTCGCGCTTCACCTATGCCATCGGCACCCTGGCGCTGTGGTCGGCCAAGGAAGGTGACGTCGACGCCAACGGCGATGTCCTGAAGAAAAACCAATACCAGCACCTGTCCATCGCCAACCCGAAAGCAGCGCCTTACGGTCTGGCCGCCACTCAGGTGCTGGAAAAACTGAAACTGACGAACGCCACCAAAGCCAAGATCGTTGAAGGCCAGAACATCACCCAGGCCTACCAGTTCGTGTCCACCGGCAACGCCGAGCTGGGCTTTGTCGCCCTGTCGCAGATCTACAAGGACGGCAAGGTCAGCAGCGGCTCCGCGTGGATCGTTCCGGCGAACATGCACGACCCGATCAAGCAAGACGCCGTGATCCTCAACAAAGGCAAGGACAATGCCGCTGCCAAGGCGCTGGTTGATTACCTCAAAGGCCCGAAAGCCGCTGCGGTCATCAAGTCCTACGGTTACCAGCTGTAAATGTCGCTGACGAGTGCCGATTTCGCGGCGATCTGGCTGACCCTGAAACTGGCGTCCCTGACCACCGCGATCCTGCTGGTCGTCGGTACGCCGATTGCCCTGTGGTTGTCGCGCAGCCGTTCCTGGCTGCGCGGTCCCATCGGCGCGATTGTCGCGCTGCCGCTGGTGCTGCCACCGACGGTCATCGGGTTTTATCTGCTGCTGGCCCTTGGCCCCAATGGCTTCATCGGGCATTTCACTCAGTGGCTGGGGCTTGGCACCTTGACCTTCAGCTTCACCGGCCTTGTCATCGGTTCGGTGCTCTATTCCATGCCATTCGTGGTGCAGCCGTTGCAAAACGCCTTCTCCGCAATCGGTATTCGTCCTCTGGAAGTGGCGGCGACCTTGCGCGCCAATCCCTGGGACACTTTTTTCAGCGTGATTCTGCCCCTGGCTCGCCCCGGCTTCATCACCGCGGCAATCCTCGGCTTCGCCCACACCGTCGGCGAATTCGGCGTAGTGCTGATGATCGGCGGGAATATTCCCGACAAGACCCGGGTGGTTTCCGTACAAATCTACGACCACGTCGAAGCCATGGAGTACGCACAGGCGCACTGGCTGGCCGGGGCGATGCTGGTGTTTTCGTTTCTGGTGTTGCTGGCGCTGTATTCCAGCCGCAAGACCCGCACGGGCTGGAGCTGATCGATGATTGATGCACGCCTGAAACTGGCCTGGTCGGGCTTCAGTCTCGACGTTGATCTGCAGCTGCCCGGTCGCGGCGTGACGGCGCTGTTCGGGCAGTCCGGCTCGGGCAAGACCACTTGCCTGCGCTGCATTGCCGGGCTTGAACGCGCGCCGCAAGCCTTTATTCGCGTCAATGACGAGGTCTGGCAGGACACCGAGAAAGGCATTTTCGTGCCGCCGCACAAACGCGCGCTCGGCTATGTGTTTCAGGAGGCCAGCCTGTTTGCGCACCTGTCGGTGCTGGCCAATCTGCAATTCGGCCTCAAGCGCATTCCCAAGGCGCAGCGCCGGGTCGACATGACCCAAGCCACCGAATTGCTGGGCATCGGCCATTTGCTGGATCGTCACCCTCAGCATCTGTCCGGCGGTGAGCGTCAGCGTGTCGGCATCGCCAGGACGCTGCTGACCAGCCCTAAGTTGCTGCTGATGGATGAGCCTTTGGCGGCCCTCGACAGTCAGCGCAAAAGCGAAATCCTGCCCTACCTGCAACGCCTGCACGACGAACTGGAAATCCCGGTGCTGTATGTCAGCCACGCGCAGGACGAAGTGGCCAGGCTCGCCGATCATCTGGTGCTGCTCAGCGACGGCAAAGCGCTGGCCAGCGGTCCGATTGGCGAAACCCTGGCGCGGCTCGATCTGCCGCTGGCCATGGACAATGACGCCGGGGTGATCATCGAAGGCCAGGTCAGCGGCTACGATGCCGACTATCAATTGCTCACCCTGCAACTGCCGGACTCGCCACTGAGCATTCGCGTGACCCACGCGCCGATGACGACGGGCCAAAGTCTTCGCTGCAAGGTACACGCGCGAGACATCAGCCTGACTCTGCAAAACAGTGAGTTCAGCAGCATCCTCAATCGACTGCCGGTTACGGTCGTCAGCGAGCAGCCGGCCGACAACGCCGCCCACGTGCTCATCCGCCTCGATGCCGGCGGGACACCGTTGCTGGCGCGCATCACTCGCTATTCACGGGATCAGTTTGGCGTGCATCCGGGCCAGTCATTGTGGGCCCAAATCAAGGCCGTCGCGGTGCTGGCGTAAACCCGCGGGCACGTCCGTCATGGCGTGCGGTCAATGGTTTTAACAGCCTGATTGCCGCGAAGGAAAATCCGCCATGCCCGATACTGCGCTCACCGAGGTATTGCCTTCGGATCTGCATTACGTCGATGACACCCAGCCGGGTATTAGCCGAAGAAAACTGCGCGGAAAATTCGCCCATTTCAATCCCGAAGGCCAGCGCATCACCGACCCTGACGAGATCAAGCGCATCAACTCGCTGGCCGTTCCGCCGGCCTACACCAACGTGTGGATCTGCGCCGACCCGTGCGGCCATCTGCAAGCCACCGGTCGCGATGCCCGTGGACGCAAGCAATATCGCTATCACGCTCGCTGGCGCGAAGTGCGCGACGCGGACAAGTATTCGCGCCTGCGCGAATTCGGGCTGGCGCTGCCCAAGTTACGCAAACAGCTGGAAGCGCTGCTGGCATCGCCCGGGTTCAGCCGCGACAAAGTCATGGCCACGGTCATCACGTTGCTCGACGCCACCCTGATTCGCGTCGGCAATACGCAATACGCGCGGGACAATCGCTCTTACGGCCTGACCACCCTGCGCAGCCGGCATGTCGAGGTCAACGGCAGCGCGATCCTGTTCCAGTTTCGCGGCAAGAGCGGCATCGAGCATCAGATCACAGTGAAGGACCGGCGATTGGCGCGGATCATCAAGCGCTGCCTGGAAATACCAGGGCAGAACCTGTTTCAGTATCTGGATGAAAACGGCGAGCGACACACCGTCAGCTCTTCCGACGTCAATACCTACCTGCAAACCCTGACCGGCGCGGATTTCACCGCCAAGGATTACCGGACCTGGGCCGGCAGCGCATTGGCGTTGGCGGTCCTGCGAGAGCTGCAATGGGAGTCCGAGAGCGAGGCCAAGCGGCATGTGGTCGAGATGGTGAAAGGTGTCGCCCGCCAACTGGGCAACACGCCGGCGGTCTGTCGCAAATGCTACATCCACCCGGCGGTGGTCGAGCACTTCATGCTCGGCGCCTTGGCCGAATTGCCGAAGCCGCGCGTCCGCAAGGGGCTGCGCAAGGAAGAAGTCGCGCTGGCCCTGTTTCTCGAACGCATGGTAGAGAAGGCAACAGCGCCTTGAAGCCTTCGCCCATCTCGAATAGGCTACGCCCTCCTACCTCCTCAGGACGACCGCAGAAGTGAACAACTAAGCCTTCAAAAATGTAATCGCGACACGCCGCTCAAGGCGCCTGTCAGTGCTCACAACATTTTTTGGAGGTGCCGATGACTCACGTCTCGCGTACGCCTGCTCTCGTCTCCCTGAACCAGCTGGGTTTTCAGTTCGCCAATGGCGAGACGATTTTCACTGCACTCAACCTGAAATTCGATCACACCCCGACCGCCATCGTCGGGCGCAATGGCGTTGGCAAAAGCGTACTGGCGCGCCTGATCGTCGGACAGTGGCAACCCACCACCGGTAGCGTGACGCGTTCCGTAACGACGACCTACGTGGCGCAAACCTTTATTGGCGCACCCGGCGAAACGGTCGCCGAGACCACCGGCAGCGCCGCCATTCTTGAGGCGCTCGAGCGCATGAAGAATGGCGGCGGATCGGCCGAGGATTTCGATCTCATAGGTGAACAATGGGACCTGGCAGAGCGCCTGCGGCGGATGCTCGATGACGCCGGGCTGACCGAGGTTGCCCTCTCCGACGAGACCGGCAAACTCAGTGGCGGCCAGCAAGCACGAGTCGCGCTGATTGGCGCGTTTATCAGCCAGGCTGAATTGCTGATCCTCGATGAGCCGACGAACCATCTGGATGCATCGGGACGGCAATGGCTGATGAACTCGCTTGAGCGCTGGCACACCGGGTTGATCGTCGTCAGCCATGATCGGCAATTGCTCGACCGGATGCAGCGTATCGTTGAGTTGAGCGCGTCGGGGGCTATCGAATTCGGTGGCAATTACTCGGCATTCCGCGAGCACCAGCGAATCTATCAAGCGGCGGCGCAGGCACGTCTCGATCAGGCCAGAAGCGAGCGTCAGCGCGAGCGGATTCGACTTCGCCGCGAGCACGACACGATACAACGCCATGCTGCCAACTCCCGACGCAATGCCGAAACCGCCAATATTGCCAGTTTCGAATACGTCGCGATCAAGGGCGCCGCACGGGAAATCATGGGGCATGTCCGTCAGGGACATCAGGCCCGCAAGTCCGAGCTCGATGCCCAGGTACGCGAGGCTTATGCCAAGGTACAGCCCGAGGACAGCGTGCTGATCAACCTGCCCGGGAGCGCCGTGCCCAACAACCGTCAGATCTGCACGCTGAGTGAAGCCCGATTGCCGTGGCTGCCGGGCGATGCACTGAATCTCACGATCCATGGCCCGATGCGGATCGCTGTCAGCGGTCCCAACGGCTGCGGCAAATCAACCTTGCTGAAGGTGCTCGCCGGGGAACTCGCACCCATCAACGGAACCGCCACAACACACGTGCCCTTAGCATTCCTGGATCAGCAGTTGGCCCAACTGGACGATCAGCGCTCCATCACCGAACAGCTGATGATGCAGGGAACTGCGCTGACCGAGGGCACTCTGCGCAGCTATCTCGCTCACTTGCAACTGGATGCAAGCCGCGCCACGAGCCCCTGCGCGTCATTGAGCGGTGGCGAACGCCTGAAAGCGGCGTTGGCACTGGCCTTGTGGCGATCGGATCCTGCGCAGCTGTTGTTGCTGGATGAGCCGACCAATCACCTGGATCTGCCTTCCGTGGAAGCATTCGAGCGGGCATTGCAGACATTTCCGGGCGCCATTGTCGCCGTTTCCCACGATCAGGATTTCCTTGAGGCGTTGAATCCGACCCACCACCTGCGCTGGCGGCAGTCAGGCTGGCAACTGCAACCGACGAACTGACTTGCCTATTTTTTGCACGATTGGTCAGGGCTTCTATAGTTGATCTGGTAGGAATCAGCTGCGGTGACGCCATGGAAGACATATTTGTCGTGAAGCGCTGCAACAAGATTGTCATCCACGGCCGGCGCGCCGGAGAAACGCTCCATGAGCCCGCCGAAGCCTTGGGCTGGTATCGCATCTGCGACACGCGAACCGGTGGTTTCATCGGCGATGGTTACGACCGGGAAGAAGACACCCGCAAGGAATGTCATCGGCTCAACACCGCCAGCTCGCAAGTGACCGCTCCCGAGTCGTCGGGCTGATAGCTGTCATTTACGGGTCTATACTCAAACCAGCTGAAGGAGCAGCGCCCCAACGGCAGAGAGCTCGCGCTTGGCGAGCTTTTTGCTGCTACCGAGCGGATTAATGAACGGAGGTGCTCCATGTCCGAAAAAGAGTCCATCACCACTCTGCTGACCTTGCTCGAGGCTCGGGAGGCGCGTCTCGCGGCAGCTTGCAAAGAGATCGCCGACTGGGTCGATCATCAAGGCGGACACCCGACCGCTCTGCGCATCCGCGACCGGCTGAACGATATCGACAAGGACACTCCCCTCATTCGCAGTACCTTGTCGTCGCTCAAACCCATTGATCGGCCACTACCACGCTTCAGATAGCTCGTCGATTCGCCTGGGGCATGAGAGAACGCCCTTGGTCGTGAGAGGTCAAAACCTTTACACGTCACCAAGGAGACGTCCCATGGTCATTCATTTCAAAGTCGACGGGCATCTGGCCTGTGGGCACAAGGGCAACAACCTCTCCTCCAGCAGCGAACTCAATCGAGTGAAGTGCCGTAGTTGCCGCAATACCGATGCGTACAAGGATGCGCGCAAAAATCAGCGCAATGAGGCGCGGCGCGCGGCTCGCCAATCCTGGGCCGCACACACGGCGTCCGACTGGCGTTCCGAGTGGATCGAGCGGTTGACGGCTATGGCCGGGCTTCAGCGTTTGCCTAGAGGATTTAGCGGGCAGGCGTTTGTTTGAGCACGAAAAAGGGCTTGCATGAGGTATGTCATGCAAGCCCTTGATATTCATGGTGCCCGAAGCCGGAATCGAACCGGCCAGCGGCATCAGCGTTCGTACTGGGCAACCTATCCAGTAGATCAGCGCTAACGGCTGCTTTCCAACACCTTTCCTGATGCTATTTCCGATCGGATTGGCACTAGGAAAATTTTTTGTAGCGGCCTTTCTAAAAACCTATAACTCAGCCAAGAGACTAACAAAGTTAACGAAAGAAAAAAAACAAAGTTAACCGCGTAACTACTTACTGGGGGCACCCACTCAAGAAAAGGCAAAAGAACGAAGTAATGAATCAGATACAGCGAGTATGAAACCTTTCCGACCCACCTTAAAGGGCGACACGAAAGTATTGCTGACAAATAATATCTATCCGAAACAGCAATAATAAACAGAAACAAGAACTGCACCATAACGATATAGCTTCGCCACGAATCAACTTCAAGCCCAAGAAAAATCTTAGAAAACTTAGGAAACATGACCGGAACACTAATCAGAAGCAAAACTCCAACAACTGACTTTAACCTTGTTGAATTAGAAACTGGCTTACTGTTTGCAAAAATAGCAATGACCACACCAAATACAAAATAGTGGCACCTATTGAAAAAGTCATAACCATAGCTAAGGCCGCCAGCTACCAGCAGGCAGGTGATTGCTAAAAGAGAAGCTGCGATTACAGCACTCCCAGCTTTTGATGCTGCGAACCATATAGCAACGAAAGCTATGTAGAAAATAAATTCGATCTGAATCGTCCAAAGCACACCGTAGCCACGATCAATTAATGTGATTTGACCTAAGTACGCACTAAACGAGTCAATGTCTGACATTGCTATTTTTCCGGGAAATCCGGACCAAGACAAAAAAGAAGGAAGCGCGGCAATTATTATAAATAGTGGATAAACTCTTGCAACGCGCTTAAACGCATATTCCAACAGATTAGATCTAGTGAATTCCTGACCAAGATGAAGCTTGGCAATTAGAAATCCTGTGAGCATAAAGAACAGCATTACCCCAGCCTGCCCTCCACCCTCTCCTAAAACCCCTCCTAGCACGCCAGTCAAGTTACTATAATGACTAACGACCACTAAGAGGGCAGCGAAGCCTCTAAACCCATCAAGATTATTAATATGCTGCTGCATCAAATTCACGCCAAAACAATTTTTCTCATTCTATCTGCAAAACCATCGAACACGAAGCTTTGGATAATTATTCAAAATGTGCAGGCGCCAGCGCTCTGATATAGGCCTGACAGGCCTGCAGGGCAATCAGCCCGCGATCGCCTTCGCCGGTGGTGGCGACAATTCGTTGAGCATGCGCTGGGTCAAGTTGGGCGCGTACGGCTGCATGATCCACGCCGCCGGTGACGACGGTTGCAGACACTGAACAGCCACCGGCTGAACCCGCATCGATGAGGACTGACAGCCGCTTGTCCTGCTCGGCCTGCTGCGCGGTGGTGGCGGCCATGGTCAGCTGATTGAGGGTTTCGGCGTGCAACCGGGCCTGCTCGGCCAACTGTTTGCCGTAGCGCCAGTCCCGGGACAGCCAAGCGCTGCCGGCGCCGATCAGCACCAGCACCACCGCGCATACGGTTTTCCACGGCGCCACCATCACGGAACGTCCTTGAAGAAGACGTGCCCGCCCAGCTTGAGGGTCTGTCGCGCCTTCACGGCCCAAGCCGGCGGCGTCTTCATGGCGAGCGCGTAGTAGTGCGTGGCACCGTTGGTGGGGTCCTGCACTTTCCCGTCGATCACCTGGTCGGCGGCAATCCGCGCCTGGGCCAATTCGCGGAAAGGGATCTGTCGCGCACCGCTAAGGAACAGAAAGTTCGGATCGTTCTTGTTCCAGCAGCTGAACCGGTACGGCTTCTGGCACACACCGGCGTAGCCCTCCCCCCACCACGAATTGTTTTTCCATCGAATACCCGATTACGGATCGTCCAAGCCACAGCCACCTGCCCGGCCGTTGATTCACCACGGGCTTCCCCCCACGGCGTGCGCGCGAGGACGTCTCGATCTTTTTCAGTTACAGGCATCATTTTCTCCAAGCGAAAAAAAGCCGCCGGACTGACGGCTGCTAAGCGCAAAAACACGCGATTTTTCATTCGAAATTAATTAATGTAGCGGGCCACACATTTCCCATATACAATTTCGCGCTTTATTAAACATACAATCTTATCTAAACGTATCCATGCGCTCGCCGAGTAAATACCCAAGAGAAGCTTACGGATCAACCTGGCATAAAATGACCATGAGTAGAACGGACTCGCCCACTTCGGAATACTTCCCTAACTTTGATATCCTACGATTACTTTTGGCACTAGAAGTGGTTGTAGCGCATCTATACTTATATTCAACTCCAAACACCGCTTGGACTGGCGTACTGATTATGGCGGTACCTGCTTTTCTTGCCATCAGTGGCGTTGTTGTGCTGAAAAGCTACAGCGATAGAGTATCGCTTAAGGATTTTGCAAAAAGGCGAGCACTAAGAATACTTCCAGCGCTAATAGCATCTTTGCTACTGACATTTGTCTTATTTGATTCGCAGGTCGCTTTAAACTCTATAACCACTTGGCTTTCAGGTGGGATTTATATTCCAGAAAAGGGCTACACGAACCAAGCTCTTTGGTCTCTCGCCTGGGAAGAGCTTGCGTATCTAACATTAGCAGGGCTATGGGCAATTGGTGCATACCAGAAGCCTAGATTTATTTGGCTAACGCTTGTTGCATCTGCTTTAACCGTACTGATATTGTCATCTACTGGATTTGGTTCGTTCCCCGTAACGCTCACCCTGCTAGCGCAGGCTTTTTTTGTAGGAAATCTGGCGTTTATATACAGAAAAAAACTACATATTGCTGGACGATTTGCGCCTTGGGCGTTCCTTGCGCTTACTCTTTTAAT
Source organism: Pseudomonas sp. 22082 (assembly GCF_052046055.1). Classification (NCBI taxonomy): domain Bacteria; kingdom Pseudomonadati; phylum Pseudomonadota; class Gammaproteobacteria; order Pseudomonadales; family Pseudomonadaceae; genus Pseudomonas; species Pseudomonas sp. 22082. The sequence continues at coordinate 59,241 of NZ_JBQEQB010000021.1, forward strand.
ACCGCCCTTCCCATTGCGCCATTTACTTCATGCAGTGGCTGTGGTTTGGGTGGGGATCGCAGGTTTAAGAATTATCGCCTTTCGCATTCCAGACATAAGTTACGGTGTCTACATCTATCACGTACCGATATTATTATTTATTACTGAAAAATGCCGAATCACGGACATCCAAAGCGTAAGCTGGATATTAATGACTGTTCTTCTACCAACTTGCATAGCAAGCTGGTATCTCATTGAAAGACCTTTTATTCGCTACAAACGCAACAAAAAAGCTATTAGAACCGTCAATCCAGGTGCTTGAGATTTTGATGGTTAACTTAGCCTGTGACCGAATCCGCCAAGAGCGGATTCGGTCATGGTTGTTGCGTTGAGTCAGTCCGGCTTACACCCGGGCGATAGTGGTCTCGCCGTTGTAGGGTTCTGGCTGCTCCGGCCACGCTGGCGCTGATGGCCAGATCGGCTGACCGGTCACGCGGCCGAGAAAAACCCGGTACTTTTTCCATTCGGCCAACATCGCCACGCGAAGGGCTTTCTTCGACCTCCTCCGGCAAGGCGCAATCGCCGTCGATGGCGCCGTTGATTGCATCGACCCGACCTTGCAGTGCAGTTACCTGGGCAGTTGCCAGCCGGGTTCGCGCATAGAGGTCCGCCGTCATTTCTCGAAGCAGCCCCTGCTCAGCGATTGCATCGATTAGTGACTGCGGAATTCATCGACAAGGCTTTCGCCTTCGGCCAGATCGGCCTCGGTAAAGTCGTCGCCTACAGCCCGCCAGCCGTAGCTCGTGATTGCATATGGCATCATCGGTCCACCCCATAGCCAGAAATATCGATTGAAAGCGAACCACCTGAACCCGAATTGAAGTACCAGAGGTTCCCGGAGTCATCCAACGTCGTGCCACAGGACATTTTCCCGCCTGGTTCTGACCCGATCGTGGTTACGTTGAAATTGCCGGGGGGCGAGGCTTGCCACAGGGGTGCCGTTGTTGTTCATGTTCAAGCGAACGGTTTCCGTCACGTTGATCGGCACGATTGCCGAAGTGACGATAGTGGTCGGGGTAGTAGCCGTTCCGTTTGAAAGAACCCGGTATGGTGCTGCGATCAGGTTGTCTCGGTAGTTGAGAATTCCGTCGCTGCCCATGGCGAAGCCCAAACGCCGCCGTTTTTACCAGACCGGAATGCGCCGATGAATCGCCGCGACCAACTTGGGCATACTACTGTCGTGATGAGCGAGCAGTACATTCGGAATCGCAAGGGCAAAAGGGTCATGCCCACGAAGTTAATTGCGGACCACTGTCAAAATTGCGGACCGGAAACAAACAAGGGTTTGCATCAGCTTTCGCTCGCAAACCCTTGATTTTAGATGGTGCCCGAAGCCGGAATCGAACCGGCACGCCCTTACGAGCGGGGGATTTTAAGTCCCATGCGTCTACCAGTTTCGCCATTCGGGCGGCAGCGCGGTGTAGCTTTACTCTGATGACGATTCACAGTCCTGACAGGAACTGCACGTCGCCGGCAGAGGGGGAAATATATACATCACTTCCCGGTGAAGCAAGTTTGCAGTTGCCGTTTCAAAGACTAAATCTTTCCGTGCAATGCAAATAAAAAAGCTCCGTAAATCATGGATCTACGGAGCTTGTTTATAGTGGAGGCCGAGGTCGGAATCGAACCGGCGTAGGCGGATTTGCAATCCACGCTATAAAGCTAAGTAGATCAACAGGTTAGCACGAAAAGCGTTCCGCAAGCTACTGATTTTCAATGCCCTACACACTCCAGCTGTAAAGGGTATGTACTGGGGTTGCGGAACGTTTTTTAGCTCGATCCCACCTCAGGATGCAATCGGTCGATGCGGCAAGATGGAGATTTACCTCACAAGCTTCGCTTCGGCTTCCGACTGCTCACGGTTCCAATCACCCCAGGCGCTCCGCTCCGCCATGAACTGCTTGGCACATGCTTTCCTAGGACGAATCAAGTGCACGTCACTTGGTTCTGTAGAAAATACATATCGGTCGGCATGCTCAATAATTATCCGTCGCATGAACTGAGCGGTGTCATGATCCAATGTGGTGCCACGAATCATCGGACGATTACCAACGCACGTGTAAAGGAGATGTTTGGGACTCAACGGGAGAAGGATATCTCCATTTTGAACCTTCCAACCGCCCTTGAAATCGTACTGCTCGTGCCCATGATAATTGAGCCTAACAAGTGGATTGTCACTAGTCGGCCAGCTCAAGCCAGGAGGTGCCTTTAGAATTGTCCAATCTTTCATCGGTATTTTTTTGATAGTGTCAGTGAGCAAGCGCCGAGCGTTCCAGACCCACAATCGCCGTCCAACGATTGTATGGGCCTGCAACAACCCACTTCCATCGGGCTGACGGTCGATAGCTAGATTGAACGGGAAATTCTCTGCTGCCGTATTATCCGCAGGCCCGAGAGAACGGCCCTCTGAAACTGCGAGCTCTAAATCAGCAACTGATCGCTCTAACGTATCGTTCAAAAGCGATTCCAGCGATTCAGACTGCCGTGCAACAAACTCTCTGTATCGTGCAGGTGTCCTCACATCCTGAGCCATTGCAAAACGGATAAGTGTCCGCCAATGGTCTGGTAGAAGCCTTTGCTCAGAAATCACACGACTAATCACTTCTTCAGCGGGTGCCTCAAACTCTCTGTCAAGCCATCGTTCAAACTCATCCGTCTGCTCACCGGCTATAACGTAGTTATAAAGGTGCTCCTGATAGGCTATCCCCTTCAGGGAGTGGGTCTTCCAAAGCGGAATCTTCTCATTGGGAACCAGTAGGCGATACGTAGAAATTACTCCGTTTTTGGCCCACTGCTTCAGGTAAAGCTTAGGTACATAGTGATTGTCCTTATGGATCTGATGCATCGTTTAGTCCCTTACAGATTCCCCAAGTCATTAGCAGACCTCTTAGCACAAAATATTTATCGTAGGCTAGGCGATACAAACCCAGTTCACTCCTGGTTTCTCCCGATGATGGATTGGATCAGCTGATTCTGTAGACCTTGAATCACAAGGCCTTCAGCGCCACCGAAAAATCTTCGTACTACTTTCGTAAAACCCTTCTACTGTCTCACCACGCGGCACGCCGAAATTCCTCGTTGGCGCGCGTGCCTGTCGCTCCAATCCCCAGCACTCCTACAAGCATTCCTTCACGAGCACGAAGCACCTGGGCGAGAGTGTGTCTGCGTCATCTGCATGTGTACGAGCAAGACGAAGCGCTGCACCGCCGCACAGGCGATGTCGGATTTTCGGGAAAGACATCGGAAAAAGGTAATTTTGGTAAGGCGAACGTTTGACCCGGCTGAAAGCCTTGATTTCACTGGTCTGCAAAGGATTGGCACAAGGTAATTTTCAAGTAATGAATAGGTAAGATAATTACCTTTCAAGGAAGTAATTTTCTTTTTTCTGCACATCATATAAATCAATCACTTACGACAACATTACCCCTTTTATTACTTCAAGTTACCTTCTGATGTAATCCAGCAAAGCCAATGAATGCGGGGCTTTCAACGACCTACTCACGCCCGGATTACCACATTACTTTTTTCCGAATGCGTTCCTGAAAATCACCCCGAAGCGCTGACCCACACCTGGCGACCGACTGCTGCGGCACATCAAGTGATCCCCCCCCCCCGCAGGGATTTGCAGGTTTTTTACTCAAGATAATTACCGGGGCAACTCCCAGCCATAGCCGCGTTCAGCACCATGCAGGGCTGCGGAAAAAAAGACCCATTTAGCCCGGAGGCGCGGTGGGGGGACGACGGCGCGCGCCAAGTAGCCCTTCTCGGGCAGCGAGGTATTTCTCAGATACATGGCAATAAACCCTGTATTGGTCTATGCATACATCAGTCTCAGATCAGATACGTAAATTCTTTTGCTACAGGGATGTCAAAATGACAGATGAGCCACTGCCGCCGCTGAATTCGGGATCCCGCTGGCTTCGATGGGAGCCGCATGTCCATGCACCAGGGACACTATTCAGTGATCAGTTCAGGGGGAATTGGGAGGATTACTTATCTGCGCTTGAATCAGCGTCCCCAACAATAAATGCGATTGCCGTAACCGATTATTACTTGCTCGACACTTACCGCGCGGTGTGCAAATACAAATCAGATGGTAGGTTACCAGCTTGCGATCTTATCTTCCCAAATGTGGAACTAAGGCTGGATATCGGCACAGCGAAGTCGTGGGTAAATGCCCACCTTCTAATTAGCCCGGAGCAGCCAAACCACATTGAAGAAATAGAAAGGTTCCTTTCTGGACTGACCTTTGGAGCTTTTGAAGACGAATTTAGGTGCACGCCCTCAGACCTTATTCGACTAGGACGTAAGGCCGACGAATCCATTGAAAATGATCACGCAGCTCTAAAGCATGGAGCAGAGCGATTTAAAGTTTCTTTCAAACAACTAAGAATGAAATATGAGGTGAATGAATGGGCACAAAACAACATCCTAATCGCGGTGGCAGCCAAGCAAAACGACGGTACATCGGCGCTTCGAGAAGGGGCTGATGAAGTTCTAAGGATGGAATTAGAAGGGTTTGCACACATAATTTTCGCCTCCAACCCGAATCAAAGAGAATACTGGCTTGGCCGGAAGAACCACTCGCCCGAAGAAATCAAAAAAAGATACAAAGGTTTGAAGCCTTGTTTGCATGGATGTGATGCGCATAGTGTTCCTAAAACTGCGCGACCAGATGACGACCGCTTTAGTTGGATAAAGGGAGCCGCAACCTTTGATACATTACGTCAAGCGTGCATCGATCCAGAAGGACGCGCATTCGTAGGCGAAGCACCTCCGCCCTCAGCAATGACATCTGAGACCCTCTCACGAATTTCAATCAACGGTGCTCCCTGGCTAAAAACTCCAAACATCGAACTAAATCCAGGATTGGTTGCAATAATCGGTGCTAGAGGTTCAGGAAAAACTGCATTAGCTGACATGATAGCTGCCGCCTGCGACGCACATGCTGGCCATGTCACCAACCAGTCATTTTTATTAAGAGCACAAGAGCATCTTGAAGGCGCATCTGCAACCGTTACATGGCAAAACGGGGATATAGAAAACCGTGATTTATCTGGGGCTGCACAATTTGATTACGCGCCCTATCAGAGAGCACGATATTTATCTCAGCAATTCGTAGAGAAGCTCTGCTCAGCAGACGGCATGACAGACGGGCTGCTGTCTGAGGTGGAAAGGGTAATCTTCGACGCCCATACTGTTACTGCACGGGAAGGAGCGGTGAATTTTTCAGACCTACGTGAGATACGATCTGCCCGACATAGACAAGCAAGAAAGCATGCAGAGGAATCGCTTTCAACCCTTTCCGAGCGAATCAACGTCGAACTTGAAAAACGTACATTGGTAGCATCATATAAAGCTCAAGCGCAAGAAAAAGAACAATTAATAAATCGACTAAACGAAGACCGTTCAAAACTAGTTGCCAAAGGTTCAGAGTCCCGAGTGGCGCGACTAGAAGAACTAACAAAAGCAGCCGAGACAGTTAACAGTTACATTCGATACTACATCAATCAAGAAAACCAATTACTATTGATGCAAGACGAAGTAGCAAACGTTCGAACTGTTATCGCACCTGAAGACTTACGAGAGATCAAAGAACGGCACGCGGCAAGTAAAATAGGAGAGGCCGAGTGGGAGACCTTTTTCAGAGACTTCAAAGGTGATGTCGACGAAGTACTACAAAAAATGCTTGAAAGTGCACAAAGAAACAAGAATTTGTGGACAGGCACCACCCCCCCTCCAAACGACGATCCGGAATTGGAGTTCATTGCTAACGATGCGGATTTAAAAAAACTTCCACTTGCAGTCCTGCGCGCAGAAATTGAAAGGATCGGACAAAAAGTCAGCATTGACAAAGAAACATCGTCGCGTTTCACCGAAGCCTCAAAAAAAATAACTGCTGAAACTGAGCTTCTCCGAGCAACCAAGGAAAAACTAGAGGATTATGAAGGTGCAGCGTCACGGTTGGAAGGATTGCTAAAAGATAGAGATGCGGCATACGAACGAGTTTTCGCATCAATCCTTTCAGAGCAGCAGGTTCTAGCTGAACTGTATGCCCCCATTCGGTCAAAACTAGAAGCTGCATCGGGCACGTTAAAAAAATTATCATTTTCTATAACACGCACGGTGGATATTGATGCTTGGGCTGTCGAAGGGGAAGCACTTCTAAACCTAACAAAAAAAGGTCCCTTTCGAGGTAAAGGAGCGCTCAAAGAAATAGCCGGAGCATTCTTACGAGAACCGTGGTTAGAGGGTACTCAAGGCGAAGTCATGGAGGCTATGCGAGCCTTCAAGGACGCTTATCAAAAGGATTTGTTAGCACACTCCCCCGTGGTTTCTACTGATCCTGCAGAATACAGACGCTGGGCAAAAAAGCTCGCTCAATGGCTGTATGGAACTGATCATATCAACATCCAATACGCAGTCAATTATGACAATATTGACATCAAAAAACTTTCACCTGGGACTAGGGGCATAGTTTTACTGCTATTATACTTATCCCTTGACGATGGCGACACCACCCCTTTGATCATTGATCAACCAGAAGAAAACTTAGATCCCAAATCAATCAACGATGACTTGGTTCCGTTATTTTTGGGGGCAAAAACCACACGCCAAGTAATTATTGTTACCCATAACGCCAACCTTGTAATAAACACGGACGCTGACCAGATTATAATTGCAAGTTCTGGCACTCACATATCGGATGGACTCCCTCCAATTACCTACGTATCTGGTGGACTCGAAGATAAAAGTATACGAGGACTTGTGTGCGAGATTCTTGAGGGTGGAGAAATCGCTTTTAAGGAGAGAGCGCGTAGACTGCGAGTTCGTTTGTCACGTTGAAACAAGCTGACCATAGCAGATTCCCTCAATTGAGAACGGAAACGTGACGAGCTGAGATTGAGGTCTCAGCTCGTCCATTCCTTTAATTTTTTCATGCTCCTCCTCTGATTTCGTATATTTTAAACTGCATGACTTCTTCACCAACCCACTCATTCAGTTTCACCATCCTAGTCTGAATTGGCTCCAATTCGTTGGCTACGTAGATCTGCGCGGCCTCCCTAATTGATCCAAATCCACCCGCGTTCTGCGGAACGATGCCCATCAATTGCGGAGGAATGCGCAGACTGGCCAACACGTCATCCCGCGTCTGATTCTTGATCGAGTTGAATTCATCCTTCGCCGTCACCTCGCTGACCGGGATCAATTGAATTCCGTCCTTCTTACCGGTCGGCGAGTAAACGAACAAATTCCGAAAATTGCCTGGCCCCTTCGATTCCTTAAGTGCTTTGCGCAACGCATCAATGTCCGCTTCAGTCTGCGCCGCATCAGTCATGTACAAGATGAACCCCGCATGACTGCCGTTCTCGTAATACTTACGCCGGAACAGGGTCGCGGACTCGTTCAACAGTGCTGACTGCAACGTGCTGATCCACTCCGGCAGACCATAAATCTCCTGATGCAGATTCGCCTCACGTAGATGAAAAATACTGTCCGGATCAAACGCATGTTCATCCTTCCGCCCCTGCACCTGATAAAACTGCCCATCCGGGCCCGCACGCATGTACTTCGCCAACGACGTTTCCAATTTGCGTACTCCGCCCAACCGCGAACGCCGTCCCTCAAGGTACCCATTGCCCAGGCACAAGAAGTCCAGCGCGAACTGCTCAAACGAGGCCCGGGACAACAGCGGATGCGGAATAAACGTCTTGCTCAACAGATTGCGTTTGAACATCAACCCAGAATGCAGATGCACGCTCGCCCCTACAGACCGAGCGAGACCGTCCAGCGACAACGGCGGCTCATACCACCGCCCGTTGAACCAGCACTCCAGGTAATCGAACACCTCCCGACCACCCAGCACCGGCGTCGGCTCGCCGAAGGAAAACACCTGCGTTCCGGCGCCGGCGGCGGGAGTAGTCGCGGGCAATGTCTGGTTGGCCAATTGTTCGGTCATCAGTAAATCTCCATACGCCCAGTGTTGGCAGTGGTCTGCCCCTCAAGCGGTTCGTGGTGCAATGCGTGAAAGAGCGCCCAGGCCAGGTCGGCGTGGCCGGTGTTGTCGTTGCGGCCGGCGGTGTAGGTGTATTGGCGTCCGCCGGCAGTGACGGTCTTGCGGATCGCCATCAGCGACTGAGCCATGTCGGTCCAGCCGGCGTCGAATTCGAGCCGGCCCTTGTGGATCACGTCGTAGGCCTTGAGCACCAGGCGGGTTTTGACTTCGGGTGAATAGCTGAAGGTGGTCACCGCCGGGAAGAACTGGCGCACCAGCTGGGCCACGCCGCTGCCCAGGCCGGTCACGTCGATCCCGATGTAGGTCACCCAGTAGCGGTCGCAGACGCTTTTGATGAACGCGGCCTGCGCGGCGAAGTCCATTCCCCGGAACTGGTGACGCTCAAGGATGCGGAACTTGCCACCGAGCACCAGCGGCGGCGCGACTACCACCAAGCCCGAACAGTCGCCCGTCTCGGCCGGGTCGTAGCCAATCCACACCTGACGGTCGCCGAACGGGCGCATGGCGAAGGGCTTGTAGTCCTCGGCCCATTCGACCCAGCTGTCCACCATGCACGACTGCAACAGGGTCAGCGGGAAGATGCTCGCGCCGTCATCGACGAACTCGCACATCAGCAGGTTGGCGAACGCCTCGGGGCTGTATTCGCGGCGCAGTTCCTCGATGTCGAACAGGTCGCAACCGCCCCGCTCCGCGTCCAGAATCGTGACGATCTGCCGCCACAACCGGTCCTCACAGAACCGCCCCTGCTGAAGCGCCCCATGAGAGACGTCCACTTTCGTATGCTGCGCAGCGGGCTTGCCCTTGTTGAAGCGCTCGCCCGTCCAGAAGGTGTACGCCTCGTGGGCCATGCTCGACGGCGTCGAGAAGTAGGTCTTTCGCCACTTCTTGTGCATCGCCATGCCCGAGGCGACCTTGTTCAGTTCCTCGAACTTGAACGTCCAGAAAAATTCGTCGAAGTAGAAATTGCCGTGGTAGCCCTGGGCTGTGCGGGCATTGGTGCCGAGGAAAAACAGCTCGGCGCCATTGGGTAAAACGATGGGATCGCCCGTCAGCTCGACGCCGATAACCTCGCGACAGAAAGCTTGGATGTAGCCCCGAAACAGGTAGGCCTGATTCTTTGAGGCCGACAGGAAAATCTGGTTGCGCCCGGTGTCCAAGCATCGATAAACGCCTCGCGGGCGAAGTAGTAAGTGGCGCCGATCTGCCGACTTTTGAGGATGACGCGGGTGCGCTGGTTGCCAGCCCGATACCAATCCTTCTGATAGTCAAAACAGCCATCGATGAACGCCTCGCGCAGCAGCTCGATCTGGTCTTCGTCAATTTCGTTTTTGACGGCCTTTTTCTTCGGCTCGGCGTTGCGTTTGGCCAGGTTCGGGTTGAGGTCGGTTTCGGTACCGCCACCCTGAAAACGCTGGATCCGCGCCTGCCGCTCCAGCTGCCGGTGCAGCAGATCAATCTCCTTGAAATCGCCGCCGCTTTTCCCATCCTTCAGGATCAGTTGCACCAACCGCGCTTCCAGCGCCCCGCCGATGCGCTCGACGTTGTCGGCCCGGTCCCACTCGTCGCGGGCCTTCCAGCTGTGTAGCGTTTTTTCCTTTTCGCCCGTAGCCTCGGCAATCTCGCAGATGCGCCAACCCATCCAGTACAGGAACTTGGATTGGCGGCGGGGATCGATGGGCAACAGAGCGGTCGTAGTCATGGCCGCGATGCTGCCGCCCACGCCCGCGACTCAATAGCGCCGCCCCTTGTAGCCCCCTTCCCTACAGTCCCGCCTCGTTGCCGCAACTCGCGCGCGTCACGACCATGCCCCTCATCGCAACGCACTGCTCACCCAAAAGCAGGCGCCCTTCGCAATGAGGATTCCCGGCATGAAGAAATTCCGCAGCAACTGGTTCCGCGTCGCCGTCGAGGGCGCTACCTCAGACAAGCGGACCATCAAACGCAGCTGGCTGGAACAGGCTGCGAAGAACTTCAACCCGTCCACCTATGGCGCCCGCATCTGGCTGGAGCATTTCCGTAGCCTGCTGCCCGACGGCCCATTCAGAGCCTACGGCGATGTGCTGGCCGTGAAGACCGAAGAGGTGGACGTGAACGGCCAGAAGAAACTGGCGCTGTTCGCCCAGGTCGAGCCGACTGCCGACCTGATCGCCATGAACAAGGCGAAACAGAAGATCTACACGTCCATCGAAATCGACGACAGCTTCGCCGACACCGGCGAGGCCTACATCGTCGGTCTGGCCGTCACCGACTCCCCGGCTAGCCTGGGCACCGATGTCCTGGCGTTCTCAGCCCAGAAACCTGACGTCAGTCCGTTCAAGGATCGCCACTACTCCGCGACCTCGATGTTCACCGAGGCGCTCGAAACTGAACTCACGTTCGAAGAGATCGAGGAGAAGCCAAGCATTGGCGCCCAGCTGTTCAGCAAGGTGCAAAAGCTGCTCAAGGGCAAGCAAGCCAAGGACGACAGCGAGTTTTCGCAGATCAGTGATGCAGTCGAAGCCGTGGCCGATCACGTCAAAGACCTGCCCGACCAACTCGCCGCCGAGAAGAAATTCTCTGCCGGCTTGAAAAGCCAGCTCGATCAACTGAGCAAGGACTTCACCGAGCTGAAAACCAAACTCGCCAACACCCAAGACCACAACCAAAAGACGCGTCCACCGATAACCGGCGGCGATCACTCGGTCGTGACCGACTGTTAACAGTCCCCCCACTGCCGCCCCGAATATCCAAGGACGACCACTATGCGTAACGATACCCGAGTGCTGTTCAACGCTTACCTGCACCAGCTTGCTCAACTGCACGGCGTAAGCGATGTCACCACTAAATTCACCGCAGCACCGAGCGTTGCTCAGACGCTGGAAACCAGAATTCAGGAATCCAGCTCGTTCCTCAGCTCGATCAACATTTACGGCGTGTCTGAGCAGTCCGGCGAAAAGATCGGCATCGGTATCGACGGCACCATTGCCAGCACCACCGACACCACCGTGAAGGATCGCGAACCGCGTGACCCGAGCAGCCTGGACAACCGTGGGTACACCTGCACCCAGACGAACTTTGACACCGGCCTTCGTTACCAGAAGCTGGACCAGTGGGCAAAATTTAAAGACTTCCAGGCACGCATCCGCGACGCAATCATCAAGGCTCAGGCACTCAACCGGATCATGATCGGCTGGAACGGCACCAGTCGCGCCGCCACCTCGAACCCTACAACCAACCCGCTGTTGCAGGACGTGAACGTCGGTTGGCTGCAAAAGATGCGCGTAGAGAACGAAGCGCGCGTCATGGCCGAGGTCGCGGCCGGAAGCGGCAAGATCGAAATCGGCGCCGGCAAAGACTTCGAAAACATCGACGCGCTAGTCATCAGCATGGTCAACGAATTCATCGACCCGTGGTATCAGGAGGACACCGATCTGGTGGTTATCTGCGGGCGTCAGCTTTTGGCTGACAAATACTTCCCGATCATCAACAAAACTCAGGCGCCTACTGAAATGCTGGCGGCCGACATCGTCACCAGCCAGAAACGCCTAGGCAACCTGCCAGCGGTGCGTGTGCCGCACTTCCCTCCGAACGGCCTGCTAGTGACTCGCCTCGATAACCTGTCGATCTACTGGCAAGAAGGCACTCGCCGCCGGACTGTCGTCGACAACGCGAAACGCGACCGCGTCGAGAACTATGAGTCGGTCAACGAAAGCTACGTGATTGAAGACCTGGGCTGCGCTGCCATGGCCGAAAACATCACCCTGAGTTGAGGCCGACACCATGACTAATCCTTGCCGGCGCCATTTTGTGCGTGTCAGTGCGGCCATCGAAGCGGCAGCGGCCAATCCCACTCAAACCATGGCCGGCGCCACGGCTTACGAACATCAGCTCAACCAACTGCTGCAAGACCGTCTGCGCCTGAAACAGGTGCAATCGAACCAGGGCAAGGCGGAACTCAAACGGCTGCTACTGCCCGAATACATCCCCTACGTGCAAGGCGTACTGGAACGTGGCCAAGGTGCGCAGGACGATGTGATGACGACCATCATGGTCTGGCGTATCGACGCTGAGGACTATAGCGGCGCTCTGGACATTGCCGACTACGTCCTCAAACACAAACTGGTTATGCCTGACCGGTTCGAGCGCACCACCGGATGCCTGGTGGCGGAGGAAATCGCCACCGTTGCTCTCAAGGCTCTGAAGGTCAGCGAACCGTTCGACCTAGCCATCCTGCACCGCACCGCCGAACTGACCGACGCCGAAGACATGCCGGACCAGGCCCGCGCCAAGTTGTTCCTCGCCATGGGCCGCGCGACGCTGGAGGGCATCACCGACGACAAACCCGGCCAGCCCGGACAGGTGCAAGCAGGCATCGAATTGTTGAAAAAAGCCATCGACCTGCACGACGCCTGCGGTGGCAAGAAAGATCTGGAACGGGCCGAACGCCTGCTCAACAAACTTGCTGGCTCTGGTCACTGAATCAGGGCTGCAACCCGAGCGTCCCCACGCACCCCGCCGGCTCGGGGCGGATCGGCCAGGCCGCTCCTCCTGAACGTGAAGCCCCGACCACCGGCGACCTACAACAGAGCGCAGATTCATGAGCGGATTCATAGCGGGCGGTACCGGCACCACCTCCCCAGCCGGCCACATCAACACCGACTCCTTCTGGCCGTCGATCGATCTGGACGACTTGCGCGGCACTTTGCGCATCGACGCCAGCGTCACCCCGATCCGTCTGGAAACCGCAACCATTGCCGCCGCCATCAGCGTGACCCGTGAGTTCGCAAAATGGCGCCGCGCCAAACAGGCAGAAGGCTACGCCACACTTACGGACGTACCGGCCGAGCAAATCGAGGACAAATCTGAACTTGTTCACCTTTACCAGCGGGCGATCTACGCCGCGACCGGCGCTGAGATTTGCGAGCGCTACCGCTCTTACGATAGTACCAACAGCGGCAACCAGAACGCCGACGAACTAACTCCCAGCATCGACGAATTGCGTCGCGATCAACGCTGGGCCGTGCGTGACTTCCTCGGCCTCGGCCGAACCACCGTGGAGTTGATCTGATGACCGTCAGCATCCGCACCCAACAGAACGACACCGTCGACGTCCTTTGCTGGCGTCATTACGGCCGCACCGCCGGCGTGACCGAAGCGGTACTTGAAGCCAACCCCAGGCTGGCCGACCACGGCCCAACCTTGCCGCAAGGTCTTTTGGTGCAGATGCCCGAAGCCCAGGCCGCTGCCCCGCAAAGACATATAGTGAACCTATGGGACTGAGAACCAGCAATGAACAAACCTGAAAACCTCCGTGCTCATTTACTCACCACTGTCAGAGAGCTGAAGCACAACCCTGACCGGCTGTTGATCTTCATCGACAATGGCAAGATCCGCTGCACCGCAGCTCACACCCTCTCTTTCGAGTACAGCTTTGACCTACAGGTCATCCTCACCGACTTCACCGGCCACCCCGACAGCGTCATGCTGCCGCTGCTTGGATGGCTCAGCGTCCACCAATCCGAACTGCTAGAGAACCTGAGCAAGGCCTCAGGCGGCATCCAGTTCGAGGCCGACATCCTCGACAACAGCAAGGTCGATATGAACCTGACGCTACCCCTGAATGAGCGTGTGATAGTGGGCACAGACGACCAGGGCAACATCACCGTCTGCCATCCCGGAGAGCCACAACGGGCTGCCGACTTTCTCGATCCGAACTGGATTCCCGGCGCACAGAGCACCGGTAGTGAATGGGTACTGCCGAAATGACCAACCGCCTAGAGGCGTTGGAGGATTGGGTGGCGGGAATGCTTGGACAGCTTGAGCCAGTATCGCGCAACAAGCTGGCACGAAGCATCGGCCAAGAATTACGACGCAGTCAGCAACAGCGAATCATCAACCAGCAGAACTCAGACAGAACCCGGTATGCGCCACGCAGGAAACGTAACCTGCGCAGTAAGCAGAGCCGAGTGAAACGAAAAGTGAAAATGTTTCAGAAATTACGCACGTCCAGATTTCTAAAAATAAAGTGTGACACGAGCGCGATTAGCGTCGGCTTCGCCGGACGAGTTGCACGAATTGCCAGGGTACATCAATACGGCTTGAGAGATAGCGCAGAGCCTGGCGCACGAGCGACGAAATACGATCGACGTGAGCTGCTAGCCTTTACTGACGCAGATGTTGATTTTTTAAGAGACCGTTTGCTTAAACACTTAACCAAGCAGAAGTAGTGGCCGAACCACTCTCTCGTCCGTACAATCAATAACCCTGAGCATCAGACCAAATGGAGTTGTATATGGAGTCAGCTACTAAACTTATTTCAGCCTTGGCGCAAATCCTATGGCCACTATTAGGATTTGCCACTCTATTAATATTCAAAAAAGAGATTTCTGAAATCCTGCGAAGAATAAAAAAAGGGAAAATGCTGGGTCAAGAAATAGAATTAACCGACTCCCTAGAAAACCTTCGAATTTCTGCTGAAACTGTAAAAGACGCGACGATCATATTACCCCCACCCGATGCCATTGAATCTGAAAAGGAAGTCACTAATTCTGAACCGGACGAAATAAAGATCGTTCTAGATGAGGCATCCAGATCACCCAGAGTCGCACTAATAACTTTGGGAGCACTGATTGAGCGCGCAGCCAAACAAGCACTCGCAAGCACTGGAATTTTGCAACCTCTAAGTCGAATCTCTGCAACGGAAGCTGTCAGCAAACTAAGCGACCGTCACGGAGGCCTGCCGGGAGATGTCGTAAACTCAATGAAACTATTCATGGACGTCCGGAACCGGATTGTCCATTCCAGAGAAGCAACAGAAGAAGATGTTATAAGCGCAATCGATTCAGGAATCACTATTTTGCGCATTTTGAAAGCCTTGCCCAATCGAAAGCTTATAGTATTGCACCACAACGTCGCTATTTTTGCGGATTCCAAATGTGAGGAAAAGCATAGAGGGGCTGGGCTAATACTAGAAAACGTCAGCCCTGGAGGGTTCGAAAAGTCACTAATTATCTTTCCAACAATGCAAACAAACTATCAGAAGGGTCAGTTGTTGGCGGCCGAATGGGATACGAAGAACGTCTGGAACGAGGCTTGGTATATAGACCCTGACACGAACGAAAAGAAAAGTGCTTGGCGGAGCTCGGGCGAGTTTATTGGACGGCCACTTGAGTCTATTTATGCGCCTCAGACGACAGCTATACAGTAGGCGAGCTTGTATATCGCCAGTTAACAATATGGCATAGCTGCATCAAAACACACGTGGCGCCACCATCGGCGCCATGAACGAATTAGCCACCCTCGCCCGCCTGATCGAAAATCTCATCCGCCTCGGCACCATCGCTGCCGTCCAGATGAAGCCCCCACGCGTACAGGTCAAAACCGGATCACTCACCACCGGCTGGCTCCCATGGATCGCCGCCCGCGCCGGTGCCGACCGCGAGTGGAACCCGCCCACCGTCAACGAGCAGGTCATCCTGTTCAGCCCCTCCGGCCAGCTCGGCAACGGTATCGTCCTGACCGGCCTGTTCAGTGACAACATGCCGGCCAACGGCGACCGCGAAGGCCTGCACCGCTGCACTTACCGCGACGGTACCGTCATCGAGTACGACAGCGTCGCACATCACCTCAATGTCGCGCTGGCCGAAGGCGGTACTACCAACCTGACAAGCACCGGCGGCATCCACATCGTTGGCCCGATCACCCACGACGGCGACTACACCCAGACCGGCAACCAAAATGTCACCGGTAAGATCACCGTGTCCGTGGACGTGGTCGCGGCCAACATCAGCCTGGTCAACCATCCGCACGGTGGTGTCATGTCCGGCGGTGCGAAAACGGGAAAGCCGGAATGAACCGAGAAACCGGCGCAGCCCTAGGCCTGGTCGAACACATCGCCCAGTCCATCAACGACATCTTGACCACCCGCATCGGCACCCGCGTCATGCGCCGTGAATACGGCAGCCTGCTACCTGAGCTGGTCGATCAGCCGTTCAACGACTTCACCCGTTTGCAGGTCTACGCCGCCACGGTCATGGCACTGATGCGATGGGAAACCCGCATCAGCCTCAGTCGTATCCAGTTCATCGGCGCGAACCTTCGGGGCCAGGCGTCGCTGGAGTTCGAAGGCACCATTGTCGATAACAATCAGCCGTTGAGTCTGAGCGTGCCTCTGCAACTGGGGGGCAGCGTATGAATAGTTTCGTCGCCATCGACCTCAGCCAACTGCCCGCACCACAAATCGTCGAGCAAATCGACTACGAGCAGATCCTCGCCGAACGCAAGGCCCACGCCATCAGCCTTTGGCCAGTCGAAGAACAGGCCCAAATTGCCGCCCATCTCAACATGGAGTCGGAGCCTCTGACCAAACTGCTCGAGGAAAACGCCTACCGCGAAACCATCTGGCGGCAGCGGGTCAACGAAGCCTCCGTTGCCAACATGCTGGCCTTGGCCAAAGGCGCCGACCTCGAACAGCTCACCGCCAACTTCAACGTCAAGCGACTACTCATTCAGGCCGCGAACCCAACAGCAGTGCCGCCGCTTCCCAGACTCATGGAGAGCGACGACAGCCTGCGCGAGCGCGCCCAGATGGCATGGGAAGGCCTCAGCACCGCCGGCCCGCGCAACGCCTACATTTTCCACGCCCGTTCCGCTGACGGTCAGGTCGCGGACGCCACCGCCGAAAGTCCGGCGCCGGCCGAAGCGGTGGTCACGGTTCAATCAGTCCTGGGCGATGGCAACGCCTCGCAAATCCTGCTTAACAAGGTCAAAGCCTACCTCAGCGACGACGACCGCCGGCCGGTCGGGGATCGTCTGACCGTGCAAAGTGCGGAGATCATCAACTACCAGATCAAGGCGAAAATCTACCCGCTCAGCAACGGCCCGGAAACCGAACTCGTCCTTGCTGCTGCCGAAGCCCAATTGCTCAAGTTCGTGCACCAACGGCGGCGCCTGGCATTGGAAGTGTCCGAATCCATCGTTCACGCCGCGCTACACGTCGAGGGCGTGCGCAAGGTCGTGCTGGAAGATTGGGAAGACATCGTCGCCACCAAGTACCAAGCGCCGTACTGCACGAAAATCGAATTGGCGTTGGGGATCGAATGATGACCTATCAGACGTTGCTGCCAAGCAATTCGACGCCGCTGGAATTACAGGCCGCGGAAGCCCTAGCACAGATTCAACGCGTCCCCATTCCCCTGCGCACGCTGTATAACCCGGACAAATGCCCTCTGCCCTTGCTGCCGTATCTGGCCTGGTCGTTCTCGGTCGATCGCTGGGACTCGCAATGGCCCGAAACCGCCAAGCGATCAGCCATCCGCTCCGCCTATTACATCCACTCCCGCAAAGGCACCCTCGGCTCACTGCGACGCGTCGTCGAGCCGCTGGGTTTTGCGATTGAAATCGTGGAATGGTGGCAGACCATTCCGCTCGGTCCGCGTGCGACGTTTGCCCTGAACATCAGCGTGTCCGAAACCGGCATCACCGAACACATGTACCAGGAACTGACCTGGCTCATCGATGACGCCAAGCCTCTCACCCGCCACCTGACGGGCCTCGACATCATTCTGGAAACACGCGTCGAGTCCTATGCGGCGATTGCTACCGATGACGGCGACGAAATCGATGTTTACCCGTGGATAAACCAGGACATCGACGTGTTCATTCAGAGCTACGGCGGCGCAAGCATTTACACCCTCGATGAAATGGACGTGTACCTTCATGGTTGATAAGAACACCCTGTTCGGCGGCATGCTCACCACCCTCGGAGCCGCCAAGAAAACTAACTGCGACGCCCTCGGCATTCCTTGGGAGCCGAGCCATATGTTGATCGGCGATGCCAATGGTGCAGATCCTGTGCCTGATCCTGCACAGACCCAACTCATCAATCAGGTGCACCGCGCACCGCTCAATCAATTGCGTGTTTCCCCTATCGATCCCAACATTCTCATCGCCGAGGTGGTGCTTTCCCCGGAAGTGGGCGGGTGGTGGATGAGAGAGCTGGCACTTGAAGACAAGGATGGCGTGTTTTCTGCGGTCGCGAATCTTGCACCCAGTTACAAGCCGCTGCTGGCCCAAGGTTCGGGACGCAACCAAGTGGTGCGGATGCACATCATCACCAATGGCACCGCCAACATTCAGCTGAAAATCGATCCGGCCGTAGTGCTGGCAACTCGTGATTACGTAGATCAATCCATCAACGCTGGCGCAGCCTTCACTGCGATATCGTCATCCAGAACGTTAAAACCCAAAGAGATGGGCTTCATCCTGATCGATGCCAGTGCTGGCGCATTGAACATCCAACTACCAGCCGCTGACGCCATGTTGGGTAAACGCGATGTTGTTGTTCACCGCAAAGACAACAGCATCAATCGTTTGGTCGTCAGCGCCAAGGGCAAAGACAAACTGAAGTTCCACACGCACTTGAACCCGGCAGGCTACCCCTTCCTGGTGCTGATGGGCGCGGGAGACTGGTGGCACTTGCGCAGCGATGGCAAGGGGAGCTGGTGGCCAGTTGGCCGTTTCGACAACACAACGCTTGGCCGCCCGGTCTTTGCGACCACCACCGCATTCAGCCCCGGCGGATACGGCGCCATGAGCGGGCAATTGCTCAAGAGGGATGAATGGCCATGGTTGTGGGATCACGCCCAGCAATCGGGAATGCTACGCCCGGATCATGCAAATTACCTTCAGGGCACATGGACATTCGGGGATTACAAAACGACATTCCGCATACCAGAGGCACGTGGTGAATTCTTCAGGGCACTGGACGAAAACCGGCTTGTCGA
Source organism: Pseudomonas sp. 22082 (assembly GCF_052046055.1). Classification (NCBI taxonomy): domain Bacteria; kingdom Pseudomonadati; phylum Pseudomonadota; class Gammaproteobacteria; order Pseudomonadales; family Pseudomonadaceae; genus Pseudomonas; species Pseudomonas sp. 22082. The sequence goes on from NZ_JBQEQB010000021.1 coordinate 78,060, forward strand.
TAAATCGACATTGACGGGGCGTACCAAGGCCGGAAGCGCTGTTATCACAGAACTCAGCGGATCCATGCTTGTAAGCGTGGGCATGACACTGGAGGGCGGTGATTTTCCGCAAGGAACAACCGTTATCTCCGTCAGTGATTCGGAGCTTGCTGCCTCCAACGTGTCGCAGACCGATGGCACCGGCCAATGGCAGGTTGTTGGACGAATACCAGGTTCATGGACTCCCGACAATTTTCAACGTCACACGCACTCGGTCTCCTTCGGTTCTGGCACCGGTCGCCGCATACCACTGCTTCCGGCTCCTCCACCCTCCTCCAGCGGCAGCGCGGCCCTGGACTATGTCGAAACCAGAGACGAATACCGGACCTTCCTGAGTGAGGAAGGTCAGGAAGAAACTCGTCCCCGCAACATCGCTTACCCCGTCCGTATAAAAATGATTTGAGGTCTTGATGATTACGTATTTGATCGATGACGCTGGCGCGCTCACTGGCCCGGTCACCTTTGCGGACATTCCCGGTTTCGGCCCACAACTACCGGGCAATGCTGTGCAGGTTCCAGCTGTCCTGACCAAACCAGAACCCGGTCATGCCTGGGCACTGCTCGACGGAAACGTCCAACAGAAACGCGACATGCGCGGTACTGTTTTTCGCACCTGCGATGGTCTCCAGCAGGTATGGAGAAAGCTGGGGGAATTACCGAAAGAACTCACCACCCGAGCGCGCCCTGGCGAACACTTCAAGTGGATCAACGAGCAATGGACACTCGACGAAACCGCACAACTGGCTGCACAAAGTGCTCAAGCCTTGGCGCATCGCGACACCTTGCTACGCGACGCACAGCTACGCATCGCACCGCTCCAGTACGCAGAAAAACTGGGGATCGCCACTGAGTCTGAAAGTGCATCGCTGGTTTCGTGGATGCGTTACAGCATCGAGCTCAACCGCATCGAACAACAGGAACATTTCCCCACCACCGTCGATTGGCCAATAGCTCCCCAACGTCAGTAACACGCCTATCTGTAACCCTGCGCCCTACAACGGCCAACGCGCGACGGAGCAAGCTTCCAGCGGCAACCTGTGCAGCAACTCATGCTCACTGCACAGGCCGCTCCAATGTCTGATTTTCTGCACGGCGTACGAGTCATCGAACTCAACGATGGCTCTCGCCCGATTCGCACCATCCCGACGGCTGTCATCGGCATGGTCTGCACCGCCGATGATGCCGATGCGGGGACCTTCCCGCTGGATACGCCTGTACTCGTCAGCAGCATTCAGTCAGCCATCGGTAAGGCCGGTTTGAAAGGCACCCTCGCCACCAGCCTGCAAGCCATCTCCGACCAGACCAAACCGTACGTCATCGTCGTGCGCGTGAAAGAAGGTGAAGACGAATCGGCAACCGCGAGCGCCTTGATCGGCACGACCACGGAAACCGGTAAATACACCGGCATGAAAGCCCTGCTCGCCGCCAAGTCACGGCTGGGCTTGGTGCCTCGTATTTTGGGCGTGCCGGGCCTCGATTCATTGCCTGTCGCCACCGCCCTCGCATCCATCGCCCAACAGTTACGGGCCTTCGCCTACGTCAGCGCCTGGGGCTGTCAGACCAAAGAAGAAGCCGTGGCCTACCGCCGCCATTTCGGCGCACGGGAAGTGATGGTTATCTGGCCTGACTTTCAGAGTTGGAGTACCGCCACCAACAAGACCGCCACTGCCAGCGCCGTGGCCAACGCACTCGGTTTGCGCGCCAAGATCGATCAGCAAGTTGGCTGGCACAAAACCCTGTCCAACGTGACCGTCAACGGGGTCACCGGCATCAACGCCGACGTGTTCTGGGACCTGCAAAACCCGGCCACCGACGCCAACTACCTCAACAGCCACGACGTCACCACTCTGATCAACGAAGGCGGCTTTCGCTTCTGGGGTAGTCGCACCTGCAGCGACGACCCGTTGTTCGCTTTCGAGAGTTACACCCGCACCGCGCAAGTCCTGGCTGACACCATGGCGGGCGCGCAGATGTGGGCGATGGACAAGCCACTTCACGCATCGTTGGTGCGGGACATGATCGAGTCAGTAAACGCCGAGTTTCGTACCAAAGTCGCTGGCGGCTATCTGGTCGGCGGAGGCTGCTGGTATCCCGAAGACATCAACACCAAAGACACGCTCAAGGCCGGCAAACTCTGGCTCGATTACGACTACACACCGATCCCCCCGCTGGAAGACCTGACCCTGCGCCAGCGCATCACAGACCGCTACCTCATCACCTTCGCCAGCCAGATCAACCGCTAACCGGAGAACGGCGCCATGGCCCTGCCGCGCAAACTGAAAAACCTCAACCTGTTCAACGATGCCAACAGTTACGTGGGCGTGGTCAAGACCGTCACCCTGCCCCCGCTCGGTCGCAAGATGGAAAGCTATCGCGGCGGCGGCATGAACGGCCCGGTCAAGGCTGACCTGGGTTTCTCCGATGACGGTATCCAATTCGAATGGAAGACCGGCGGACTGGATCTGATTTCTCTACGTCAGTTCGGTGCCGTGAATGCGTCAGGTGTTGCGCTGCGTTTCTCCGGCGCGTTTCAGCGCGACGACACTGGCGACGTCAGTGCCGTGGAAGTGGTCATGCGCGGCCGTCACGAAACCATCGAAATGGGCGAGGCCCAGCCCGGCGAAGACACCGAACACAGCATCACCACCACCTGTTCCTACTACAAGCTCGTCGTCGATAACGAGGACATCATCGAGATCGACCTGCTGAATTTCATCGAGAAAGTGAACGGCGTGGACATGCTCGAAAAGCAACGCGCCGCCCTCGGTCTCTGACCCTCCCTAACCCTGTGGACACTTCCCATGCAGAACATTGAATCAGTCGAAACCACATTGCCGGACGACAACACCGTCACCCTCGACAACCCGATTATTCGCGGTAAAACCACAATCGACTCGCTCACGTTGCGTAAGCCGCAGTCCGGCGAGCTGCGCGGCCTTCAGTTGGTCGAGCTGCTGAACATGGATGTCGGAACCCTGATCAAACTGCTACCGCGCATCACGTCGCCCAGTATCACCGCACCCGAGGCGGCGGGAATGGATCCGGCGGACCTGCTGGCGTGCGGCAGCAAGATCTCCGGTTTTTTGTTGCAGAAGTCGGTGAAGACGAATGTCTGCCTCGTTGCGTAGAGGACGCCATGGCTGATCTGGCCGTGGTCTTTCACTGGGCTCCAGCGGACATGGAATCGCTGGGCCTGCAGGAGCTGATGGAATGGCGCGAACGCGCCAGGTTGCGGAGTGTCGCCGATGGCGAATGATCTGAAACTGAGGGTGTTGCTGAGCGCGATCGATCAATCCACACGGCCACTTAAGGCCATCAATAACGGCAGCATCGGTGCGGCCCGTGCCTTGAAGGAGGCTCGTGAGCGCCTGAAGGCACTCAATGCCCAGCAGAAAGATGTCAGCGCATGGCGTTCGCAGCGGGCGGCCGCAAATGCGACCGCTCAGGCACTCAGCACCGCTCGCGATAAAGTCAAAATCCTTAGCCAGCAGTTCGCTTCAACCGGCGTTCCCACCAAGGCCATGACGCAGGACTTCCGCAATGCCGTGCACGAAGCACAACGGCTCAAGCAACAGCATCAGCAACAAAGCGAACACCTGCAACGCTTGCGCACTCGGCTGCACGACGCCGGTATTCATACCAAAGACCTGAGCCATCATGAACGCCGCTTGCGTGAACAAACCGACGTCGCCAACCAAAGCATTGCTGAACAGACGCGGCGATTGTCGGCGTTGGGTGCTCAACAGCGAAGGCTGGCAGCCGAACGCGTCGCATTGGAAAACCAACGGAACGTCACCCGCTCCATCGCTGAAAAAGGCGCCGTCGCCACTGCCAGTGGTGGCGCAGTTCTGTACGCCGGCGCGAAGACGATCATGCCGGGAATCGACTTCGACGCCAGCATGAGCAAGGTGCAAGCCATCACTCGGCTCGATCACTCTTCCGCCGAGCTGACGGCGTTGCGCAAGCAAGCTCGGAGCCTGGGCGGTTCAACGCAGTTCACGGCCGGTCAAGCCGCTGATGCCCAGGGTTTTCTGGGCATGGCCGGCTTCGAACCGAAAGCGATCAGAGGGGCCATGCCCGGCATGCTCGACCTCGCATCAGCCGGTGGCACGGATCTCGCTCAGACCGCCGATATCGCGTCGAACATTCTCTCCGGGCTCGGAATGGAGGCTGCGCACATGAGCAAACTGGGCGATGTGCTGGTGGGTACGTTCACCCGCTCTAACACCAATTTGCAGATGCTCGGCGAGACGATGAAATACGCCGCGCCGATGGCGAAAACCTACGGCGTTGAACTGGAAACGGCGGCCGCGATGGCGGGCAAATTGGGCGATGCGGGTCTGCAAGGTAGTATGGGCGGCACCGCATTGAGTTCGATCATGAACCGGCTGGCAGCGCCGCCGAAAGCCGCTGAGAAAGCGCTGGCCCAACTGAAAATCCACACCGCCGATGCTCACGGCAATCTGCGGAAAATGCCGGACATCCTCAAGGAGATCCACGACAAGACCAAAGGCCTGGGCACCGCCGAAAAAGGTGGATTGCTGAAGGCCATCGCCGGTGAGGAAGCTGTCAAAGGCATGGCCCAGTTGGTTGAACAAGCTGGCACCGGTGAGCTGCAAAAGCTGATCGCCAGTTTGCGCACCAGTCAAGGCGAAGCCACCCGCACAGCGCGGGTGATGGCGGACAACCTCAAAGGCGATCTGACAACGCTCGGCAGTGCCTGGCAGGACCTGGGGATCGAATTACAGGACCAACAGGACGGATCTTTGCGCTCATTGGTCCAGTCGGTAACAGAGGTCGTACGAGGCGTAAAAACGTGGGCCGCCGAAAACCCGAAGCTCGCGGCCGGGATCGTGAAAACTGTCGGAATCATTGCGACGCTAGCGGTAGTGCTCGGCGGTCTGATGGTGACAGTTGCCAGCGTGATGTTGCCGTTCGTGGCATTGCGTCTGATGTTTTTGAGTTTGGGTATTCGCCTGCCCAGCCTGATCAGTTTGCTCTGGAAACTCGGCCGAAAGGTACTGCCATTTGTGGGCCGCGCCCTGCTCATCCTTGGGCGAGCGCTGATGCTGAATCCGATCGGCTTGGCGATCACTGCCATTGCCGGCGCGGCCTATTTGCTCTACGAAAATTGGGACGCTGTGAAGCTGTACTTTTCCGAGACTTGGAAAGAGATCAAGGCCGGCTTCAACGGCGGCACCGCCGACATACTCAAAACCTTAATCAACTTCAGCCCTGTCGGAATGCTCTACAAGGCCTTCGCTGGCGTCATGAAATACCTGGGCATCGAGCTGCCCGGACGCTTCACCGAGTTCGGCGGAATGATCATCGATGGACTGGTAAAAGGACTGAAAGCCGGATTCGGCCAGCTTAAGAATGTGATGGGCGAAATTGGTGATTCAACCATCGGCTGGTTCAAGGAAAAACTCGGGATCAATAGCCCTTCCCGAGTCTTCGCCGAGTTGGGCGATTTCACTATGGCAGGGTTCGCGCAAGGATTGGATCGGAACCAAAATCATCCGACTCGTGTGCTGAGCGGATTGTCTCAGCAGCTCAGTGCTACGACCGCGGCAATCAGCTTTGAACCTGGCCAGTTCACCCATTCGCTGACGGTCGATGACCGCGCGCCCATCAAATCTGCGACACCGTCGATTCAAGACAGTCACGACACCTACGAGATCAATATCCACCCCGTTCCGGGCATGGATGCGTTGGCTATTGGCCGCGCTGTGCGGGTCGAGATGACCCGCATCCAGCATGAAAAAGAAGCCCGTCAACGCAGCCGCTTGGCTGATCTGGAGTAGAACCCATGATGCTTGCCTTGGGCATGTTCGTTTTCAGCCTTTCCACCGCCGCCTACCAGGAGCTGCAACGCCAAACCGAATGGCGCCACGCGAGCAGCAACCGAGTTGGTGCCGCACCGGCCCGCCAGTTCATCGGGCGCGGTGAAGACTCGATCAACCTGCCCGGCGCCATCCTGCCGGAGCTGGCTGGCAGTGCTCTGAGTCTCGACGCCCTGCGTCTGATGGCCAACACCGGCAAGGCCTGGCCCATGGTCGAGGGGAGCGGCCGGATTTACGGTCTGTGGGTCATCGAAAGTCTGAGCGAAACCAAAACCCTGTTCTTCCGCGACGGCACACCACGCCGAATCGAATTTACGCTCAGTCTCAAGCGCATCGATGACGACCGTATCGACCTGATTGGCGCCGGCACTAGCGTCGGCGTCAGCATCATGAGGACGCTGCTGTGATCGATGCCGCCCTCTCCCGCGTCACCGGTTTTCTGGACAAGACCCTCTCACGCTACAAGCGCGAGGCAGCCTACCCGGTGCCGGCGTTTCGTATCACCGTGGATGGCAACGACATCGCCCAACTCATCAGCCCGCGCCTGATGAGCCTGGACCTGACCGACAACCGTGGCATCGAGGCGGATCAGCTCAGCATCACCCTCAGCGACCATGACGGGCTGCTGGCGATCCCGCCAAAGGGCGCCGTGGTTCGGTTGTGGCTCGGTTGGAGTGATACCGGACTCGTTGACAAGGGCACCTATACCGTCGACGAAACCGAACATTCCGGCGCGCCCGATGTGCTGAGCATCCGCGCTCGTTCCGCCGATCTGCGCAAGGGCCTGAAGACTAAACGCGAACGCAGCTGGAGCAACACCACACTCGGCAACGTGTTGGGTGACATCGCCCTGGGCAATGGCCTTACCGCCACCATCGCCGGCATCCTCGACGGACTGCCCATCCTGCAACTCGACCAGGCCAACGAATCCGACGCCAACCTGATCAGCCGCGTCGGCGAAGAATTCGATGCCGTGGTGACCGTCAAGGCCGGATGTCTGTTATGCCTGCCAGCGGGCGGCGGCAAGACTGCCAGCGGCGCCGAACTACCCCACATCACCCTCACCCGCGCCGACGGCGACCAGCACCGCTACCTGCAAGCCGACCGCGACAATTACGACGGCGTGCGGGCCTACTTCTACGACGTGAACAGCGCCAAGAAACAGGAAGCCATCGCCGGCGGTGGCGAGAACCTCAAGGATCTGCGGCACACCTACAGCGACCGACAGTCCGCCCTGCGTGGAGCTCGGGCCGAGTTCAATCGCCTGCAACGTGGCAGCGCGACGCTCAGCTACACCCTGGCCATGGGCCGGCCCGATCTGATCCCGGAGCTGACCTATACGCTCGAAGGGGTGAAGCCGGAGATTGACGAGATCATCTGGTACGGCGGCAACGTGCAGCACACCCTCAGCGCAGACAGTGGCTACACCGTCAGCCTGGAAATGGAGAGCAAGCTTCCGCAAGACACTGTTGAGCATCTGGCCGAGCAGAACCGAAACGATTACACGGGGATCATCGCGTATTACCGCGACCAGAAAACCGGGAAGGAAAAACCGGTGACATCCGGCGATCAGAGCAAGGCACGGCGATTGCGCTGGTTATACGCGACGGAAAACGCAGCCAAGCGCGCCGCTGACCGCGAATGGAAAAAGATGCAGAGATAACAAGGACGACTCATGCAAGACATCCGCTGCGGCCACTGTTGCCGCAAACTTGCCGCCGCCAGCGGCTTCACTGAATTACAGATCAAGTGCCCGCGTTGCCGGACACTCAACCACCTGAAGGCCCCGAGCCTCCCTCAAGCGTGCCGCGAGCATCCAGAACAACGAGTTCCTGAATGCAGCAACCCACCCTTGGCAGCCTGTTCGCAGGTATAGGAGGCTTTGATGTCGGATTTGAAAACGCGGGATACCGCAGCGCCTGGCAAGTCGAACTCAACCCCATCAACCGGGCTGTGCTTGCCGATCGATTTCCCCATGCACAGCAATTTGAAGACGTGCGCCAATGTGGCGCCCACAACCTCTGCTCTGTCGACGTGCTCACCGCCGGCTTCCCCTGCCAGGACATCAGCGTCGCCGGCGCCCGGGAAAGCAACCGAGAAACCCGCGGACTGCGCGGCGCCCGCAGCGGCCTGTTCTGGGAAGTCATACGAATCCTCAAGGAAATTCAACCTCGCTGGGTGGTGCTTGAGAACGTCGTTAACCTGCTCGCTGTCAACGATAGCCACGACTTTGAAACAGTCGTCCGGGCCCTTGCGGACTGCGGGTATGTGGGATTTTGGCGAGTGCTTAATGCTCAATATTTCGGAGTCCCCCAACAGCGTCGTCGAATATTCCTGGTCGCAGGTTATCGACAAATGCCCTCCTTCGAGCTGCTGGCTGACGCCGCGCCAGTGGACGCAATACCTCCAGCGTCTCGATCGCAGCGCTGGCCACGGCCCGCGGATGCCTGGGCTGCCAATACTCTATTGGCCAACAGAGACGGATCTCAGATCCCTCTGGGCTGTACCACTTTCGTCGCTCACGCGAACGGATGGGATCAGATGGCTCAGCGGCAGCGAGCGTCTGAGGATGATGGGTTTTGCCTCGGACTGGATGCGGCCAACCTTGCGGAGGCTTTCGGTGCCGGAAATGCCGTTGTTACGCAGGTGGCGGAGTGGGTTGGTAGGAAACTGAGTGTAACGCGCTAAGCATCAGTACTTGTATTGCGGAAATCCCGTACAGATATCCTCAGTACGGGATTGACGATGTACTGTCGTGATAAATTAAGAAGCTAGTTTTCTTCTGATTGCGTTTGCAATTTCAGGCAAGCCCTTTCCATCATCCCAGTTCAAATACTTGTAAGCTTTCATCATTGCATGGATTTTATCTGGATCCACACCGGCATTTATCATCAGTACCTTTTTATTACTTCTCATCAAGTCCATGAAAAACGTTGAAAACTCGGCAAGGGGCCAGCCACTAGCGCTATCAAAAAAATTGTTTGTCAAAATAAAAATACCAATCTTGGAATTTTCAATACCTTCATTAACCTTTAAATAAATATTATCCCCATAGTCAATTTCATAACTATCAAGCCACGTCCCTACATCCTCAGACTGCAAATAGGCATTAAGCGGACCAACTATTAATTCCTTATCCTTAGATGAGTGACTAATAAAAACCTTTGAGTCATTGCGGTTCATTTTTTTAAATTGCGGCTTCATAGTCTCGAGCAACTCCCGCTCCGGCCATATAAACATATCATTCGGCTCGCTTGTTAGCACCAAATCAACCATTTCACCATTTAAGAACGTAATTACATTATAAGTAATTACATCATTCAAAAAAACGTTATGACGCTTTAGTTTCTCAGGATATTTTTCACGCAGCCATGACTCAAAACCAACAGGGTCATTTTGAATATTTATGAGAACCGAGAACTCCAAACAATAAGGGTTATTATTGATCGCCACACCAACCGATGTAGCATAATCCGGGTCAAAAGTATTCAAAATATCCTTCAAGAATTTTTTCTCTTTGACTCGACAACCGTAATCACACTCGAACATATACATATAATTAGTCGCCATACACCCTCCTTCTGAATAATATATGGACATTGGAAATGTCCATCAGTACGTTCAGCACCGGCTTAACCTTTCCACGAATGGCCGTTTGCCATTACTATCACAGCAAGGACGTTAACACGATCCCAGATGATGAATACATGTTCGACAAGGATGGAAAATGCCTATTGAAGCTGATTTTGTAAGGGACTGGACTGCAGAATTGCAGCGAATCATGGAACAAGACTGGGCAATGGATCTGAGCCAGGTGCCCGCGCACGATCTTGCTGCGTTGTTTTTTCATGCAATGAAACGTCGAATAGAACCTCGTCCTCGTACTGTCAAACTATCGGCCTCTTTCTCCTGCCCACCAGCCCATGCATCTGGGTGGGCCTCACTTAAAGAAAAAATTGAAGATGGCCAGGATCTCTCACCTCACCTGAGCCTTCTTATTGAGAAAGTGATGGCAAAAGACCCCCTATTACTTGACTGGGGCGTCTATCATCTACATTTAGGCGAGGCTGTACATCCAAAAAATTGGAGTTTTGTTGAACGCACCGGACCGGTTCTATTTGGTTTCCCTACAGAGAATGCGTTCCATGCTATCGGTATTTACGAACACGGAGCGTGGAGCGATAGCTCTGTAATTGAAACACTGAATACGAACTGGCCAGAACTTACCGCCAAAGCAAAAGTCCAAGGAGTCGTGCCTTTAACTCGAAGCTACACTGACGAGGACAGAGCGAAGCTACGGGCAGCAGGCCTAAATCTCGTCACACCGCTATCCGATGGCACGTTTCTAATGGCATTAGGAGGTGGTTACTCTACCAATGGTATTTCAACCGAGGGTGTTAGGGCCGCTGATCAAGAAGAGTCAAAAATACGTGGCATTCAGGATCAGATTCATGCAATGACTGCCGAGATCGAACGAACTCTAAAAACAGAAGGTTACGATGGGGCTCAAGCAGTCGTAGCTCGTTTAAATTTCGCACTCGGAAAGTGCTGGATTTCTTTCGACGGATACAAGCTGATTCTTGATATTGAGTAAACTCTTCAACTAGTCGAGAGTATTTCAGGCTGCTTATTTGCCCGATTCTTTTGACCATGGTAGTCACAGAGGTATAACGCAAAACGGGGCCAATCGGTCTCCGTTTTCGTTAGGATAGGCATAGGGATATAAAATTTTTGCACAGCGACCGAAGAGGACAGTTCGAGTGACACGCCAGTTTCGTAGCGAAGAGAGTTTTCACGCCGAAAGAATTTCCCGAGACGCTGTTGCGCCTTTTCTGGCTGACCGCGGTTTTCTAAACATTGATGACAAACGCAAAGTGACTGGATCGGCCACAAGCCAGCTGGTCTCGGCTACATCACCGGAAGGTGAGCGATTAAAAATGCGTGTTCGCCTGTGCTGGAGAAGACGCACCACCGAAGAGTTGAAATATTCCGCCGCGCAACTGCGTGCCCGGTTAGTCGATGAGGACTGGGACAAGACCATGCACATGACAATGCAGCGCGACCTGAATCAGGGAATAACGCACAACCTCATCCTTCAACGAGATGGCGCCCTTATCGTATACGCGGCCCTGATCCCGACCAGGGAGCTGAAAGGCATATTCGACGCCCAAGCTCGAATCAGCCAAGAGCTGATCGACAGTGGCCAGATGAAAAACCTCAAAAAGAATCACGCCAAAAATGGCAGCAGTCCGACGGTGTGGCTCATGGACGAACGATCGCCAGCTGCGCACAAAGTAGCGGATGTTCTCTGGAGCTGGCGGGATGTCGTCGACCTGATGAAACTGCCTATGGAACCGCCCATCATTGATGATGCTATGGACGATTGTCCGGTCACGCCCAACTACATCGATTTTGGCACCGACACTCCTGTCCAGCGTACCGTCCTTCGTTCTGAATATCGCCGCGACCGAAAGGTCCGAGCAGCTGTGTTAGCTCGCGCCGAGTCTTGTGAGCGGCTTGGATGCATGAGTCAGCGCTTTTATAAAAGCTTCTTGGACGTTCATCATATCTTGGGCATTAAATCAGGTGATCAGGTTTGGAACTGCGTCGCTCTCTGCCCCAACTGTCACCGGGACGCTCACTACTCGCCAGAAGCAGATAGCATCAACCTGGAGCTGCTGCGGTATGCAGAACAATTCAAAGTCGCTGGGAATTGAGCTACCAACGCGTCATCCCTCCCGACACCACCAGGACTGCGCGAAGGCGCAACCATCGACGTACTCGATACCGCTCAAAACAAACCCCGTTACCGCCATGCCCGCCAGTGTCGCATCCAACAATGGCGGCAATGGATCCGGATCCAAGGGCATACCTACAACCAAACGGGCGACGTTCGAAGCCCGCCCCAGTTCCTGACAGACCGATGAATTCACCATGACATTGCCCCTTATCGCGGGGTACTGACGCCGTGCATTGGCGTCCAGGGCAATGCCGCGTGATCTCATTGGGGTTACCAATAGGTGCATACAGGTAGCTACTCCTCGCCATTAATGTCGAGCATCGACTCGACAGCGTAGGCCAGTGCTCCATCTGCGAGCTCGAGCAAGTCGCAAAGTTCGCCGCTATCAATCAAGTTGTCCCTGTGCAGCGCGAGTGCCAATGTGAGCAGTGCCTTGTGATGAGCACCTGGCTGGGCGAGCAGTGCGGTTTTGTCCGCGAGCATGACTTGCCAGTGGGAGAGATCCTTTCTTGTGGTGGAAACCGCTGTGATGGCGGGGGTGTTCATCGGTTTAGACCTCGACTCAAGTACTGTATATGCAACCAGTATATTCGGAGCTTTAGGATTGCACCTACAGATGCCGACGAAATGCCCTACCTTCGCACGAGAATGAGCTGATTGAATTATTATTTTTGACAGATTAATTAGGCAAAAAAAACCCGCATCAGTCGAAACTGACACGGGCTTTTCCCCACATCAACGACCGTTACTTCAGGTCGTCAAAGTGGTCTCGCAGGAACTCGTAAAAGCGAAACGCTTTCAACAATCTCCATACGAGGCTCAACGTACGCAACAAAAGCTTCATACGTTTTGGCCTCCAAGGTTGGGGGCCAAACCTCCAGCACACTTACCGGATCACGCATACCTTCGGGAGTATACGCCAGCATACCCTCATGAGGTGGCCGGTTGGCGTCCCTCCGAGGCATCATTCCGGCACGGGTGCAAAACCGTGTCAGAGGGGATGAAATCGGTATTCAACCGACCTAACCTCATTGCATCGCTGGCGTGTGAGCATCGGCATATTAACCTAGAATCACGAACTCGAAAGTAAGGAAAAGCCCTCCTACGAGTTTTCTATGCGCAGGAAGCCCCCCGCTTTGTAAATTGTTGTTTCTGTCAGAGTTGATCAAGGAGCGCGGACCACTCCAAAGCACTTATTTCGGGGTTCTCCCACCCTATAGAGGAGGACAAAATGACGTTGCAAGCAGTGGCAAAGATTTATAAGATGAGCCCACGCCAGTGTACTCTCATGAGATGCACCGAGCGTTGGCCGCAAGCCGATGCTCAAAAAAAACCGCCTCGCAAAGGCGGTTTTTTTTCGTCCTTCGTTTGCTGTTGGTGAACGTAGGCCGGCGCTCCTGCGTGGTCCCCTGGATGGCAAAACCTAAATGGTGCCTAGTGGGAAGCGGCGCTGGGAAATACGGGAGTCCACGCTAAAGTTGGGAAAACGACACTCCACCACGTAGCTCCGAAAGCCATGGAGGCAGCATGCTCACACTGTGGTTTTTAATTCTGATGGTCGAGGGCCAACCGATTGAGGCTATCCCGAGTGCCTCAGAAACAAAATGCAAAGAAGCCATGGCTAAACTTCTGACTGTACAACGCCTTAGTGGCAAAAAGGCCTCAGGAGCCTGCTACGTCAGGGCCTCCGCAATCGACGACACTGAAAGGCAGCAAATTGGAGTGCCAATTAATCGCTAAAGGCTCCCGCCATTATCAGACAAACTCAATAACAACGACCCACTCCTCGCGCCGACGCGTCCGATCGGAAAAAGCTGGGAGGTTGCAGACGTGGGCGCATTTACTTTAAATTCACCGTCCCATCATCTGACAGGGAGGATATTGCCTTGAAAGAATTTTTGGGGTCAGAGGGAAGCTTAGTCTCAGTGGTGAAAGAGGCCTGGTGCCCGCACGCGCCCCTCTAACGCTTCCGGGGAGAAGCCAGCTGAATCCACATAGCTAGAGCCTACTTGGCCCCTCTAAGCGGTTTTCCGTTTAGAGCTGCCTTGGAAAGCCAAAGCTCGGTAGGCTGGGGGAGCCTCAACTCAGTGAAGCTGATGCTGGTATTAGGGGGATAGTTCGATACCTCATCTGGCCTTCGAGGCCGAAGCTTCACGACTTTAGCCCATCCGGTAGAACATAGATTAGTGACGGTATTGCTAATAAAGTTAGCTCTTCGAGAAATGAGCGTGGCCCCAATGATCGAGGCTCACGCATGTTTGAATCATGAACCTACAAATTCAATAATGGATGCTCCAGATGAACGCTGCGCAACCATAGATTATTGCAATAGGTATTGATGCGACAAACACGCTCAAAGCAAGACCAAATGTCCAGCAAAAAACATGGTTTTCAGGCTTTGCCTTTTCATAGCCCGCTGAGAATGCCCGCACCGTTAAAAATAGAATACCAATCGAAAGTAGAATACCAATAGCCGCTGAAACGCTTTTAAAACCAATTTCTACCATCCCTGCGTTTTCGAAGCCCCCTTTCGTTGCAAGCCAAGTAAACGAAACTCCAGTTAACGTTGCAATCGAACTAGCAATACTTAACGCCTCAGACCCTTTCACCGCCCCTTTCACTGAACTCTCCTCAAGATATCAAATAGCCACCATTATCTCATATTTGTTCTCCTGAAAATCAATACTGCCTGTGGCATTTTGAGAAATAAGCTTGCAGCAAGCGCTGTGAGTGCGGGTGCGGGTGCGGGTGCGCATATAGCGACTGACATGCCAGGCATGGTTAGCGAGCAAATATCCAGGTGACTCTGGCCAAAGTTGTAGGCAAAATCTGCGTATTGCGTAAGGAAGTGCGCTTATCGTGCTTTTCAGCAAGCTTCGCCTTGTTGGTCCTTCTTTCGACGGGATATTCTCCAAGCGTCACTGCAAATTCAGTGACCGGGTTTGGCAACCCGTCGGAATTAAGTGCACCAACATCCGTTCGAGATTCAGTCGATCTTCGTCTGCAATTTTATGGCGGCTGTGCGTGGGACGTCTTCGGACGTGCCGGTTTCCTTGATTCCCCGGTTTGCCAACCCGCGCATAGCTGCCACCCATTCGCTTGGCATCGAATGTGTGCAGCTCCATTAATCAAGGAACTGACTAATGCGCAAAAAACATGGCACGCTGAAAAAAACGCCCCGTCGTTTACTCCGAAATCGTCGTCTATCGAGGCAAACCTCTATCCCTGGAGGTGACCAATGATCGAAGAAGTCGAAGAAACAACCATCGGCTACACCCACTTCGTCTACTGCGGTGAAAAACCGTTGTTCCAAGTCAGCGCTGGCGTCCCTGTCAAAGAGGCGCTTGAACAGGCTTCCGATTTGCTGAGCTTGGCTAAGGCTTTCGCCGAAGACGCTGCATTCATGAAAGAAACCGACCGATACGCCTGGGCCGCGCATTTTTTGACGGCGATGGGCAAGGCGGTGATCGATGATGTGGTGAAGGCCGTTTCTCCCCGACCCAAGAGAGTGATCCTGAAGGCTGCAACATAGCGGCTACGGCACTCTGCATTTTGGGATTCATGAGCGGCTGGGCGTGCTGAGTGTGGGCGCCCTCCCTCATTGCCCAACAAAAAACCCGACACGGGGCCGGGTTCCTTCTTGTGTTTTCATTTCAATTGAATCGTTTACTTGATTGTCGGTGTGTCTGCGCTTTCAGGCCGCACTCGTCAGCACGTTCACAAAGTGCTGAATGTATTCCCGATCTTGCTCAGACATCGCTCTATAACGTGTAAGAAGATTCCACTCTTCTTGTGTTAACTCGGACATTTCGCTGTTGGGCTTATCCATGCGCATGTTCTTTTTTTCATCTTGATCCAAATGCCCACTACTCCATTAAGTGCATTGCGGGGGCAACGTTACTCAGGAGCGCGAAAAATCAAAACTGAAATCCGTCGTAACGAATGTTCTAAATCTCGACGAGTTATTTCCTGGCACTGGAAAGCTGAGTCACTTCGGCCATGGCACCGACGATGCGATGCACAGCTTTTTGGTCATAGTCGGACAAGCTGCGGAACTGCTGGAGCAGTTGGTTTTCGGCAGGATCCAGCGTGCTGGCAGGCTGTGGCAAACGCCCGCCCGTCAAGACGTAGAGCACGTCTACACCGGCCTTGGCTACGGCGGTGAGGTAGGCGGAATCGGGGTTTCGCTCGCCCTTTTCGTAGCTGCCTTGGGTGTTGCGGGTGATGCCGCCCTGCTGTGCAAAGGCATCCTGGTTGAGCCCTAAGCGCGTCCTTTCTTCGCGCAAACGCTCACCCACTCCAACGTCCAAGTCTTCATCAGATGCACAACTTTTCAAGCTTTCATCCTTTACAGGCCCAACTCTTTGGGCATAATGACGCCTAATCAACACGGATGCACACGAATGGACACTATGCCCGCCCCACTCACGCCCGAGCAAGCCCGAGCAGCGCTGGATCGACAGGGCATCAGCCTTGCCGAGTTCTGCCGCCGGCATGACCTCAATAGCAATCTGGTGAGCGACTTGCTCAACGGACGCAAGAAAGGCCGTCGCGGCAAGGCTCATCAAGCCGCCGTTTTGCTGGGCATAAAGGAAGGCACGATCAGCACCGGAAACTGAGATTCATCGTTCATTTAACGCAAGGATGCCGTCATTGAGCACTTACAAACTCGTTTGCCCTCACTGCCAGTCTCGGATGCGAATACGCACGAGCGAAGGCACTCATATTTTTCTCCGCGTCGCTTATTTGCAGTGCCTGAATGAAGCCTGCGGCTGGTCTGTTCGGGCGCAGTTCGAAATGACGCATGAGATGAGCCCCAGCGGCATGGCAAACCCTGCCGTGCGACTCCCTTTGGCGGATGCAGCACTACGTCGGTCCGCGATGAAACCGGCCGATGAGCAATTGATGCTGATCCCGATCCAGGGACTGGAGGCCAACCAATGAACACCATTCACTTTGCCCCGGACTACCGCACCTGTATGCAGGACGCCGCGCACGCCTATTTGTTGCGTCATCGAGCAGAGTACCTGGTGGACTCTGATCGACTGTTCAGCAGTGCAGAACGTCATTTGATTGTGGCACTCGAAGTGCCGGCCAGCCTCGCGGCGAAACTGGTGCATCTGGCCTGGACTGACATCCAGCAAGTCGAACCGCTTTCCGCGTAACTCACCCTCCCGCCCATCTCCATTTCTGGCATCCCCGTATTGCGGGGTGATGGGCATGCCATGCCTAAAAATTGAGGCTTTTATGGAAGATACTATCTGCATCACCCTGACTTTGACCCGCATCGAAGCGTGCAATTTGTTGGACAACGCTCGCTTGATACACGCAGCCCAGTTCAAAAAATACTGGGATGAGGATCGGTTCAGTTCAATTCCTATCACTGAGCGACGCCCCGCCATGCACGCGGCAATCCCTTCCATGGCGGCACAGCAACAGCTGATCACCGCTCTCTCCGATGGCATTTGGGGGAAGGCTCATCGGTGAGCAATTTCACCAGCGCGCTGCATGCCGATGTATTGCAGCGCCTCGCTGATGATTACGGGCTCAAGCGTCGCTTGAGCACCGACTATCTGCGGGGCGGCAAATGCCCGGCTTGCGGCCAAAAGGAGTTATACGCCCGCTACTCTGAGCCGTGGCTGATCATCTGTGGTCGTGAGGGCAAGTGCGCTCAGCGGTGGCACCTCAAGGAGATCTACGAAGACCTGTTCGATGACTGGAGCAAGCGGGCGCCCTCCTCCGAGCAATTTCCCCAGGCGACAGCCCGGGCTTACCTTGAGTTTGCCCGGGGCTTTCGTCATGAACTGATTCAGGGTTGGTATACGCAAGACTCTTACTTTTCCGAGGAGCTGAATGCCGGCAGCGCGACGGTGCGTTTCGCGCTGGAAAAAGGTGGCTACTGGGAACGCCTGATCGATCGGCCGCACCGATTCGGCAAGATGAAAGCACGGTTCAAACCCGGCGACAGCCCGCGTGGTGTTTGGTGGTGCCCACCGAGCATCGAGCTGCTTGAGGTCAAAGAGCTGTGGATTGTCGAGGGCATCTTCGACGCTATCGCTCTGGTGCATAACGGCATTGCGGCGGTGTCGGCGATGTCCTCCGGCGCCTATCCGGAAGAATCGTTGAAAGAGCTGTCGCGCCAGCGCGGCGGCAAGCTGCCCAAACTGGTGTGGGCGCTGGACAACGAACCCGGCGCGCACAAATACACAAAGCGTTGGGTTCGGCAGGCACGCACGCTGGGCTACGAATGCGGCGCCGCACAGATTCCGCAACGAGATAACCGCAAGGTCGACTGGAACGATCTGCATCAGCGCTGGGCGTTCATCGATGACAAAAACGAGCGCGCCGAGCAGGTCAAAAAGGACCTGGACACCGCGCTTTACCATGGCTCGCTGTTGACCGCCGAAAGCGCCGCAGAAAAAGGCGTGCTGATGTACGACTGGCGCGAGCGCCATGAATTTCACTTCGGCTTCGACCACCGTTTGTACTGGTTCAAAATGGACCTGGAGAAGTTCAGCAAAGCGATGCATTCGCTGGAAACTTCCGATCGCCATGAAGACCAGCTTCTCACTGAAGAACAGCGCCGGCAGAAGGCTCTGCGCCAATGCGGCGGCATCGTCGAAATCGCCAACTGCTACCCGCAGGCGCTGTACTTCCAGCGCAACGAAGTCACCGACGAATCCTGGTACTACTTCCGCGTCGATTTTCCGCACGACAGCGGCAGCGTGAAGAACACCTTCACCGGTGGCCAGGTCGCCGCCGCCAGCGAGTTCAAGAAGCGCTTGCTCAGTATGGCCGCCGGCGCTGTCTTCACCGGCAGCGGGCAACAGCTCGACAAGATCATGAAGGACCAGTTATTCGGCCTGAAGACCGTCGAGACCATCGACTTCATCGGCTACAGCAAACTGCACAGTTGCTACGTGTTCGGCGACCTTGCCGTCCGTGGCGGCATCGTCAGCGTGGTGAACAAGGAGGACTTTTTCGAGTTCGGCAAGCTTCGGCTGAAGACGCTGCAGAAGTCGATCGCCATGCACATCCAGCGCGACGCCAAGCAGTACCGGACCGACTGGCTGCCGATGCTGTGGCTGTGCTTTGGCGCCAAGGGTATCGTCGCCCTGGCCTTCTGGTTTGGCTCGCTGTTCGCCGAGCAGATCCGCGCGCAGTACAAATCCTTCCCGTTCCTCGAGGTCACCGGTGAGGCCGGCGCCGGCAAGACCACGCTGCTGACTTTCCTGTGGAAATTGCTCGGCCGCGAGCATGAAGGTTTTGACCCGTCGAAATCGACCCGCGCCGGCCGTCAGCGCGCCATGGGCCAGGTCTCCAACATGCCCGTCGTGCTGATCGAGGGTGACCGCAACGAGCCGGACAAGGCGCACGCCAAGGGTTTCGACTGGGACGAGCTGAAGGACTTCTACGGCGGCGGCACGCTCGGCACCAAGGGCATGAAAACCAGTGGCAACGAGACTTACGAACCGCCGTTCCGGGGCGCAATTGCGATCAGCCAGAACGCCGATGTCAGCGCGTCTGAAGCGATCCTGACCCGGATTATCAAATCGCACTTTGCACGCCCGGAAGTCACCACCGAGAGCCGTGCAGCAGCGGACAACCTGAACCTGATCCCGGTCGAGCAGCTGAGCCACTTCCTGCTGCTGGCCGTGCGTGCCGAAGCCCAGGTGATGGCGAAGTTTGCCGAACGTGTGCTGGTTCACGAACAGCATCTGCGCAAGCTCAAAGACATCCGCGTGGAACGCATCATCAAGAACCACAGCCAGTTGATGGCCCTGGTCGATTGCCTGCGCGTGGTTTGCCCGCTCGAGGATAACCACGTCGCCACGACGCAGCAGACGCTGATGACCATGGCCTTGGAACGGCAGGCCGCGATCAGCGCTGATCACCCACTGGTTGCCGAGTTCTGGGAGGTTTTCGAATACCTCGAAAGCCTGGGCGAAGGCCCGCAGGTCAATCACAGCACCGACCCGAAACTCATCGCGATCAACCTCAACGAATTCGCAGAAAAGGCCAGCGAGCATCGGCAGAACCTCGCTGACCTGAAGACATTGCGCGGGCTGTTGGTGAATAGCCGTAGCCGTAAATGGGTGGAGACCAATAAGGCGGTTTACAGCGCGGTACGTGCGTCGCAGGCCGTCATTAATGGCACGCCAAAAAGGAGTACCACGGTGCGCTGCTGGATTTTCCAGCAGGCGTAACACGCTGCAATTAATGGATCACCCGGTACGGTAGTGCTGGGATGCGTAAAGGAGTAACACCATGCATGCACAAAGCCAAAGTGGTAGCGGCACGAGGCCCAGCACGAACACCTTAAAAGTCCGCGACGAGATGACGCCAAGAGCGAAGAGTTCCGACCTCCGAGAACAACTAAATGCCTCAACTGGTGAACATACGCAGCCACGGGACCGGTTCCCTCTGGAGAAATCATGAACCGCGAAAGCCAGCCTCAAATGGCGAGCGAGACACTTTCGGAAGATGAGCTGACAACCATCACCGGCTACAAGACGCCGTGCTTTCAGCGCCAGTGGCTTACCCGAAACGAATGGGAATACGTACTCACCGGCGCACAACGCCCCATCGTAGGCCGTGTTTACGCCCGCTTAAAGCTTGCCGGAGTAAAGCCTTCAGCAACCAACGCTGTCGCCGAAACCTGGTCCCTCGATCTATCTCGTGTGAGCTAATAATGCGCCTGAAGAAACCCGAAAACCGAGACCTCCCCCCACGGATGATCCGTCGTTCCCGAAAAAGGAAAAACGGACAGATCTGGGTGGGGTATTACTACAACGGCAGGGATGCCGAAGGTAATCGCGTTGAGATTCCGTTAGGTAGCGATCTTGACGAAGCCAAAATCGAATGGGCGCGTCTCGATCGCAAGGCGACGCCCAAGCCCGCGCACCTGATGGACCGACTCTTTGACGACTATGCGTCGAAAATAATACCAACACTAAAGCCACGCACCCAGCGCGACTATCTCTTGAGCCTGAAGCAGCTTCGAAAAGCTTTCGAGTCAGCCCCAATAGAGGCGATGAGCCCGCAGGTCATCGCCCAGTATCGAGATGCACGCACGGCAAAGGTACGAGCCAATCGGGAGATTGCACTGCTATCTACCATGTTCACCTTCGCCCGCGAGTGGGGGCTGACCGACAAGGCCAACCCCTGTTTCGGTTTGCGCCGGAACAAGGAAACGCCTAGGGACTTTTATGCCGGGGATATCATTTGGCAAGCGGTGTACGAACAAGCGGGGCAGGATCTCAGAGACGCAATGGACTTGGCATATCTGACAGGCCAGCGAGCGGCCGATGTGCTCAAGGCCTCAACCGCCGATTTGAACAATGGATTTCTGATGGTTGGCCAGGGCAAGACTGAAAAGCGTCTTCGTATCAGACTTTACGACGGAAATACCGAGACGGATCTGTGCATCTTCATCAACGGCCTGCTGGATCGGCGAGCCCAGGCCGGTGTCAGAACGTCGATCCTCATAACCAACCAGGCCGGACTACGCATGAGTTACAACATGCTGCGTAACCGCTGGGACGAAGCCCGGGACAGGGCCGCCACCAAGGCCGCGGCAGACGGGGACACCGAGCTGGCCACCACAATTCGAAAATTTCAGTTCAGGGACATCCGACCGAAAGCCGGCAGCGAAATCGAAGACATTAAGGACGCTAGCCGGCTGCTCGGCCACTCCACCGAAGAGATGACAAAGAAGGTTTATCGGCGAGTTGGCGAAGTGGTCAACCCAACTCGATGACGAAGTTGATACCACGGGTGGGGCAAACGATGGCCCCACCTTATGCATACCGAAATTACTTGTTTTTGATAATTTCAATCAAATCGTCAAGTGATTTAGATTTGCGGATTTTGGCAAGGCACACGAAAAACCATAAAAGGCAACCCGCGCCAAACAACGCAAAGATCGCGCCCCATGTGTCCGCGCTCAACCCCAAAGCTTCCTTGAAATTCGAAGAGCAGAAAACCACAACTACTCCGACAAACAGGCTAAGCGGCATATGCCAGGCATTGTGCTTTGCGACACAATCTAAATGTTCAATCAAAGCTAGCTTTAACTTGTCGGTCGTGATCGAAATTAGTTGTTGTGAAGTGTTATCGTGCACTGCCTCCACCGATATCACCTGAGTCATTTTTCTTCGAGAAGTGGCGGACTGGTCAGAAGATAACGGTTTCATACTCATGCTTCCACCCTCTTCAACATGAATTGAAATTCGACCTTCCTCATATTAACCAGCCTTTGAACACTCGCACAGAAAAGAACTATATCTTTATCATTGCTGATAGCGACGCTCACAGGTTCCGTAATACTTTGTCCTAGCGACCTGTCAAAATTAAAAAACCTCAGAACCAAACAATCTATTTTGGTTGTGCCTTCGGGCGCATCGTAGGCGACTCTAAAGCGAGCCTCAGGCCGCTTTTCCTCGGGTGTCGATTCGTCGCAGGTTTCCGTAATGAACTCGAATCGCACGGGCAGTTCATCCGCGCCCTCCACATCAACAACAAAATTTGCCGTTTCGTTATCCGGAACAAAAATCACCTGGCTCATTAAGACTTTTTTGCCGCCTACTTCCATGCCCACTTCTCCGATGTCGTAGCACATCATACTGCCATCACACACCGGGAACTGGAAGCATGCGGAAATACATAAATGCACGTAATGAGGCGGATGATGCGGAACACCTTCCAAAAAATGCGGAACACCCCACTTTTTCGCAGGCATTAAAAAACCCCGTAGATCATTGATCTACGGGGTTTTTAATAGTGGAGGCCGAGGTCGGAATCGAACCGGCGTAGGCGGATTTGCAATCCGCTGCATAACCATTTTGCTACTCGGCCTCAAAACATTTGCTGTCAGTAGCGCAACAACAAACGTTGTACAAATTGGAGCGGGAAACGAGACTCGAACTCGCGACCCCGACCTTGGCAAGGTCGTGCTCTACCAACTGAGCTATTCCCGCTTGGTGTGGCGCATTCTATAGATTCCAGATGCCCCGTCAACCCTTTGATTCAAAAAAGTTTTATTTCTTTTCTACATCGGTCTTCAGATGTGGCCAGGCTGCGCGAAGGTATTGAACCATCGACCACAGGGTCAGACCTGCAGAGATCATCAGCAACGCATAACCCATGAGAACCCAGAAACTGAAAGCCTTGGGGTTGGCCAGGAGAATCACCAGTGCCAGCATCTGCGCAGCAGTTTTCCATTTACCCAGATTGGATACGGCCACATGAGCCCGGGCACCGAGTTCGGCCATCCATTCACGCAACGCCGAGACCACGATCTCGCGACCGATAATGACAGCTGCCGGCAGCGTGAGCCAAAGGTTGCCATGCTCTTGCACCAGCAAGACCAGTGCGACGGCGACCATGAGCTTATCGGCTACCGGATCGAGAAACGCACCAAAAGGCGTGCTTTGTTCCAGGCGTCGCGCGAGGTAGCCGTCCAGCCAGTCCGTCGCTGCCGCAAAGGCGAATACCGAACTTGAGGCCAGATAGCTCCATTGGTAGGGCAGATAGAACAGCAGAATGAAGATCGGAATGAGCAGGACGCGGAGAACGGTAATCAGATTAGGGATATTCATCGGCACAACTGGCTACGAGGTGAATGGGCATTCTACTCACTATGCAGGTTTGCATAAATCGACTCTGCTAGCTTTTTGCTGATCCCCGGTGCTTTGGCGATCTCTTCGATGCTTGCACGAGACAGCTCCTGCAATCCACCAAAATGTTTCAACAAGTCCCGCCGCCGGGTCGGCCCTACACCCGCAACGCCTTCCAGCGTTGACGTGCGGCGGGTCTTGCCGCGCCGAGCACGGTGGCCGGTGATTGCAAAGCGGTGGGCTTCGTCCCGAATCTGCTGGATCAGATGCAGCGCCGGAGAATCACCCCGCAAGGTGAATTCGTTTGCCGCATCATTCAGATACAAAGTCTCGAAGCCCGCCTTGCGCGTGGCACCCTTCGCGACCCCCAGCAAGATCAGATCCGGAACAGCCAGTTCGTTGAGCACGTCACGCGCCATCGACAACTGCCCCTTGCCGCCGTCCACCAACAGGATGTCCGGTAACTTGCCCTCGCCTTCCTTCAGCTTGCTGAAGCGTCGGGTCAGGGCCTGATGCATGGCGGCGTAATCGTCGCCAGCGGTCACACCTTCGATGTTGTAGCGGCGATAATCCGACTTGATTGCCCCTTCCGGCCCGAACACCACGCAGGAAGCAACCGTCGCTTCACCGCTGGAGTGGCTGATGTCATAGCATTCCAGCCGTTGCGGCGGCTCGTCGAGGTTCAACACTTCTGCCAACGCTTCGAAACGTGCGGCAACGTGTTGACGGTTGGCCAACCTTGCGCCAAGCGCCTGCTCGGCATTGGTCACGGCCAGCTGCTGCCAACGAGCCCGCGTTCCCCGGACCCGATGACTGATGGTCAACTCACGTCCGCGGAGTGTGTGAATAGCCTCGATCAACGCAGGAAAGTCTTCGTGAACGACATTGACGATCAACTCGCTCGGCAAGTCGCGCTCCGGGCTGCTGATGAAGTATTGCCCCAGAAACGCAGCCATGACTTCGGCTACGTCTTCTTCAATCCCGACCTGGGGGAAGAAATTCTTGCTGCCAAGCACCCGCCCTCCCCGCACGCTGATCAGGTGGACACAAGCACCGCCCGGATTGACGAACGCGGCGATCACATCGATATCACCCGTTCCGCCTTCCATGCTCTGCTGATCCTGCACTCGACGCAGCAAGGCAATCTGGTCGCGCAGTTCGGCGGCGCGCTCAAATTCGAGGTTAACCGCAGCCTCTTCCATCGCCGTCGACAGCTCATTGGTCAACGCATGGCTTCGCCCTTCGAGGAACATCACCGAGTGACGTACGTCCTCGGCGTAAACCTCAGGCTCGACCAGCCCGACGCAGGGTGCCTTGCAACGTTTGATCTGATATTGCAGGCACGGTCGGGTCCGGTTCTTGTAATAGCTGTCCTCGCACTGACGCACGAAGAACGTCTTCTGCAGAAGGCTGAGACTTTCGCGAATCGCGCCGGCGCTCGGGTAGGGACCAAAATATTTACCCTTCGCCTTTTTCGCCCCGCGATGAATGCTCAGGCGTGGGAATTGCCCGTCAGACAAAAAGACATAGGGATAGGATTTGTCATCGCGCAACAGGATGTTGTACGGCGGCCTCCACTCCTTGATCAGAGTCTGCTCAAGCAGCAACGCCTCTGTCTCGTTGGACGTAATGGTGGTTTCGACTTGGGCGATACGCCCGACCAGTGCCGCCGTTTTCGGCGCCAGGCCCGTCTTGCGAAAGTAACTGGCCAGGCGTTTCTTCAGGTTCTTGGCTTTGCCTACGTACAACAGACGCGCGTCGCTGTCGAACATGCGATACACGCCGGGGCGCCCGCTGACGGTCGATAAAAAAGCGCCCGAATCGAATGTCTCAGTCATGGTCAGAGGCTGGCATCAACCATGCCGTGACGAACCGCCAACAGCGTCAGTTCGACATCGCTGCTGATCGAGAGCTTTTCGAAAATGCGGTAGCGATAGGTATTCACGGTTTTCGGCGACAAACACAATTTGTCGGAAATGATCTGAACCTTCTGGCAGCCGACAATCATCAGCGCAATCTGGATTTCCCGTTCCGACAACGCATCGAACGGTGAATCATTGGTCGGCTGAAAGGATTTGATTGCCAGTTGCTGGGCAATCTGCGGGCTGATATAGCGCTGGCCGGCGAACACCAGGCGAATGGCCTGAACCATTTCCGGCAATCCGGCGCCCTTGGTCAGATACCCCGCCGCACCGGCCTGCAACAAACGTGTAGGAAACGGATCTTCCTCACACACGGTGACTGCAACCACTTTGATGTCGGGATGGCTGCGCAACAGTTTGCGCGTAGCTTCGAGGCCGCCGATGCCCGGCATCTTGACGTCCATCAGCACCACGTCGGGCTTCAACTCACGAGCCTTGATGAGGGATTCTTCCCCGGACTCGGCCTGGCCCACCACCTGCAGGCCATCGATGTCGGCCAGCATACGTGTAATGCCTGTACGAACGAGATCATGGTCGTCGACCACTAGCACCCTAATCAAGCAGACACCTCGCGATATGGTCTTATTGGGATGCCGGACACCTTAGCAAAAAGTGCGGGGCAGACCTAGCAGCAAGCGACATATAAAAAGTTTCAATTCTTCATCGAGGGCTTGCCAGACGTGCGTTTCAGAGCACAGGTGTACTCACGTCAAGCTGCATTCGCAGGAAACACTCATCCTCACCCTGCACCAACATTCCTTTTTTTCGATACAGGTTTTGCGCCGGATTGTTTTTGAACACCGTCAGGCGCAACGCCGGGCGACACTCCAGCCGCGCCATCGCAACAACCTGATCGATC
Source organism: Pseudomonas sp. 22082 (assembly GCF_052046055.1). Taxonomy (NCBI): domain Bacteria; kingdom Pseudomonadati; phylum Pseudomonadota; class Gammaproteobacteria; order Pseudomonadales; family Pseudomonadaceae; genus Pseudomonas; species Pseudomonas sp. 22082. The sequence goes on from NZ_JBQEQB010000021.1 coordinate 104,081, forward strand.
GCCCAGGATCCTGCGCCCTGGCCTTGAGCGCTCTCGACGATCTGCAATTCGCGGATGTACAGGGCCCGAGCATCACGGCTCAGACTGAAATACCCCGTCAACTCGCCTTCCTGAAGGATCAACCAGTTGTCGCGCCCGGCCCAGGCGACATCGAACGCCTCGTCCTGCCACAGCAAGTCATAGTGAATGTAGTAGCGGAGCATGTTTCGGCAAGTCAGCTCTCGCACAAACGACAGGTCGGCGGCCGTTGCCTGGCGCAATTCAAAACTCATTCCTGCCTCGATACGCGTCAAAAGCAGAGTGTGGCACACCCAGGCGAGCGCTCAACCCATAAAGTCCTTCTTGCTACTCCAATAGCATTTTCTGATTGCTGACGCGCAGCAGCCTCTAGTAAGCTCGGCGCATTCATCGGAGACAGCTCATGTTCAACGCCCTTTCACAGCTTCATACCACCAGCGCCTCGCGCTCGGTTGCGGCTGCCCGGGTGAACGGTGCCTCGGCTCCAGCAAGCTTTTATTTTGGGTATTGGTTTAGCCACTGGCGCGCCTGATACCCAACCGGCGCCCATTTGAACGGGTCGCCTACCAGAGATTTCTCAACCCCCGGTCGGCCTCCCGACCGGGGGTTTTGTTTTTTCAGGCCCGAACTTTTTTCAGCAACACACCAGACACTTTGAGGATTCAACCAATGAACTACGCCACTTATTACCGTTACGACAGTTTTTCCGCCTGGCGATTTACCAGCCTCCGCTCGGGACAACCTGCCGCCTCCGATCGGTCGCCCACAGGTGGCAAGCCAACACACGTAGCCAATCCGGCCAATTGTCGAACACCCCAGTAGGGCCGATTAAGCGGGAAGCCCCCGCCGTCCGCCCAGGAATTACCGAATATGAACTCGTCCGTTTCTGCTCTGCCACTGTCCACGCTGAACTCTGCCAACGAAGCACTGACCCTGCGTCTGCCAAGTTCGCTGCAACTCAAGCAGCAATTGCCGCTCAGCAATGCCCTGAACAATCAAGTCGTTGCCCACCGCCAGGCGGTCCGAGCGATTCTCAATGGTGAAGACCAACGCCTTTTGGTGATCGTTGGCCCTTGCTCGATACACGACCCCGAATCCGCACTTGAATACGCCGAAAAGCTCGCACAACTGGCCAGCGAAGTCCGTCAGGACATGTTGCTTGTCATGCGCGCCTACGTTGAAAAGCCTCGCACCACCGTTGGCTGGAAAGGCCTGGCATACGATCCTCATCTCGACGGTAGCGACGACATGGCTGCGGGCCTGACGCTATCGCGCGAACTGATGCTGGAAATGATCCGCCTAGGACTGCCGGTCGCCACTGAACTGCTACAACCCATGGCCGCCGGATACTTCGACGACTTGCTGAGCTGGGTCGCCATCGGCGCCCGCACCACTGAATCACAGATCCATCGTGAAATGGCCAGCGGGCTTGGCATGCCGGTCGGCTTCAAGAATGGAACCGATGGTGGTGTCGCCATTGCCGTCGATGCGATGCGTTCGGCAGCTCATCCCCACCGCCATTTCGGCGTGGACAGCCAGGGCCATCCGGCAATCATCCCGACTTTGGGCAACCCGGATACGCATCTGGTGTTGCGGGGTGGACATCAGGGGCCGAACTACGACCGTGAAAGCGTTTCCAGGATCAACAGCGAATTGAGCCGACTGAAAATTCCGAGCCGGATAATGGTCGACTGTAGCCACGCAAACAGCGGCAAGGACCCGCTTCGTCAGCCTGAAGTGTTCAATCATGTAGTGGAACAGCGTTTGCAGGGCGACCGCTCGCTGATCGGCATGATGCTTGAATCGCACCTGTTCGAAGGATGCCAGCCCTTGAGCGAGTCGCTTCGCTACGGGGTTTCGGTAACCGATGGCTGCCTCGGGTTCGATGCTACGAGGCAATTGCTGCTGGACGCCGCCCACCGTATGCGCAAACAGACTTCGGTCTGATGATGAGCACCGCCCTCCGCCGAATTTCAAGCGGAGGGCGGGCTACGTTCGCAACGCTAGATCAAGCCTGTACGCGAACCAGAGTCACCGCAGACTCCTGACTGACATCATCCAGCCGTTCGACCGAGTAGGACAGTCGCACAACAGTGTTCACATGCTCTCGCCAGAACCGGTAAGGCACGATGAAAACCAACGGCTGCATGGCCATCCCCCCGATGATTTCGCGGTCGTCCCGGTGGAAGAACGACTCGCCGTCACACTTGAGATAAACCAGCTCACCCTCCTCTACCTGCGCATCACTTATCATCACGCTGACGCCATCGGTGGCGTCATGCATATCAAGCACGCCGTCTTCCGCTTCAAGCACTCGGGGTGCCGGTAGCTCATCTCGTGCCAATGGGCCAATGCTGATCCGCGTAGCGCCTGACTCGCGAATGGCTCCGCTTTTCTGCTCTACACGGTAGTGAACCAACACCTCGCCGCCCAAATGCGGAGCGATGAATTCGGGCGCGACTCCGAACACCAAGGGCTGACCGACAGCAAAGAACTCAACGATAAGAATGTCTCGAAATGATGCCTCCGGCGAAGGCCCCTGCCAGATCAACTCTACCCGGTCGCCTGCACTCATTCCGGCATAGGGTTGAAGGATGGCAGTCGTTCCGTCGGGTACGCGAGCCGGATCGAGACTGCCCCCGACGGCATCCTCCACGAGGACCGGTAACAGACTGTAGCGGACGTCTCCGACGTCCAGCAGCGTACGCATTGAAGAACCAGGCGCCGATCTCGTGACGCTGTTCAATGTCCAGAACACCTCCAGCGTGCCCCCGTCCAATGCTGCGATGTGAACGTCCCGCACGATCAGAACGACATCCTTGCCCAGCTGACTTTCACTGACGGATCTCGCAATGTCGTGCCGATACGGCAGGCCTTCTGTATCGAAACCATGCCAGCTCAACACGACCCTGTCACCGCATGCCATTCCAGACCAGGGCGCAATCCGCACGACAACCTTGCTCAATGACGGATCAACGACAGCGCCGACAATCGAATCCAGTGTGGGCGCTGGCAACGGCAAAGCCCCTGCGCCCTCCCGACAGGGTCCGAACGACTGAACGCTGCCACCCTCCATCCCTGTGTCCTTTTCTTGCAAGACCGCTCCTTGTAAATCATTCATCAGTTGCCTCTCCATTCCCTGGAAATGACACGTCGCCTGAGCTCTGCGTCGAAGAGCCTCCATTTAAACCGCTTCACCACCGATCGGATGTCAGCTCCTTACTGTTCGAGCCATGACCAAACGCACTAAAGGAAGTAGGCAAAAAAGGGAAAAGTACTTTCGATGAGGCGGGAGCTGTCTGAATGTTCCGAAGCGGAGTTCATGCAGCAGTGAAAATTCATACACGCATTGATCCAGTTTCCAACGCATGACGGCGATTCTTCAGGCATCCCCAGCCTCACGACTGTTTTAGAGTGGCAAGCAGAAAACATCGACGATCATCTGCGATCAAGGACGAAAAATGCTACTAAATGCGACAACCAATCATCCTATTCTTTTGGTGCATGGCCTGTTCGGATTCGAGCGCATTGGCCCGTTCGAACTGTTCCACGACGTAAAACAGGCGCTCAAGGCTGCTGGCGCGCAGGTGTTTGTGCCCCATCTGTCGGTCATCCATGACAATGAAATACGTGGGGAGCAACTGCTCTCGCAAATCAACGCCGTGTTAAGGGGCACAGGCGCGGCCAAAGTCAACCTGATCGGCCACAGTCAAGGCGCACTCACGGCACGCTATGCTGCAGCGCTAGCCCCACACAACGTTGCGTCTGTTACGTCAGTCAGCGGGCCAAACCATGGCTCGGAACTGGCGGACTTCCTGCGCAAGGCGTTGATACCTGGAAGACTTCCGGAGGTCGTGGCACAGAATGTAGCGACCCGGTTTGCCGATTTTCTGTCACTGCTCAGCGGGCAAAAGGCATTGCCGCACAGCGCACTGGCTGCGCTGGGTGCCTTGACAACGGAGGGGGTCGGCAACTTCAACGACAAATACCCGCAGGGTCTGCCCGAGGTCTGGGGCGGTCACGGTGCAGAATGGGTGAATGGCGTTCGCTATTTTTCATGGAGCGGCGTCGTACCCGAAGAGCCGTCGCTCGACCCTGTCCAGGGCATCTGCTGCGCCCTCTCGGAATACTTCATTACAGAACTCGCCCAGAACGACGGACTTGTCGGTCGCTTCAGCTCTCACCTGGGCACCGTGATCCGCTCCGACTACTCCCTCGATCACCTGCATACTCTGCGGCGGGCAAGCGGACACCACGCCATGGCTAACGACTCGATACGTCTCTATGTCGAGCACGCCTTGCGCCTTCAAGCCGCTGATCTATAGATGTCTCATCAGACCAGCGAACGGAACTTTGCCGAGAAATCGGCCACTGAATCCGGTAGGCTCCACCCTTTATCGATTTGATTGGAGAATTTCCCCATGGCTAAAGCCACTGCCCGCCACATCCTGGTTTCCAGCGAAGCCAAGTGCAACGAACTCAAGGCCCAGATCGAAGGTGGCGCTGATTTCGCCGAAGTGGCCAAGGCCAACTCCACCTGCCCGTCCAGCCGTCAGGGCGGCGACCTGGGTTCGTTCGGTCCTGGCCAGATGGTCAAGGAATTCGACACCGTGGTATTCAGCGCACCGATCAACGTCGTGCAAGGCCCGGTGAAGACCCAGTTTGGCTATCACCTGCTGGAAGTCACCAGCCGTCAGGACTGATTTCAGCCCGACCTGCTGTGCAACGGCCCGCCTGATGGCGGGCCGTTTTGTTTTGGTTACACCGCACCGCTGGCGAACGGCGCGCCGCTCGCGTACAAATTGCGCTTATCGATTACCCGGCTTTAAGGCTGACAATGCGACTGGCTTTCCCGACATTGATGTTCACTGCCCTAACCCTGCTGCTTGGGATCACTGGTGTGGACGCCGCACCGCAGCATGCGATGACCGTCTATGGCGAACCGGCAAAGTACCCGCCCGGCTTCAGTCACTTCGATTACACCAACGCCCAGGCGCCAAAAGGCGGGACAATGCGCCGCTCGGCCATCGAGATCGGCCACTTCGATCATGTGCTGCCGTATATCGACAAAGGCATCGGCGTCAGCCAGATCGACGGCCTGCTGTATTCCCCGCTGGCCCAGCGTTCGCTCGACGAGCCCTACACCGTATACGGCCTCGTGGCGCAGAAAATGGAGCGCTCGGATGACGGCCTGTCCCTGCGCTTCTTTATCAATCCCAAAGCCCGCTTCGCCGATGGCAAGCCGATCACCGCCGAAGACGTGCGCTACACGTATGATTTGCTGATGACCCAGGGCAGCCTGCGTTATCGCACCCAGTTCGCCGACGTCAAAGGCGTGGAAGTGGAAGCCCCGTTGACCGTGCGTTTCGATTTCAAGAGCAACGAAAACCGTACCCTGCCACTCGACATCGCGACCCTGCCGGTATTTCCCGAACACTGGTGGAAAACCCGTGATTTCGCCGGCGGTGGCGGCTATGAACCGCCGCTGGGCAGCGGCCCGTATCGGGTCGGCAAAGTCGATTCCGGGCGCAGCATTACCTTCGAACGCAACCCGGACTGGTGGGGCAAGGACCTGCCGGTCAGCCGTGGCCTGTACAACTTCGATCATTTCAGCATCGAGTACTTCGGCGACACCGACGTCGCCCGCCAGGTCTTGCGCGGTGGCGCCTATGACTACAACCGTGAATTCTCCGCCACCGGCTACTCCATCGGTTACGACAGTCCGGCCCTGAGCGACGGTCGCCTGCAAAAGGCTCATCTGGCCACCGAGGCACCGCAGTCGGCCCAGGGTTTCGTGTTTAACCTGCAAAAGCCGATGTTCCAGGATCGCCGCGTTCGACAGGCCTTGGCCATGCTCTGGGATTTCGAATGGAGCAACCGGCAGATGATGCGCAACATGTACATTCGCCAGCAGAGTTACTTCTCCAACACTGATCTCGCCGCCCGGCAACTGCCGGATGCAGCCGAACTGAAGATACTCGAGCCCTTGCGCGGACAGATTCCCGAAGAGGTGTTCACCCAGGTCTTCGAAGCGCCGAAGACCGATGGCAGCGGCATTATCCGCGACAAACAACTGCAAGCGCTGGAGCTGCTGGAACAGGCTGGCTGGAAACCCGATGGCGACCAGTTGGTCAACGACCGGGGCGAGCCGTTGAGTTTTACGTTCCTGGTCAGCCAGAACGGCATGGACCGTCTGCTGCTGCCCTACAAACGCACTCTGAAACAGATCGGCATCAACCTCGACATCCGTCGCATCGACTCCTCGCAGTACGTCAACCGCCTGATGAGCCGCGACTACGACATGATTGTCACTGGTTACCCGGTCACCACCTCCCCCGGCGGCGAACTGTTGAACTACTTCGGTTCGGCATCGGCCAACGACCCCGGTGCCAACAATTACATGGTGCTGAAGAACCCGGCGGTCGACACCTTGATCAACGGCCTGATCCGCGCTTCGACCCAGGCCGATATGCTGCGTTACGCCCATGCACTGGATCGGGTTCTGCAATGGAACTACTACTGGATTCCCAACTACTACCCGCCGGGCACGTCCACCGTGTGGTGGAACCGTTTCGGCATTCCCACCGTGCAGGCGAGCAATGACGAAGCGATCGAGAGCTGGTGGGAAATCAGCAGCACGCCGCTGACCAACCAGCAGATGACGGCCGAGAAAATCAGCCGTGGCAGACCCGGAGGGCCGCACTGATGTGGGCTTACATACTGCGGCGCCTGCTGCTGATCATCCCGACGCTGGTGATTATTCTGCTGGTCAACTTCGTGATCATCCAGGCCGCGCCAGGTGGTCCGGTTGAACAAGCCATCGCCCACTTGCAAGGCATTGGCGGCGCCAGCGTTGGCGGCGGGGCGAGCGAGACCATGAGCGGCACGTCCCGCGCCAGCCGCGGCCTCGATCCGCAACTGATCAAGGACATCGAAAAACAGTACGGCTTCGACAAACCGGCCCATGAACGCCTGTGGCTGATGCTCAAGAACTACGCGCAGCTGGATTTCGGCAAAAGCTTCTTCCGCGGCGCCACGGTCACCGACCTGATCCTGCAGAAAATGCCGGTGACCATTTCCCTCGGCCTGTGGGCGACGCTGATCACCTATCTGGTGTCGATCCCGCTGGGCATCCGCAAAGCCGTGCACCACGGCAGCCATTTCGATATCTGGAGCAGCACGGCGATCATCATCGGCTACGCCATGCCGGCATTCCTGTTCGCGATGTTCCTGATCGTGGTGTTCGCCGGCGGCACCTCGCTGAACTGGTTTCCGGTGCGCGGGCTGGTGTCCGACAACTTCGAATCCCTGTCGACGCTGGGCAAAATCACCGACTACTTCTGGCACCTGGTGTTGCCGGTCACGGCGCTGGTGATCGGCGGTTTCGCCACCCTGACCATTCTCACCAAGAACTCGTTCCTCAATGAAATCACCCGGCAATACGTGGTCACCGCGCGCGCCAAAGGCCTGAGCGAAAACCGGGTGCTCTATGGGCATGTCTTCCGCAACGCGATGCTGCTGGTGGTGTCGGGTATTCCCCAGGCGTTCATCAGCGTGTTCTTCGCCGGTTCGTTGCTGATCGAAGTGATCTTCTCCCTCGACGGCTTGGGGCGCATGAGTTACGAAGCGGCGGTGTCCCGTGATTATCCGGTGGTGTTCGGCTCGCTGTTCATCTTCACCCTGTTCGGCCTGCTGATAAAACTGATCGGCGACCTGTGCTACACGCTGGTCGACCCGCGCATCGACTTCGCCGCGAGGAATGCCTGATGTTCAAGCTCTCGCCTCTGGGCCGTCGCCGTTTCGAACGCTTCAAGAAAAATCGCCGGGGCTGGTGGTCGCTGTGGTTGTTCATCGGGCTGTTCCTGCTCAGTCTCGGCGGCGAACTGATCGCCAACGACAAGCCGCTGATCGTCAGTTATCAAGGGCAATGGTATTTCCCGGTATTCAAGCGCCACACCGAGCAGGAGTTCGGCGGACAACTGCCGTTCCAGGCCGATTACCGCAGCGATTACGTGCAGAAGCTGATCCGCAAGGACGGTGGCTGGCTGCTGTTTCCGCCGATTCCGTTCAGTGACGACACCCCGAACTACGACCTCAACAAACCGGCACCGAGCCCGCCGACTTCGGTCAACTGGCTGGGTACCGACGATCAGGCGCGGGACGTCCTGGCCCGGGTGATCTTCGGCGCGCGGGTGTCGATCCTGTTCGCCCTGATGCTGACGTTTGTCAGCGCCCTGATCGGCATCGCGGCCGGCGCCCTGCAGGGCTATTACGGGGGCTGGGTCGATCTGCTCGGCCAGCGTTTGCTGGAGGTCTGGTCGGGCTTGCCGGTGCTTTACCTGCTGATCATCCTTTCGGGATTCGTCGAGCCGAACTTCTGGTGGCTGCTGGGGATCATGGCGCTGTTTTCCTGGCTGGCGCTGGTGGACGTGGTCCGCGCCGAGTTTCTGCGCGGGCGCAACCTCGAGTACGTCAAGGCTGCCCGGGCCCTGGGTTTGAGCGATCGCAAAGTGATTGTCCGGCACATCCTGCCCAACGCAATGAACGCGACCCTGAGCTACCTGCCGTTCATTCTGACCGGGGCGATTTCGACCCTGACCGCGCTGGACTTCCTCGGCTTCGGCATGCCTGCCGGCAGCGCGTCTCTGGGTGAGTTGATCGGTCAGGGCAAGCAGAACCTGCAGGCGCCGTGGCTCGGGTTGACCGCGTTTTTCACCCTGGCGCTGATTCTTTCCCTGTTGGTATTCATCGGCGAAGCGTTGCGCGATGCCTTTGACCCGCGCTCATGAACGGACCCTTGATATGACTGACAACCTGATCGAAATCCGTGATCTCAGCGTCGCCTTCCATGGCCAGACCGTGGTGCGCAACCTGTGCCTGGACATCCGCCCCGGCGAGTGCCTGGCACTGGTCGGCGAGTCGGGCTCGGGCAAGTCTGTGACGGCTCATTCGATCCTGCAATTGCTCCCTGAATGCGATGCCCGGACTACCGGCAGCATCCGTTATCGTGGGCAGGAACTGGTCGGCGCCGACCCAAAGACCCTGCGCGACCTGCGGGGCAACCGCATCGCCATGATTTTCCAGGAGCCGATGACCTCGCTCAATCCGTTGCACACGATTGAAAAGCAGATTGGCGAGACCCTGTTGCTGCACCGTGGCCTCGGCGGCAAAGAGGCTCAGGCACGGATCCTCGAACTGCTGGAACTGGTGGGCATCCAGAAACCGAAAGAAAGGCTGAAGGCTTATCCGCATCAGCTGTCCGGCGGCCAGCGCCAACGGGTGATGATCGCGATGGCCCTGGCCTGCGAACCTGAACTGCTGATCGCCGACGAGCCAACCACCGCCCTCGATGTGACCGTGCAGCGCAAGATCCTGTTGCTGCTCAAGTCCCTGCAACGGCGCCTTGGCATGTCGCTGCTGCTGATCAGCCACGACCTCAATCTGGTGCGCAGCATCGCCCAACGGGTGTGCGTGATGAAGGCCGGGGAAATCGTCGAGCAGGCGCCGTGCGAAACCCTGTTCACCGAACCGAAACACCCTTACAGCTGCGTGTTGCTCAACTCCGAACCGGAAGGCGAAGCGCTCCCGCGGGACGAACGCGAAAACGTGCTCGAAGTCGATGACCTGCAGGTGGATTTCACGGTCGGCGGCGGGTTGTTCCAGCGCAAGCAATACCTGCGCGCGGTGGACGGCATCAGCCTGAACATCCAGCGTGGCAAGACGCTGGGCATCGTCGGCGAGTCCGGTTCGGGCAAGTCGACCCTCGGTCAGGCGATCCTGCGGCTGCTCGACTCCAAGGGCAGCATTCGCTTCCAGGGCACGGCACTCGACGGTCTCGACCAGAAGCAGATGCGACCGTGGCGCCGGCAGATGCAGGTGGTGTTTCAGGATCCGTTCGGCAGCCTCAGCCCGCGCATGTCGGTGGCGCAGATCATCAGCGAAGGGCTGGAGGTGCATTGCCAGTCCACCGCCGACGAGTGCGACGATCAGGTGATCCGCGTGCTCAAGGAAGTGGGCCTCGACCCCGAAAGCCGCCATCGTTACCCCCATGAGTTCTCCGGTGGCCAGCGTCAGCGCATTGCCATCGCCCGGGCGCTGGTGCTCAAACCGGCGCTGATCCTGCTCGACGAGCCGACGTCGGCACTGGATCGTACCGTGCAGAAACAGGTGGTCGCCCTGCTCCGCCAGCTTCAGGAAAAACACGGCCTGACCTATTTGTTCATCAGTCATGACCTGGCTGTGGTGCGGGCGCTGGCCCACGACATGATCGTGATCAAGGACGGCAAAGTGGTCGAAAGCGGCGCCAGCCATGACGTGTTCGACTCACCGCAGCATCCCTATACCAAAGAGCTGTTGGCGGCGGCGCATCCGGGATAGGCATAATCGCGCCACCTGACTTCCGCCAATGGACGCCGCCATGAACACCACCGAAAGCCTCAAGGATTACCAACGGGTCCGCACGCTGGCGATCCGTTCGTTGTTCGAGATCATCGAGCAATCCAGTGAAGGCACGGTGATTGTCGACCGCGATGCGAACATCGTCTGGATGAACGAGCGCTACGCCCGGCGCTTCGGTCTCGACTCCGCCGCCGGGGCCATCGGTAAACCCTGCGAAAGCGTGATCCCCGGCAGCCTGCTGCGCGAGGTGGTACGCACCGGGCGGCCGATTCTGCTGGACATGCAGGACACCCCGAAAGAACCGCTGGTAGTGATGCGCCTGCCGATCCATGACGACGCCGGCGCGGTGATCGGCGCCATCGGTTTTGCCCTGTTCGACGAACTGCGCACGCTGTCGCCGATGCTCAAGCGCTACCTGAGCATGCAGGAAGAACTGGCCTCGACCCGCTCGCTGCTGCGCGCCCGGCAGACCAAATACAACTTCGCCCACTTCATCGGCACCAGCGCTGCCAGCCTTGAAGTCAAACGTCGTGCCCGTCGCAGCGCCAGTGCTGAGTCACCGGTTCTGTTGCTGGGCGAAACCGGCAGCGGCAAGGAGTTGCTGGCACAGGCCATCCACGGTGCTTCGCCACGGGCGCACAAGGCCTTCGTCAGCATCAACAGCGCGGCGATTCCCGAAGCGTTGCTTGAAGCTGAGTTCTTCGGCACAGCACCGGGCGCCTTCACCGGCGCCGACCGCAAGGGCCGCACCGGCAAGTTGCAGATTGCCCAGGGCGGGACGCTGTTTCTCGACGAAATCGGCGACATGCCGCTGCCGCTGCAAAGCAAATTGCTAAGGGTGTTGCAGGAAAAGGAATTCGAGCCTGTAGGCTCCAACGACGTGATTCAGAGCGATGTTCGGGTGATCGCCGCGACCTCAACGGATCTGGAAGCGGCGATCAAGCGCGGCGAATTCCGCGCGGATTTGTATTACCGGCTCAACGTGCTTCCGATTCAGGTGCCGCCGCTGAGGGAGCGGCTGGATGATCTGCCGGCGCTCAGTGAGGCGATTCTTGAAGAGCTGCGCAGTCAGCACGAACTCAACCGTGAAGCGCTTGAGCTACTGGGTCAGCACGCCTGGCCGGGGAATATCCGCGAATTGCGCAACGTGCTGGAGCGAGCGGCGCTGCTCAGTGATGACCTGATGCTGACGGCGGATGACATTCGGGCGGCGATTGGCACGTTTACACCGGTTGAGCGAACACTGGCGCCTGTGTCAGAGCCAACAATAAACGAGACCTTTAGTCAGGCCCGCGAGCGGTTTGACCGGCAGTTGATTCAATCCACCCTCGCGCAATGCGGGGGCAAGGTGATTGAGGCGGCTGAGCGGTTGGGACTGGGCCGTTCGACGCTTTACAAGAAAATGATTGCGCTGGGGATCGCCGAGTCTCAGTAAAGAGACTTAAATCCCAATAAAGAGACAAAATCAAAAGCTTCGCGGGCAAGCCCGCTCCCACAGGGGAATGCNGTTCAACTGTGGGAGCGAGCTTGCCCGCGAAAGCGTCCTCTCAGTCATAGAAGTCTCCAAACCGAGACAAAACCCCAAAGACCGCCACCAAAAATCAAACTAATTCCTTTTATTTCAACAACTTAATCATCTGGCACAAATCTCGCTAAAGCCTTCCCCGCACCCGTTCCACCCACAAAAATAACAATCGAAGGAGCACACCATGAGTGTGATCATCGCCTTGGCAGCCCTCGCGCTGCTGATGCTCGCGGCCTACCGTGGCTACAGCGTTATCCTTTTTGCCCCGATCGCCGCCCTCGGCGCCGTCCTGCTCACCGACCCGTCTGCCGTCGCCCCTGCGTTCACCGGTGTGTTCATGGAGAAGATGGTCGGTTTCATCAAACTCTACTTTCCCGTGTTCCTGCTCGGCGCGGTGTTCGGCAAGCTGATCGAACTGTCGGGGTTTTCCCGCTCGATTGTTGCTGCAGCGATTCGTCTGCTCGGCACACGCCAGGCAATGCTGGTGATCGTGCTGGTCTGCGCCCTGCTCACCTACGGCGGCGTTTCGCTGTTCGTCGTGGTGTTCGCGGTCTACCCGTTCGCAGCGGAAATGTTCCGCCAGAGCAACATCCCCAAGCGCCTGATCCCGGCGACCATCGCCCTCGGCGCGTTTTCCTTCACCATGGACGCCCTGCCCGGTACGCCGCAGATCCAGAACATCATTCCCAGCACCTTCTTCAACACCACCGCGTGGGCGGCGCCGTGGCTGGGTGTGATCGGCACGATTTTCGTGTTCTGCGCCGGCATGCTGTTCTTGCAGCGACAGCGCAACAAGGCTCAGCGCGCCGGTGAGGGCTACGGCACCGAACTGCGCAACGAACCGGAAACCGCCGAAGACCTGAAACTACCTAACCCGTGGATTGCCCTGTCGCCGCTGCTGGCGGTGGGGATCATGAACCTGCTGTTCACCCAATGGATTCCGCAGTGGTACGGCAAGACCCACAGCCTCGCGCTGCCTGGCATGACCGCGCCGGTCACCACCGAGATCGCCAAACTCACGGCGATCTGGGCGGTGCAGGCAGCCCTGTTGGTCGGCATCCTGATGGTGCTGGCGTTCGGCTTTCAGGCGATTCGCAGCAAACTCGCCGAAGGCAGCAAAAGTGCAGTCAGCGGTGCGTTGCTGGCGGCGATGAACACCGCGTCGGAATACGGTTTCGGCGCCGTCATCGCCTCGTTGCCGGGTTTTCTGGTGCTGGCCGACTGGCTCAAGAGCATTCCCAATCCGCTGGTCAACGAAGCGATCACCGTGACCCTGCTGGCCGGTATCACCGGTTCCGCTTCGGGCGGCATGAGCATCGCGCTGGCAGCGATGTCCGAACAATTCATCAGCGCCGCCCATGCCGCCAACATTCCGCTGGAGGTGCTGCATCGGGTGGCCGCGATGGCCAGCGGCGGCATGGACACTCTGCCGCACAACGGCGCGGTGATTACCCTGCTCGCCGTCACTGGCCTGACTCACCGTGAGGCCTACAAGGACATTTTCTGTATTACGCTGATCAAGACCCTGGCGGTTTTCGTGGTGATCGGCACTTTCTACGCCACTGGCATTGTGTGAGGTATTGATGACGACTCTTTCTGGCAAGACCGCACTGGTTACCGGTTCCACCAGCGGCATCGGACTGGGCATCGCCCTGACGCTGGCCAAGGCTGGCGCCAACCTGATCCTCAACGGTTTTGGCGACGCGTCGAAGGTGATCGCCGAAGTCGAACAGTTCGGCGGCAAGGTCGGCCATCACCCGGCAGACGTCAGCGACCCTGCGCAGATCGCCGACATGGTCGCCTACGCCGAGCGCGAGTTCGGCGGCGTGGACATTCTGGTCAACAACGCCGGTATCCAGCACGTCGCGGCAGTTGAAGAATTTCCGGTAGAGCGCTGGGACTCGATCATTGCGATCAACCTGTCATCGGTGTTTCACAGCACTCGCCTGAGCCTGCCGGGCATGCGCGCCAAGGGTTGGGGACGGATCGTCAACATCGCTTCGGTGCACGGTCTGGTCGGGTCCACCGGCAAGGCCGCATATGTGGCGGCCAAGCATGGCGTGATCGGCCTGACCAAGGTGGTCGGCCTGGAAACCGCCGCCAGCAATGTCACCTGCAACGCCATCTGCCCGGGCTGGGTACTGACGCCGTTGGTGCAGAAGCAGATCGACGATCGCGCGGCCAAAGGTGTCGACCCGCAGCAGGCGCAACACGACCTGCTGGCAGAGAAACAGCCGTCGCTGGAGTTCGTCACCCCGGCACATCTGGGTGAGCTGGTGCTGTTTCTGTGCAGCGAGGCCGGCAGCCAAGTGCGTGGCGCAGCGTGGAACATCGATGGCGGGTGGCTGGCGCAGTAAGCTTGCAACTGATCGCTCCCACATTGCAGTGGGAGCTTTCTGACCAACAATAAGAGGCAAACCATGTCCGACATTCTCTGGCAGCCCGATGCCAAACGCATTGCCCGGTCCCGCATGGACGGCTTTCGGCGCTTCATCAATCAGCGCCACCACCTGAAGCTCGACGATTACCCGGCCCTGCATCAATGGTCCATCGACCAGCGCGAAGCGTTCTGGCAGGCGATCGTGGACTTCTTCGGCATCAGTTTTCACACCCAGCCGGACGCCGTGCTGCGTGGAGGCCTGAAAATGCCGGGCGCCGAATGGTTTCCCGGCGCCACCCTGAATTTCGCCGAACACTTGCTGAGTCGCCGCGACGATGCCATCGCCGTGATCGCTATCGGGGAAAACGGCCAGCGTGAACTGCTGAGCTGGGCCGAACTGGCCCAGCAAGTCGCCGGGTTCCAGGCCAGCCTGCAAGCGGCCGGTGTTGTGCTCGGCGACCGGGTTGCAGCCTGCATGCCCAACACCTGGCAAACCCTGGTGGCGATGCTCGCGACCACCAGCCTGGGGGCGATCTGGTCTTGCTCGTCACCGGACTTTGGCACCCACGGCGTGATCGACCGTTTCGGCCAGATCGAGCCCAAAGTGCTGATCACCTGCGCCGGTTACCGCTATGCCGGCAAAGAGATTGATCAGACCGTCAAGATCAACGAAATCCTCGAACAGCTGCCCTCCCTGCAACAGCTGATCATCGTGCCCTACGCACGAACTCATGCCCAGGCCACGGATTACCGCACCCCCGCCAATGTCACGCTGTGGGACGACTTCTATGAACCCGACGATGAGCCGCACTTCGTCCCGGTGCCGTTCGACCATCCGCTGTACGTGCTGTATTCCAGCGGCACCACTGGCGTGCCGAAGTGCATCGTGCACAGCACCGGCGGCGTGCTGCTGCAACACGTCAAGGAACACGGGCTGCATGTCGACCTCGGCCCCGGCGACCGCTTGTTCTACTACACCACTTGCGGCTGGATGATGTGGAACTGGCTGGTCTCGGCGCTGGCGGTGGGCAGCGCGGTGGTGCTGTATGACGGCTCACCGTTTTACCCGGACAACGAGCGGTTGCTGGAGCTGCTGGACGACGAACAGGTCAGCGTGTTCGGCACCAGCCCGAAATTCCTCGCGACCCTGGAAAGCAGCGGCATCAAACCGCGCGAAAGCTACGACTTGACCCACCTGAAAACCCTGCTTTGCACCGGCTCCGCGCTGTCGCCGCAAAGTTATGACTTCGTCTATCGCGACTTCAAACCAGATGTGTGCCTGTCATCGATGTCCGGTGGCACGGACATCGTGTCCTGCTTCGTCAACGGCAACCCGATGTCGCCGGTTCGCCGGGGCGAGATCATGGGCAAGAGTCTGGCCATGGCGGTGGAAGTGTGGAACGACGCCGGGCAACCGGTGGTTGGCGAAAAAGGTGAGCTGGTGTGTACCCGACCGTTTCCGGCGATGCCGATCGGACTCTGGAACGATCCCGACGGCGAAAAGCTGCGCAAATCCTATTTCAGCCAGTTCCCCGGGGTCTGGGCCCAGGGTGACTACGCCGAACAACTTCCCCACGGCGGGATGCTGATTCACGGCCGCTCCGATGCCGTGCTCAACCCCGGTGGCGTGCGTATCGGCACGGCGGAAATCTACCGCCAGGTGGAGAAAGTCCCGCAAGTGCTGGACAGCGTCGCCATCGGCCAGCAGTGGCAGGACGACGTGCGCGTGGTGCTGTTCGTGCGTCTCAAGGAAGGCGTAACGCTGGATGAGGCACTGCAACAGCAGATCCGCCAGGTGATCCGCGCCAACACCACGCCGCGGCATGTGCCGGCAAAGATCGTTGCAGTCACCGACATTCCACGCACGATCAGCGGCAAAGTGGTTGAACTGGCGGTTCGCAATGTCGTGCACGGTGAGCCCGTGAAAAACACGGATGCCTTGGCCAACCCCGAAGCATTGGAGCAGTTTCGGGATCGACCAGAACTGACTGGTCAGTGAAATGGGGCATCCTCTGAGTGGATGCCCCAGCGATCAAAGGTCGAACGCCAGCAGGACTTCTCCTTCAATCTGCTCGCCGTTGCTGGCCGTCACGGCGCTCTGCAGGGTTTCAAGGTTGCGACGGAATCGCCAGTTGTACTCACCCGACGCCTGATCCAACAACAGGGTCATCACGGCGTAGGTATCGGCATTCTCCAGGGCGCGACTCTTGTCGTATTTTCCCGACGCGCCTTCGCCGCTCGATGCTTTGAAACTGCCCCGGCTCGCATCCACACCGGCATCGGCCTGGATACTCGTCGGGACGCGCGCGTGACCCCGCGCCAGATTAATCAACGGTGCGACGTCCAACTTATAATGCTCGGCCTCGATTGCCGGCTTCATGGGGGCAATTGCAAGCTGTCGGAATTTCGGATCGATTTTAATGACTTCATGAATCAGGTCATCGGCAATGACGTTGGGACTCATATGTGCATTGTGGAAATGATCCTGCAGATTTTCTCCGTACACCTTCATAAACCGATGAGTCTCGGAGGCAGGCATGCCCGCCCGCTTCCACGCGAGGTAAAGCGCGGAGTCGACAAGCATCGTTCGGCCATCCTCCTGAACCGCTTGCAGAAAGCAGTTGCCGACTGAAAAGCCGTCAAAATCGGTCTTGATTAACTTGAGATACGTCAGCATGTTGTCTCGCCCCCTGGCACTGGTGCCGAACAGCAAACCGGCTACCAGGTCGGTCTTGAGCTGATCGACATTATTGATCAGAGCCCTCAAGGCTCCATCGACCTTGCTGGAGGCCCTGGGCAAGGCTCTGCCGATGATATGGCCGGTATAGGCATCCGGCAATCTTCGGAAGGACTGATGGGGTCGCAACGCATGGGCAAAAGTGAAATGACTCAGCTTCGGCCCCCAGGCCCGCCCTGATCGGTTGATTGCGAACCAGTGAGTACCTTGCTTGAGCGCCCGGACATTCAGTACTTGAGCCGACGTAGCCGATGGCCGCCAGCTGCCCTGGCACAGTCTTGCGTAATCACTCGCCTGCCACAGATCGACAGACGCTGCATGGCCCACAATTCGACGCAACTGGAACCTGGCGGACGTGAGGGTTTTCACACCATTTCGAACAAGCCGCGCACCACCTCGTCCCAGTAGTTTGCCGCCGGTTCTGGCCATCGCGCCAAAGCCATCGAGTGGATTGAAGACCGAAATCGTCGTGCTCAAGGCGAACCTGGCCAGACTGGCAACCTTAGCCGTAGTCGACACCGAACGCGCGATCACGCTCATCACTTTGCTGGCGACGCCAACAGCGGTTCCGAGCAGTCCGATAGCATCCATGACGCAACCAAACACACCGCTGGCGATACGGTCCTTGTCACCGGAGGTCAGATCGGCGATACAGCTTCTGAAAGGCACTACCAGATTCAGAACGTACTCCCCGAGTTTCTCCAGACGTTGCCTTTCTTCTTCCAGCGGCGTCGGCAGCAATGCGACGGATTCGACATCCTTGTAGGTCGCTGGCGGATGATGATCGACGATAAAGGCTGCCAGCGCCGTTAATTGAACGTCGTCAAAACTTTGATAGGCAGTACCGTTGTATTCGGCCGAACGATTTATTTTGCGCAGTGTTCCCAGTTTGTCGATGACACCGCGACTGTCGTTGGCACTGGCGCTTCTGCGCCCTTCGGTGAAACACCCCAGGTCCGTCGGCAGCGTCAATACCGCTGCTGCCGGCACGTACGCTTTCAGATTCCCGTCATAGTCCAGACGCGAAGCCTTGTTCATGGCACCGCAAAGGCGGACCAGTTCAGCCAGTCGTTCATTTTTGCGACACACACCCTGCAAGGTGAGTACTTCATAGCAGAGCACTTCATTGCCGCCCTTCAAGGCACACATGACAACGCCGTAACGGCCGGTCGCTTCATCTCGAGCCTGCTGAGTCTCCGACAGCACCGTCCTGGAAACTGACGCGGCGCCCGTCAAGCCATTCTGTGTGGACACCGGCGGCGTGTGATAAATACCGACGGAGGGTCGCAGGGTGAAGAAACTGACATCACCGTTCAGAAATACCCGACGATCCGCCGAAGGCATTCTGGAAATGGCCAGCTTCAACGTGGTGGTCATTGCACCTTTCAGGTTGTCATACCACCGCGAAACCTCCTTGATGACAAAGGGCTTGATCGGCGCCAACGCGTATATCGGCGCGCCGAACTGTCTGAAGATGCTGGGTTGATTCATCAGGTCCCACTGCCGGCTCGTAAGTTCTCCCGAAGCATGGATTTCAACCATTGATCTGGCTTTCGGATCGGGTTTGGTCACTTTATCCAGTACAGGCCGTATGTCCAACGCGAACGATGGTGCAGGCACCTCGCCCGCATCACGCACTCGCTGTTCAAAAAGAACGTCCTTCTCCAGGAAATCGCATCCCGGAAGGGCTCTTTTCAACTCTTGCAATGCGCAGGTCATTTTGTCAGGCAATGGTCTGGCCAGCACCTCGGCTGTCCGGGCTAACAGTTTCATGTGCGTTTCATAATGGCCAAACACCACATTCGATGCGCTCTGAGGGTCCGCAGCCAAGGCGTCATGAGTGATGATGCCGTTGATAAGCCCCCAATCGAGCACCGGGTCAATGACCGCAATGGCTCGTAGATCACGCAAGGCTTTGCTCGGCGGTTCCATATTGCCAAACACTTGGATTTTGCTGGCATCCATTACACGGGCCAGCCCTTTGGTTTTCAGCTCGAGGGTCGCCACCGCACTGCAAAAGCTGATCCAGCCGACAGAGCCGACCAGCATATCTTCGCTGATGCCTTGCACCAGAAATTCCGGTGCCTGATCACTGAGCATGATATGGGCGGCCAAAGCGGCGGCTTCCCGGGACACTTTTCTTGTAGTAATCAAATGATTTTCGAAGGCTTTGAAGACTGCATAAGGATGCAGATCGCAGTTAGCGGGCTGGTAAAGATCAAACCCACAAATAACGTTTCTGTTGGCAGAGCCCTCAGTTGAATCCAGATCGATAATGATGGCGCTCAACATCAATTGACCCAGTTCTTCCGACCCCATGGAGCCTGTGTCATCGGCGCCATACCAATCCAGTGCCTGGATATATTTTTTCGCCAGAAGTTGAGTGTCCTCGTGAAACAACATTTGCTCTATCAACCATCCATTATCACCATTGGCTCCTGCCAACGCGCTTGCGGCGCCCTTGTATACCTTGTCCAGCAATCGGACATCATGGGTTAATAAAGTAGCTGTAAAAGCCTTGATGCGACTTTTTTCTGCATCTGTCAGAACGGCGGACAACTCATCTTCGCCACTGATCTGCCCCCAATAATTCCCAAACCAAGGATCAAATTCTTCAAGGCTTAGATGCTCGATAAGCTTTTTGCAATCGCCCACAGTGGCAGGAATATCGAACTCATAGAATTTCAGCCATTGTTCCAGCGACCCTTCATTGGTGTCCCAGATCACTCCACCTGTCTGCGCCGCGCACCGCGCCAACAAGTCCAAGTCATTGCGGTCTTGGTCGAGGGTGGCGTACAGCGGCAACGGGGGCAGCAGCTTACCTTTGGAAAAAATCAGCAGTTCACCCTCTTCCGTCAAGGCGGCGTGGCTATAGGTTTCGATAGCAAGTGCATTGATAACGTCCTGTATGAATGCACGCTCCTGCAGTTCCTCGATGCGGCCAGCCAGCGGTGCATGCAGATTGTAAATTGACGAGCCCTTGACCATGTTAAAAAAACTGCCTGACAGATCCAGCTGAACATCATCGGTCTCGCCATACTTGCCGACATCCTTATTCAGTCGCTCTATAACTAATAGTTTCTCCTCACAATCAGCTGCCAAACGTTTTACATCCGCTCCTGTTATCGAGACAGCAGAAGCATTCCATTGAATTCTCATAAACAATCCTTAAAAAATATCTGACAAAAAAACAGGCAAATAACCTTTAAACAGACTCAGGCAAATGCTGTTTAAAATCGATCTTTACGATGTCAGTTAATTTTTCAGAACCATTCAAAAGTATGCAAACCTCAAAAACACAATAACAAAACCAGCACAACGCTCTTTATTCTTCAAAATTGCCAGACCTTAAGGAAAACATTTTTTACAGTTACCGGCTATTCATCAAGCAGCCCCCAACTTTCCGAAGACGTTTTGTCGGCACGTACATTCTGCTCATTCAACTTCAGTAAAAGACGCAAGTTATTGACCGAGTCAGCATTTTTCAACGCTTCGTTTTCACTGATTGCACCTTCAATCACTAGTTGATGCAGGGCGCTGTCAAAGGTGCGCATACCAAGTTCTCCGGACTTTTCCATGATGACTTTCAGATCGTCCAACTGGTTGTTCTTGATCAGGTCGGCAATCGTCGGCGATCCCAGCATCACTTCCACGGCCGCGCGCCGCTGCCCATCGACGGTTCGTACCAGACGCTGGGACACGAGAGCCTTGAGGTTGTTGCCCAAGGCGTGCATCAGTTGAGGACGCCGCTCCTCGGGAAATAAATTGACGGCTCGATCCAGCGCCTGACTGGCGTTGACAGCATGCAATGTGGAGAGAACCAGATGCCCGGTTTCGGCGAACGCCAATGCATGCTCCATGGTCTCGCGGTCGCGGATCTCGCCGATCAGCACCACGTCCGGAGCCTGGCGCAACGTGTTCTTGAGCGCCGCATGAAAGCTACGTGTATCGACCCCGACTTCGCGCTGATTGATGATCGACTTCTTGTGTCGATGGATATACTCCACCGGATCCTCAATGGTGATGATGTGCCCGCTGCTGTGGCGATTGCGATGATCGATCAGCGCCGCCAGGGAGGTAGACTTGCCGGAGTCGGTAGCGCCCACGAACAGAATCAACCCCTGCTTGAGCATCACCGTTTCGAGCAGCACTGGCGGTAATTTGAGGTCTTCGAATCGCGGAATGTCGAGTTTGACGTTACGGATAACAATCGACACGTCGTTGCGTTGTTTGAAAATATTGACCCGAAAGCGGCCGATACCCGTTCGAGAAATCGCCAGGTTCATTTCCAGATCCCGGTCGAACTCACGGCGCTGCTCGGCGTCCATCAGGGAGGCGGCGACACTGCTCACCTCGCCGGGTTTGAAGGGCTGGTCGCTCAAGGGCGTCAGTACCCCGTCGAACCGCGCACTGGGTGGTGCACCGGTGGAAAGAAACAGATCCGAACCGTGACGGCTCGCCAGCAGTTTGAGCAGTGCGTCGATTTCCATGGCAAGAAACACCTGTGAAGCTTTCAATGAATCGCAAGGCCCGTCGTCGTGACGCAACGGGCCTTACAGCGTCTACCGCACTAGGATAGTAGACGCCGCCTCACCGACCGATGCTCAGGATTGATGTGATGAACGCTGTACCGAACACCAACGACGCCCAGGCATTGATTGCCCGCACCAACTGGAGCCGCAGCCCGCTGGGCGCGGCCGGCACCTGGCCACAGAGCTTGCGCACCGCGGTGGACATCGTGATTCACTCGCCGATGCCGATGCTGCTGTTGTGGGGTCCGCAGTTGACCCAGATCTACAACAACGGCTTTGCGCTGCTGGCCGGCAGCAAGCATCCGCACGCTTTCGGACAGCCGGCACACCAGATATGGCCGGAACTTCGAGACTTTACCGACCCGATTTACAGCGCAGTCCTACAAGGCCAGGTGCGAACCTACAGCGAACGGCGCTTCACCTTGCAACGGGACGGCAAGGATTCCGACTTCTGGCTGGATTTGACCTACAGCCCGATCCGCGATGAAAGCGCGCAAGTGGCTGGCATTCTGGTCACCGCCATTGAAACCAACGAACGCCGGCGCATCGCCCTGGAACTGCAGCAACGCTCGGAAGACAGTCTCAAGGCCCAGCGCGAAAGCGAAGAGCGCCTGCAACTGGCGCTGGCAGCCACCGATGCGGTCGGCACCTGGGATTGGGACATCGGCGAAGACCGCTTCATCGCCGACGCGCATTTCGCCCAGTTGCACGGTGTCGATCCGGCGCTGGCCGGTCAGTTGCCGATCAGCGAATACCTGCAAGGCGTGCACCCCGAAGACCGCGCGATGATTGCCCGCAGCATCAAGCACTGCATCACCCACGGCACCGAATACGCCGAGGAATACCGGTTACTGCAAGCCAATGGCGAGCTGCGCTGGGTGTTCGCCCGCGGGCGCTGCTACAAGGATCATCATGGCCGGCCGATGCGTTTTCTCGGCGCCGCGCTGGATCTGACCGAGCGCAAGCACACCGAACAGGCATTGCGCCAAAGCCAGACCGAGCTGCAACTGATCATCAACGCCATGCCGATCCTGATCAGCTATGTCGACCACGAAGAACGCTTTCGCCTGAACAACGCCGCGTACCTCGACTGGTACGGGCTCACGCCTCAAGAGCTGTACGGTCGCACGATCCGTGAGGTGATCGGCGAAGAGGCCTATTTCCTGCGGGCGCCGTACATCGCCGAAGCCCTCGCCGGCCGCCCTTGCTCGTTCAGCCTGTACACGCCGCACCGCGACGGCAGCCAGCGGCATGCCTTGATGAACTACCTGCCGCGCCACGGCGCGGACGGTGCGGTGAACGGTTTCTACATCTTCGTGATCGACGAGACCGAACGTAAAAAGACCGAAGAAGCCCTGCGCAACCTCAATGAAACCCTTGAGGAACGCGTGAGTGCGCGCACCGAACAACTGGCCCAGGCCAACCAGCGTTTGCAGAACGAGATGTTCGAACGCGAACGCGCCGAAGACGCTCTGCGCCATGCGCAGAAAATGGAAGCGGTCGGCCAGCTCACCGGCGGCATCGCCCACGACTTCAACAACATGCTGACCGGAATCATCGGCAGCCTCGACCTGATGCAGCGCTACATCGCCAATGGCCGCGCCGATGAGATCGGCCGTTTCACCGACGCGGCGGTGTCCTCGGCCAACCGCGCGGCGGCACTGACCCACCGTCTGCTGGCGTTCTCCCGGCGCCAGTCGCTGGATCGCAAGACCCTCGACGTCAACGAACTGATCCGTTCGCTGGAAGACCTGATCCGCCGCACCAAGGGTGATCCGATCGAGCTCAAGTTGCGCCTCGCCGACAATGTCTGGTCCGTCAGTACGGATGTCAGCCAACTGGAAAACGCCCTGCTCAACCTGGTGATCAACGCCCGCGACGCTATGCCCGACGGCGGCGAGCTGTTGATCGAAACCGCCAACGTCTACCTCGACGGCAACGACATCACCACCCTCGAACCGGTCAAGGCCGGTGACTACTTGATGCTCGCGGTGAGCGACAACGGCACCGGCATGACGCCTTCGGTGCGCTCCAAGGCGTTCGATCCGTTCTTTACGACCAAACCCATCGGGCAAGGCACCGGGCTCGGGTTATCGATGATTTATGGCTTTGCCCAGCAATCGGGTGGACACGTCAGCCTCGACAGCCTGCCTGGCCAGGGCACCTGCGTGCGGCTGTACTTGCCGCGCCTCCACGCGCCGGAACCTGAGCAGCCATTGGCGGAAACGGTCAGCGAGACACCCACCCCCGCGACCGGCGAAACCGTGGTGGTGGTCGAGGACGATCCGGCGGTGCGCATGCTGGTGATGGACCTGCTCAAGGAGCTGGGTTATCGCGCCCATGAGGCCGAAGACGCCAGGAGTGCCCTGCCGCTGCTGGAGTCGGACATGCGGGTTGACCTGCTGGTGACCGACGTCGGCCTGCCAGGCATGAACGGCCGGCAACTGGCTGAGATCGCCCGCCAGCATCGTCCGGGGCTCAAAGTGTTGTTCATGACCGGTTACGCGCAGAAAGCCGCCGAACGCCAGGGCTTCCTCGAAGACGGTATGGACATGGTCGCCAAACCGTTTTCCATCGAACAGCTGGCCGGCAAGATCCGCACGATGACCAGCCAAACCCCGTGACTTGAGGCATAATCCGCGCCCCGCCGTCACCCCGCTACAGGTATTGCACGATGAAAGCCCAAGCCCGCCATATTCTGGTGAAGACCGCCGAAGAGGCTGAAAAACTCAAACAACGCATCGCCAATGGTGAAGCGTTCGATGTGCTGGCGAAGAAGTTTTCGACCTGTCCGTCCGGCAAGCGCGGCGGCGATCTGGGTGAAGTGCGGCCGGGACAGATGGTCGGCGCGATCGATGCGGTGATCTTCAAAAAGCCGCTGCGCACGGTGCACGGGCCGATCAAGAGCAAGTTCGGTTATCACCTGGTGCAGGTGTTTTACCGCGATTAAGTGTTTGGCTTCAGGGCCAATCGCGAGCAGGCCCGCTCCCACAAAAAAATCGTGAACGACACACAATCACTGTGGGAGCGAGCCTGCTCACGATCCGATTGCCCGGCAATCGGTCACCGATTACTTCGGAATCAGAGCTCCGGGTACTTGAATAACCTGGCTCGCTAGCAGATGGCCGGCCTGCGCCGCTTCCGCCGGGCTGCCCCCAAGCAAACGACTCGCCAGATACGCCGCACTGAACGAATCCCCCGCCGCCGTGGTGTCCACCACCTTCTCGACCTTCTGCGCCGGGATTTCGAACGCCTCCCCGTCGCAACGGATCAGACAGGCTTCGGCGCCGCGTTTGAGCACCACTTCCGGCGTGCCGATCTGCGCGTATGCTTCAAACACCGCGTCACAGTCCTCGAAATGGAACAGCGCCTGCTCGTCGTCCACCGTCAGCAACGCCAGATCGACATGGGGCAACACGCTGCGATACGCCGCCCGCGCCGCCTCCACTGAAGCCCACAGTCGCGGCCGATAGTTGTTGTCGAAGACGATTCGCGCATCACGCTGACGGGCTTCGATCAAGGTTTGAATCATTTTTTCACGGCCCTGTGTGCCGAGTACCGCCAGCGTGATACCGCTGAAATACAACACGTCATAATCCGGCAGCTCCGCCAGAATCGGTGCGGCCGCTGGCGTAGTGAAGCAGTCGCGAACGGCGGCTTCGTTGCGCCAGTAAAGGAAGCGGCGCTCCCCGGCAGCGTCGGTCTGGATGCAATACAGGCCCGGTAAACGACCAGGCAAGCGCTGAACCAGATCCAGGCCAATGTTTTCATCCGCCCAACTGCGGCACATCGCATCACTGAAGCTGTCATCACCCAACGCCGTGACGTAATCGACCTGCGCCTTGTCGCCCATGGCGCGGGACAGATAGACCGCCGTGTTCAGCGTGTCACCGCCAAAGCTCTGTTGCAGACTGCCATCGGCACGTTGCTGGAGTTCGATCATGCATTCGCCGATCAGGGCGATGCGCGGGGTGTTCGGACCCAATGCACTGAGCATGTTCATCAGAAGCAGGTTTCCATGGTTTCGATCACCGACAACTGCTCGTCCACCAGCAGCCCTACGCGCCACTTGTCGAAGGTCAGGCACGGGTGGGAAGTGCCAAAGGAAATGATGTCGCCGACGCGCAATTCCACGCCCGGCGCCACGGTCATGAACGCGTGCTGGTCCATCACCGCCGTCACCTTGCAGGCACCGACATCGTCGCCCACCGCCGGCAGCACACCGGCCTTGTAACGCAGCAACGGCACCGGCATCCCGGCATCGAACGCCACGTCACGCTTGCCCAGGGCAATCACGGCAAAGCCAGGCTCCGGCATCGACTGCACGTGGGCCCAGACTTCCAGCGCCGCACGCAGCCCTTCGTGCAGGTCACTGCGACGATCGAGCACGCAGCACTGCGCCTCTTTATAAATGCCATGGTCGTGCGCCACGTAACTGCCGGGACGCAACACGCTGAGGAAACGCCCGCCAGCGTTCTGCGCTTCGAACGATTCGGCAATCAGGTCGTACCAGGCCGAACCCGACGCGGTGATGATCGGCTTGGCGATGGCGAACGCGCCGCTGTCCTGCAACTGCACCGCCAGACGCACCAGCGAGGCGGCGAATTCACGGATGCCGGTGACGGCGTGATCGCCATGGATCACGCCTTCGTAACCTTCGATGCCGGTCAAGGCCAGTGCCGGCTGCGCGCCGATGGCCTTGGCCAGTTCGATGACTTCCTGCTCGCTGCGGCAACCGCAACGGCCACCGACCACCCCGTACTCGATCATCACGTTCAACCGCAAGCCACGCGACGCGAAGTAAGCGCCCAGATCGGCAACGTTGTCCGGGTGATCGACCATGCAATAGAAATCGAAGCCCGAATCCGCCGCCAGCAGGTCGGCAATCAACGCCATGTTCGGCGTGCCGACCAATTGGTTGGCCATCAACACCCGGCGCACGCCGTGGGAGTAAGCGGCGCGGGTCTGGGTGGCGCTGGCCAGGGTGATGCCCCACGCGCCGGCGTCGAGCTGACGACGAAACAGCGCCGGGGTCATGCTGGTCTTGCCATGGGGCGCGAGTTCGGCGCCGCTGTCGCTGACGAATTTCTGCATCCAGCGGATGTTGTGTTCCAGCGCTTCACGGTGCAGGACCAGCGCCGGCAGGCTGATGTCACGCACCAGTTGCGCGCCGACGGCGGCATCGCCCTTTTCCACGGCAGCAGTGTTGTTGGCAGTCGTCATGGTCGAACTCCTCACAGTCGCGCCCGCAGGCAGGCGCGGTTATTCGTTGATTCGCCGGGCGAGGCTGTTGGCGCTCTCGATCAAGACCCGGCGATAGTCGTTGTAATGGGTCTTGGCATCGGCGCGCGGGGCGACGATGCACAGGGTGCAGATGGCCACGCCTTGAGGGTCTTTGACCGGGGCGGCGAAGCAATGGGTGAAGGTGTCGGCGACACTGTCGAAGGAGAAGAAACCGTCGATGCCAGCCTGACGGATTTCCGCCAGAAACGTCTCCATCGGCAGGCGTTCGCCATCCGGCAGGATGAAGTCCTCGGGGTCGATCAAATCGCTGATCTGCTGGTCACTCAAGTGCGCCAGCAGCAGGCGTCCCGAGGCGGTCCACGGGATCGGCGCGTTTTCGCCGATATCGGAAGAAATGCGGAAATGCCGCTCGCCCTCCTTCATCAGCGCCACCGTGTATTTGCGCCCGTTAAGCAGGCACATCTGCGCGGTTTCCCGGGTCTGGCTGACGATCTCCTGCAACGCGTGATCGGCCTCGCGACTGAGGTCGAAATGTCGCAAATGCGCCTGCCCGAGGAAGTACAGCTGACGACCGAGATAGACGTGACCATCCTTGCCCACCGGCTCCAGGATCCGCCGCTCGAGCAATGACGCCACCAGTTCGTAGACCGTGGATTTCGGGCTGCCGATGCCGTTGGCGATGTCGTTGGGGCGCAGTGGCTGGCCGATTTCCTTGAGGAAATCGAGGATATCGAACGCCCGGTCCAGACCGCGTGCCCGGCGCTTGATGGTGTCTTCGGTCATTTCAGTGGTTCCCATAAAAGATGCCGGGGATGGTAACTGGCCCTTGGCGTTGTGTCAGTTGGATCGCAGCCCTCCCCCCCCCTCCCGAAACGTCGGACCGCCCGGAGGGAGAGGGAGCCTGACCGTATCGATGCAAATGCCATCGTCTGGCACAACAATCTGCATCGATAGAGATCAGTCCCCTCTCCTGGGGGAGAGGGCTAGGGTGAGGGGGCTACGGCCTCAGCGACGCCACATCACTCAAGCCTTCTTCTTGTACGCAATGCAGTCGATCTCGACCTTGCAGTCGACCATCATGCTTGCCTGCACACAGGCCCGGGCCGGTGCGTGTTCGGGCTTGAAGTATTCGCCAAAGACCTTGTTGAAACTGCTGAAATCCCGCGGATCGTCCAGCCACACGCCGGCACGTACCACGTCTTCCAGGCCATAACCGGCTTCTTCGAGAATCGCGATCAGGTTTTTCATGGTCTGGTGCGTCTGCTCGACGATGCCGCCCACAATGATCTCGCCATCCACCGCCGGCACCTGCCCGGAAACATGCAGCCAGCCATCGGCTTCAACGGCGCGGGCGAATGGACGCGGCTGGCCGCCAGCGGCGGTGCTGCCGGTGCCGTAACGAGTAATGCTCATGGGTGTTTCTCCTGATTGAAAAAGTGAAAAGTCAGAACCGCGTGCTTTTGAGAAATTCCGCCAGCCGCGGCGATTGAGGACGCTCGAACAGTTCCTTGGGAGGCCCCTGCTCTTCGATGCGCCCCTGATTCATGAAAACGATCTTGTCCGATACCTCGAAGGCAAAACGCATTTCGTGGGTCACCAGCAACATGGTCATGCCGTCCTCGGCCAGGCCTTTGATCACGTTCAGCACTTCGCCGACCAGTTCCGGATCGAGGGCCGAGGTGACTTCGTCGAACAGCATCAGGCTCGGGTTCATCGCAATCGCCCGGGCAATCGCCACGCGCTGCTGCTGACCGCCGGACAACTGGCCGGGAAAGTGATTGCGCCGTTCCAGCAGACCGACCCGCTCCAGCCATTTTTCGGCCAGGGCCACGGCTTCGTCCTTGTGCATCTTTTTGACTTTGAGCAGGCCGAGCGTGACGTTCTGCAACGCGGTCAGGTGCGGGAACAGGTTGAATTGCTGAAACGCCATGCCGGTCATCGCCCGATGACGGGCAATGACTTTTTCC
The DNA here is from genome assembly GCF_052046055.1 of Pseudomonas sp. 22082. Lineage (NCBI taxonomy): Bacteria > Pseudomonadati > Pseudomonadota > Gammaproteobacteria > Pseudomonadales > Pseudomonadaceae > Pseudomonas > Pseudomonas sp. 22082. Next base: position 132,882 of record NZ_JBQEQB010000021.1, read on the forward strand.
GGGTGGCGCACGCGTTTGCCGTTGAGTTCGTCATAGCCGATGGATTCGCCGTCGAGCAGGATCTGCCCGCCCTGAAATTCCTCGAGCATGTTCACGCAACGCAGCAGCGTGGTCTTGCCCGAGCCACTGGAGCCGATCAGCGTCACCACGTTGCCGCGCTGCATGTTCAGGTCGACACCCTTGAGCACTTCGACCGCGCCGTATTGCTTGTGCAGGCCACGGATGTCCAGCAGCGGCTGAGCGTTCTGGAGGTTGGAAACTTGAGCTTGAGTCATGGCAGGGCCACCCGCTTTTCAATATGCCGGCCGAGTAATTCGATGCCGTAGTTGATGACGAAGAACAGAAAACCGGCGAAAAGATAAAACTCCAGGGTCATGAACGTCCGGGCGATGATCTGCTGGGTGCTGAGCAACAGCTCGGCCACGCCGATCACCGACAGCAAGGTCGACGCCTTGACGATTTCCGTGGACGAATTGACCCAGGTCGGCAGGATCTGCCGCAGCGCCTGCGGCAACAGCACGTAACCGAGAGACTGATAGAACGTCAGGCCGATGGCCTTGCCGGCTTCCATCTGCCCGCGTGGCAATGCCTGCAACGCACCGCGCACGATCTCGGCGACGTGGGAGCCGCAAAACAGCGTCAGCCCGAGTGCACCGGCCTGAAACGCGCTGATCTGCCAACCGAGCGCCGGTGCCATGTAAAAGCACGCCAGCACCAGCACGAACACCGGGGTGCCGCGAATCAGATCGACATAAAAACGGAACGGCGCGCGCATCCAGAACTTGCCGTAGGTCAGCACCAGCCCGGCGAATACGCCGATGACGGTGCCGAACAGAATCGCCAGCGCCGACACCTGCACGCTGGTCAGAAAGCCTTGCCACAAGGCTTCACGGGCAATCCACAACTCATGCAACCAACTGGGGGATTCGTACATCGCAGCCTCCTATCGGCGGATTGCCAGACGCTGCTCGAGGTAACGCAGCAGCATGGCAATGAGGTAACAGGCCGCGACATACAACGCCGTGGTCACCAGCCAGGTTTCGATCACCCGGTAGCTCTCGACGTTGATCTTGCGCGCGTAATAGGTCAGCTCCGGCACCGCGATCGCAGCGGCCAGCGAGGTGTCCTTGAACAGCGAAATGAAGTTGTTCGACAGCGCCGGCAGCACGTTGCGCAACATCACCGGCACGGTGACGTAGGCTTTCACCTGCCACTCGCCCAGACCGATGGCCAGCCCGGCTTCACGCTGGCCCTTGGGGATGCTCAACAAACCGCCGCGGAACACTTCGGTCAGGTACGCCCCGGCATACAGCGACAGGGTGATGATGAACGACGGGATCTTGTCCAGCCGGATCCCCAGGCTTGGCAACGCAAAGTAGATCAACAGAATCAACACCAGAATCGGCGTGTTACGGATCACCGTCACATACACCGATGCCAGCACCCGCAAGGCGCGATGCTTCGACAGCAAGGCAAACGCCATCAGCAGGCCGATCACGCAGCCGATGGCGATCGACACCAGCGCCAGTTCGAGGCCCAGACCGAGCCCCGCCAGCAAGGTGTCGAAATCGCGCCACACGGCGGCAAAGTTCAACTGATAGTTCATGGTCGGCAGTACCTTGAGCGGGGCGCATCAGGGCGCCCCACTCTCACGGGATCATTTGAATTCGACTGGGAAACCGATGGCAGGCGATGGCAGATCGACGCCGAACCATTGCTTGAACGACGCGGCGTAGGTCGGGAACTCAACGCCGGTCATGGCCTCATGAAGGGCGGTATTGACGAAGTTCAGCCAGTCCTGATCGCCACGTTTGACGGCGCAGGCGTAGGTCTGCGGACTCCAGGCGTAAGTCGGGCTGCGGTAGCGGCCAGGGTTCTGCACCATCAGGTATTTGACCGAAGACTGGTCGGTGGCGGCGGCATCGGCGCGACCGGAGTTCACCGCCTGATACATCAGATCGACGCTGTCGTACTGATCGACCTTGGCCTTGGGCAGCGCCTGATGCACCAGCTCCTCGGCGTACACGTTCTGCAGCACGGCCACGGTCACGCCGTCGCCCCCGGCCTGCAGGTCTTCGATTTCCTTGTACTTGCTGTTGTTCGGCAGCAGCAGGCCGACGCCTTCGCGGTAGTACGGCAGAGTGAACGCCACTTGCTGCGCACGGCTGGCGGTGACGGTGATGAACTGGCAGCTCATATCGACCTTGTCGGTCAGCAGGTTGGGAATCCGCGCATCGGATGACTGCACCACGAACTCGACCTTGCTCGGATCATTGAACAGACCTTTGGCCACCATCCGGGCGATGTCGATATCAAAGCCCTGCAACTTGCCGTCCGCACCCTGAAAGTGCCACGGCGCATTGGTGCTGCCGGTGCCCACAATCAGTTTTCCACGGGCCAGGACGCTGTCGAGCTTGCTGTCGGCCGCCTGGGCCATACCCATGACAGCGGACGAAGCCGCGAGAACAAAAACACATGCTTTGAACAAGGAAGGTCGGCGATGCATGGCAAGCACTCCAGAGGATTGTTTATTCCGCTATACCGGAACACGGTTTGTTACTACGGAATAGACAGCAGAAAGTGTGCCACAGGATTCGCGGGGAATCTGCACCCATTTGAAAATTCACAGGAATCAAAGAGATACGTAAAACGGAAAAATAGAGAAACAGCGAGAGAGCGGAGCGTGCGCTACCGTTGGCTACAACAATGCGGGTAACAGGTTCCCAGTCGGTGCACGGGTGATCGATTCAGGGGCAGCGTTTATCTCCGAGAACCAAGCTCAAAGGTCGTCTATCGAAACTTTTATGGTCGGATCATTTTCCCGCTCCTTGCAGAGAGCTATCAGCTCCAGATCCTCAAGGCGATTCATAAGTGCCTCATCGATTCGTACTACGGAAACTGCTTTCAAACCTGCATCGCTGCCCATCAGGAGCTCCTTTGATAAATGTCTGAAAAACGATACCAGCTGCCTGGCCTCCGCGGATCTGAGTCTTCTAAGGGAATGCTCTTGCATCAAAGTAGGACGAAATCATCCTTTGCAGGACCTACCTGTAATTTCTGACAGTAGACCGCCGTTTTGCCCTGCTTTAACTTCAAAGGCCTTCCAGACTCATTGACCAGGAGGCTCCAATGACGACACCGACTCGATATTCAGCGTTGCCCCCGACGTACCGGAAAGTCTTGAAAGCCAGGCGTCTTGTCGTCCTGTATTTCTTCAATGAGCATTGCGCTGCCTGCGTGTTTTCCAGCCCCGTTTTTCTCGAGATCGCCAAGCCCTTTCGGGCCTGGATGGATATCTTCATGCTCGATACCGCACAGTCGTGTCGACATCCGGATGTCACGGGCACACCGACCGTGTTGTTCTACAAGGAAGGCGTTCTGGTCAAAAAACTGAAAGGCATCGGTTCGGAAGAATCCCTCCTGCACGACTTCACCCAATTCCTCGGCAAAACCCGACACCCCGCTGCGCCGCGCAAATCGGCCCATGACCTGAACTGGCTGCGTCACACCCTCCGCACCCTCTGCACCGTCCACCGCGCAAAACGGTGGAACCTTTCCTGAAAGTGCAATCCAAGCGCCATCAGGCAGTTGCACCTTCGCTCCTATTGATCTGTAACAACTAGCCTCGAGACCGGATTGGACAAGCTCCCATCCGGCTGCTTTTCTTTATTTCTCAGAAAAAGATGAGTGCTGCCGGCCCTCGGGTCGCAGCCATGCTACGTCCAGGAAGGGTCAATGTCCTTTGAAGTCATGATGGTTTTCGGTACTCGCCCGGAGGCCATCAAAATGGCTCCGCTGGCCCGGATACTGCGTCAGTGGCCCGACATCACACTCAACATCTGCTCCACCGGTCAGCATCGCGAGATGCTGACTCAGGTACTGGAGGCCTTCGAACTGACATCAGTGAGGCCGTCAGGCCTCACGCACCAGCAACACCCGTGTCACGCGACGTTCTTCGACCGCCATTACGGTCATGCCCCAGCCTTCATGCTCCAGTCGATCGCCCTTCATCGGCAGGCGATCCAGCAGGCTCATCACCAGCCCGGCGAGGGTCTGGTAATCCTCGGTCGGCTCGGCGCGAAAACCGGTGTGCTCGCGGATGCGGGTCAGGTTCAGCGCACCATTGACGATGTACCCGCCCTGCTCCTCGACTACGTCGGGGCCGGCGATTTCGCTGGCATCGGGCAATTCACCGGCAATCGATTCGAGAATGTCGGTCATGGTCAACACACCGACGAAGTCACCGAACTCATTCACCACAAAGGCAATGTGGGTCGAGGCCGCACGCATTTGTTCCAGTGCGTTGAGGATCGAATAACTGTCCAGCAGATTGACGGTCTTGCGCGCCAGGTGTTCAAGGTTTGGCTCGTTGCCGGCCAGATATTCCTTGAGCAATTCCTTCTTGTGCACGAAGCCCAGCGGCTCATCCACTGCGCCGTTACGAATCAGCGGCAAGCGCGAGTAGGACGAATGCATCAATCGCGTGCGAATAGCCTCGGCGTCGTCCGCCAGATCAATGTGATCGACATCGGCGCGAACCGTCATCAGAGCGCGAATCGGTCGTTCGGCCAGTTGCAGCACACCGCTGATCATCACCCGCTCGCGACGGTCGAACAGCTCCGCGCTCGGCGCTTCACCGTTGTCCAGCAAGTCGGAAATCTCCTCGCCGACTTCTTCCGCCGCCAGTTTGCGACCACCCAACAGACGCATCACCGCATGGGCCGTGCGCTCGCGCATCGGGCGCAAGCCCTGCATCGAGCGCTTGCGACGAGCGCGGGCGATTTGGTTGAAGATCTCGATCAGGATCGAGAAACCAATGGCCGCGTACAGATAACCTTTCGGGATGTGGAAACCCAGGCCTTCAGCGGTCAGGGCAAAACCGATCATCATCAGGAAGCCCAGACACAGCATGATCACCGTCGGGTGGGCGTTGACGAAGCGGGTCAGCGGCTTGCTGGCAACGATCATCACACCAATGGACACGACCACCGCGATCATCATCACCGCCAGTTCATCGACCATGCCCACGGCAGTAATCACCGCGTCCAGGGAGAACACCGCGTCGAGCACGACGATCTGCGCCACGATCGGCCAGAACAGCGCATAAGCGGTGTTGGTCGAACGCTCGCCGATATGGCCTTCCAGCCGCTCGTGCAATTCCATGGTTGCTTTGAACAACAGGAACACACCACCGAACAGCATGATCAGGTCACGGCCGGAGAAGCTCTTGTCGAACACCTCGAACAAAGGCTGCGTGAGGGTAACCAGCCAGGAAATACTCGCCAGCAGGCCAAGACGCATGATCAGCGCCAGGCTCAAGCCGATGATGCGTGCGCGGTCGCGCTGATGCGGCGGCAGTTTGTCCGCCAGGATGGCGATGAACACCAGGTTGTCGATACCCAGTACCAGTTCCAGCACGATCAGTGTCAACAAGCCCAGCCATGCCGTGGGATCCGCTAACCATTCCATAATCTGTCTCTGTCTCTCTTCAGTGAATTCAGGCTGCCGGACACGGCAAAGCGCGGCGCGAAAGCTCGAAGGCTGCGCCATCAACGATAGTCGGGAGTCGGAAGACCGGATGCTGCGAGTGCGTCAAGACCGCGCAATGGCGCGAAGGGAACGTTGTTTTTTTAGAAGAACTGGGAGGCTCCGAGAGGGTGTTCATGCAAATCCTGAATGAAAAAAGGCCTTGAAGCGTACAGGCTCTGATGACTTTTCCTACAGCTGGAAATCATTTCAAAATCTGTACGCCGCCTGACTATCGCCGCTCTTGTCAGCATCGGCAGCCAACGGATATGTAAGGGCTAACGCCCGGAAAACCGCAGGCGAGACAACTGGCGCAGATGGTCCTCGACGTAGTAGTCGTTGGTCCAGCTGTCATCCGCCGCCAACGGCTGCACCTGCTTCAACGCCAGTTTTTTCGCGAAGTAGCGAAAACGGTAATGCTCGTAGAACCGCAGCAGTTCCAGGCCATAGCGATCCGCCAGATCGGTGTCGCCGCGAATGATCAGATAGTTCTCGTCATTTCCGTTGCTGGCGGAGGTGCTGAGGTTATGGCTGCCGCTGATGAGGGTCGGGCTGTCGCTGGTGAAGTCGGTGACCACCGCTTTGGTGTGCACCAGCAGGTTGCCTTTCTGGCCTTTCATGTTTTCCCGCAGCCAGCCTTCCAGCCCGGTGTTGAGCAACGCGGTGGCGGCGAATTCGGCGGTTCGGTCGGCGTGAAACCCGGTGATGCGGCTGACGGTGTTTTGCAGGCCATAACGCAGAATGTCGTCGTGGGGCTGGCCGAGCAACGCGTTGAGAATCGCGTCGGGCAAGGCGAATGCGGTGACGAACAGCAGGTCTTTCTTCGCCCCCTCGATGATATCGACGAACTCCCGCAAGTCGGCGCCGCCGGTGCGCGGGGAGAACCCGGCGAACAGGGGTTGCGCCGGGTTCATCGGGTTGTGTTGGGTAATCCAGTCGCGGGTGGCGCCGACGTCCGCCGGCTCAGCCCAGATCTGCTCGAAGGTTTTCAGGTAACTCGTACCGATCGCCTCATCGTCCAGCACATGCACCACGTTGGCCTGGCGGTACACGCCGTTGGCGGTGAAGTTGGTGCTGCCGCACAGCACCGCTTGCGGCTGACGCTCGCCGCCTCCGTCGAGGCGGCTGAGGACGATGAACTTGTTATGGAAAATATTGTGGGTGACCCGCCCGCGCTTGCTGGTCGCCGGCAGTTTCGCAAGACTCGCTTCATTGATCGTGGTGTCTTCGTCGTCTGGCCGGGCGTGATACAGCACGCGCACCTGAACACCTCGATCGAACGCCGCGTTCACCGTGTCGATAATGGCTTGCAACTGGTATTCGTAGATCGCGATGTCCAGCGCCCACTGAGCGTCCACCGCTCGTTCGATAAAGCCTTGCAGGCGCCCGAGCAGACCGTTCTCCAGCCACTGACGCGCCGCATCGGGCCAGGCTTCGATGGGCAGGTTTTTGTTGGCACTGATCTGTGCGTCGAGATCGGGGAATTTGCGCTGAAACGCCTGGCTCGCTGCCACGGCACGATTGAAGATCACGCCCTGATTGGCGGGATGACCGTCGTCGGAGCGGATCGTCAGCTCCAGCGCCTCACCGAGTTGCAGCGCATCCGGCGTGCCATACGCCAGGTGCACGCGGTAGTGAATCGTCATGCCTGGATTGACCGCGTAATCGGCCCAGCGAAATCTCTGCAACGGCGCCTTGTCGCTCGGCGTGGCGTGAAACTGCGCGAAGGTATGGGCCTTGCCGGGAAAAGTCAGGCTGTTGAACAGGAACAACCACGGTTTGTCGCCCTGCTGTTTCTCGATGGCAAACCCCAGCAGGCCTTTGCGCCGGGGTTCGGCGAGGTCCATGGCGAGCAGCACACCGTTGGTGCCGGCGTAGGCCTTGACGCGAAAATCATCCTGCGGATTGGCGACCAGTACGCGCATGATTCACTCCTTGTGATTTGGCCTCACTGCAGCATAGTCCTCAGACCGACAACAACTCGTCGATATGCCGGTAATCCGCGTCCAGTGCGGTCGCCAATTGCCTTGCGCGCTTCAGCCGGATCGGCCCGCGCTCGATATCGATCAACAGGCCCGGACACGCGAGCGCTGGCAGTTGCGGCCAGTCTTTCAAACGGCCATCGGTGATCACCAGCAACCGTTGCAGCTCGGCGGGAAAACGCTTGCGCCGCACCGTCAGCCAATGCCCGGCTTCCGTCAGCGCTGCCAACAGAGGCGTGCCGCCTCCCGCACCCAATCCATCGAGCCACGCACGCAACCCGCTGGAGGCCTTTAGCCCTTGCACCTGCCATTTCGGCGCGGCGCCGCTTGCGGTCAGCAACGCAAGGCGCGCGCGCTGCCGGTAAGCGTCATCGAACAGTTGTGCGAGCACGCCCTTGGCATCGCTCAGCGCCTGATGACGACGGGTCGAGGCCGAGGCATCGACGATCACCAGCCACAGTTCATGGGGCGTGCGGGTGCGCAGTTGAAACAGCAGATCCGCCCGGGTTTTCGGACGGCCGTTGAGCAAGGTTCCGGGCCAGTTCACCGAGCCGCTGCGAGCCGCGTGACGCTTGCCCTGGCGGCCGTTATCGAGGCGTCCGGCGCGGGGCCTGGCATTCGCCCCCGCGTCGGATCGGGGGCGAATGCCTAACGCTTTTTTGGCCAGACAGGTACTTCGCGGCGTGCGCCGGTAGCCAGTGCCGGCGCCGGCATTTCACCCCACTGCCCCTGCCCTTCGCTTGGATCGGTCTGGGAGCCGGACGGTGATTGCGCCGGTGACTGCGCACTGGATGAGGACTGTTCGCGACGACGATGACGCAATGCGAACTCAGCCACCGCATCGATATCCTGCTCGGCGATGGCGTCCGCACCGCGCCACGCCGCATGCGCCCGCGCGGCACGCAGCCAGACCAGATCGGCGCGCAAACCGTCGACGCCCGCCGCGAAGCAGCGCTCGGTGATCTGTGCCAGCGCCGCGTCATCCAGCGGGATGCCCGGTAAAACCTTGCGGGCGTTCTCGCAGCGCTGACGTAGAGCTTGCTGTTCAGCCTCCCACTGCGCACAGAACGCCTGCGGATCGCTGTCGAAATCCAGTCGACGCCGGATGATCTGCCCACGCTCGGCCGGCGCCGTTTGACCGCTCAGGGCGACGTTCAAACCAAAGCGATCCAGCAATTGCGGACGCAATTCCCCCTCTTCCGGGTTCATCGTGCCGATCAATACGAACTTCGCCGAGTGCCGATGGGAAATGCCATCGCGCTCGATCAGATTAGTGCCGCTGGCAGCCACATCGAGCAGCAAATCCACCAGATGATCCGGCAGCAGATTCACTTCATCGACGTACAACACGCCGCCGTCAGCCTTCGCCAGAACGCCGGGAGAAAACTGCGCACGACCGTCGCTCAACGCCGCGTCCAGATCCAGCGTGCCGACCAGTCGCTCTTCGGTGGCGCCCAACGGCAAGGTGACAAACTGACCACTGGCCAACAGATCCGCCAGGCCCCGGGCGAGCGTCGACTTGGCCATGCCGCGCGGGCCTTCGATCAGCACGCCGCCGATCTTCGGGTCGATGGCCGTCAGGTACAGCGCTAGTTTCAGATCATCGGCGCCAACCACGGCGGAGAGCGGGAAATGCGGGGTGTCGGTCATGTTCAGTCTCAGCTCTCTTCTTCTATGTCCAGCAGCAGGTTTTCCAGCGCCTCTTTGTAGGCGCCCGGTGCCTGCCACATCCCGCGCTGCTGCGCTTCGAGCATGCGTTCGGTCATGTCGCGCAGTGCGTGGGGATTATGCTCGCGCACGAACTCGCGGGTCGCCGGGTCCAGCAGATACGCATCGGCCAGCAAGGCGTACTGATGGTCGTCGATCAGTTGCGTGGTGGCGTCGAAGGCGAACAGGTTGTCGACCGTCGCCGCCAGTTCGAATGCGCCTTTATAGCCGTGGCGCTTGACCCCGTCGATCCATTTCGGATTCGCCGCCCGGGAGCGGATGACCCGGTTCAGTTCCTCTTTCAAGGTGCGGATCTTTGGCAGGTCCGGCTGACAGTGATCGCCGTGATAACTGGCTGCCGCTTCACCGCGCAGGCTTTCCACGGCGGCGAGCATGCCGCCCTGGAACTGGTAATAGTCGTTGGAATCGAGCAGGTCATGCTCGCGATTGTCCTGGTTTTGCAGCACGGCCTGCACCTGGCTCAGGCGCTGGACGAATTGCTCGCGGGCGGCGGTGCCCTCATCGGAGCCACCGTAAGCATAGGCGCCCCAATTCAAGTAAACCTCGGCCAGATCTTCTCGGGTTTGCCACAGACGACCGTCGATGGCGCCCTGCACACCCGCGCCATAAGCGCCGGGTTTGGCACCGAAGATCCGCCAGCCGGCCTGACGTCGGGCAGCCTCTTCGTCCAGCCCGGACTGGCGCAGCGCCTCACGCTCGGCACGCACTTTCGCGGCCAGCGGATTGAGATCGTCCGGCTCGTCGAGCTCCGCCACGGCTTGCACGGCGGCGTCGAACAGGCGGATCAGGTTGGCGAACGCATCGCGGAAAAATCCGGAGACCCGCAGCGTGACATCGACCCGAGGCCGGTCGAGCAGGCTCAGCGGCAGAATCTCGAAATCATCGACCCGCTGACTGCCGGTGGCCCACACCGGACGTACGCCCATCAGCGCCATGGCCTGGGCAATGTCATCGCCGCCGGTGCGCATGGTCGCGGTGCCCCACACAGAGAGGCCGAGTTGGCGCAGGTGATCGCCGTGATCCTGCAGGTGTCGCTCGAGAATCAGGGTTGCCGACTGGAAGCCGATTCGCCAGGCCGTGGTGGTCGGCAGATTGCGCACGTCCACCGAATAGAAATTGCGCCCGGTGGGCAGAACGTCGAGGCGACCGCGACTTGGCGCACCACTTGGGCCTGCGGGGACGAATCGCCCGCTCAACGCGTCGAGCAAGCCGCGCATTTCGGCCGGGCCGCAGGCATCGAGGCGTGGGGCGATCACTTCGCGCAAGTTGTCGAGGATTGCACCGACTTCAACCCAGCGCGGCTCGCTCCCACAGGGGGATGGTAGTGACTGGGAGATCAGTTGGGTGGCGAACAGCTCCAGACGTTCGCGAGTATCCCCCGCCGTGCGCCAGACTTCATCGCTCAGCGATTGCAGTTCCATTGGGCGCGGGCCGGTCCAGGAATCAGCCAGTGCACAATCCAGCGGATCGAACCCCAACTGAAACGCCTTGGCCAGCGCCCGCAACAGACTCGACTGTGCCCCTTTGCCATCGCCACGCGGAATCCGCAGCAGCGCCAGCAAGGTGTCGATGCGCAAACGCCCGGTCGGCGACTCGCCGAAGATGTGCAGGCCATCGCGGATCTGCGATTCCTTCAGATCACACAGATAAGTATCCAGACGCGGCAGCCAGATAGCCGCGTCGGCATCGCTGTCGAGGGCGGCATCCAGCTGCAGTTCGCGATCGATCTGCGTGTCACGCACCAGTTGCAGGATGTCGCGCTGCAACTCCCGGGCGCGGCGCGGATCGAGTAACTGAGCTTCGTAATACTCGTCAGCCAACAGTTCCAGATTACGCAACGGGCCATAGGTTTCGGCGCGAGTCAGCGGCGGCATCAGGTGGTCGATGATCACCGCCTGAGTGCGACGTTTGGCTTGGGCGCCCTCGCCCGGATCGTTGACGATAAACGGATAGATGTTCGGCAGCGGCCCGAGCAGTGCGTCCGGCCAGCAGTTCTCCGACAGGCCCACGCCTTTGCCGGGCAGCCATTCTAGGTTGCCGTGCTTGCCGACGTGGATCACGCCGTGGGCGCCGTAGGTCTGGCGCAGCCAGAAATAGAACGCGAGGTATGCGTGCGGCGGCACCAGATCCGGGTCGTGATACACCGCGCTCGGATCGACCTGATAACCCCGCGCCGGCTGAATGCCGACGAAAGTCAGGCCAAAACGCAGGCCGGCGATCATTATCCGCCCGTCCCGGCACATCGGATCATTTTGCGGCGAGCCCCAGCGCTCCAGCACCGCCGTGCGGTTGGCTTCGGGCAGTGCGTTGAACATCGACAGGTAATCATTCATCGCCAGGCTTTGCTGGCATGGGCGCTGATCGAGGGTGTCGAGATCATTGCTGACACCACCCAGCAGTTGCCGGATCAGTTCGGTGCCGCTGTCCGGCAGTTCGGCGGGCAGCGGATAACCTTCGGCCTGTAGCGCCCGCAGGATATTCAACGCGGCAGCCGGCGTGTCGAGGCCGACGCCGTTGCCGATGCGCCCATCCCGGGTCGGGTAATTGGCGAGGATCAGCGCGATGCGCTTTTCAGCGTTCGGCACCCGCGCCAGATCGACCCAGCGGCGCGCCAGTTCGGCGACGAAATCCATGCGTTCAGGCTGCGCCCGATAACACACCACGTCGGACTGACTGCGCTCGCTGCGCCAGGCCAGATCCTTGAAGCTGATCGGCCGACTGATGATCCGGCCGTCCAGTTCCGGCAAGGCGATGTGCATCGCCAGATCCCGGGGGCCGAGGCCCTGCTCGCTCTCGCGCCAGCCAGGTTCGTTGTCCTGGGCGCAAATCGCCTGGATCACCGGAATGTTGCGACGGAACGGCCGCAGATGCGGCGCTTCCGGACTGGACTGGGCGAAACCGGTGGTGTTCAGAATCACCGAGGCCTCGACTTCATCCAGCCAGTCCTCGACCACCGACAGGCAGCCAGGCTCTTTCAAACTGGCCACGGCGATCGGCAGCGGATTGAGTCCGGCCGCCTGAAGCCGTTGGCAGAACACGTCGATAAACGCCGTGTTCGCCGCTTGCAAATGCGAGCGATAAAACAACACCGCCGACACCGGTTGACCGGGCAGCCAATCGGCTTGCCAGTCACTCAGTGCGGCGGTGTTTTTGTTCGGGTGATAAATCGCCGTGCGCGGCAGCGTTTGCGGCTCGCCCCACACGTAATCCCGCGCCAGCCAGCGACTGGCCAGGCAACGGAAAAAGTCCAGCGCATTGTCCATGCCGCCCTGACGCAGAAACTGCCAGAGCCGGTCGCGATCCTCGGCGCCCACGGTACTCAAGTCGCTGAGCTCCGGGTCGGGACGGTCATCGCCCGGCACCAGAATCAACTGCACGCCACGTTCGGACAACTCGACCAGCCGCTCGACGCCATAACGCCAATAAGCGATGCCGCCGTGCAGCGAGATCAGAATCACCTTGGCGTGGCGCAGCACCTCATCGACGTAGAGGTCGACCGACGCATGGTTCTGCACCTGCATCGGGTTGGCCAGGCGCACGCTCGGGTAATCCTCGGGCAGTTGCTGCGCGGCTTCGGCGAGCAGCGCGAGGCTGGAATCGCCGCTGCACAGGATCACCAGCTCGGCGGGGGTTTGTCCGAGGTCGGCAATGTTGTCGTCCGACACGAAACCGCCGGGCTGGGTCCTGAGCAGGTGCATGGCTTAAACGCTGAGCGCGGCGCGCAGTTGCGCTTCGAGTTGAGCGGCATCCAGTTCCTGACCGATCAACACCAGACGCGTCACGCGTGCCTCATCGGCGCCCCATTGACGGTCGAAGTGCTTGTCGAAACGCGTGCCCACGCCCTGGATCAGCAGACGCATCGGCTTGTTCGGGATCGCCGCGAAGCCTTTGACCCGCAGGATGCCGTGCTGAACCACCAGTTGCGTCAGCGCGTCGAGCAGCAGGCTTTCGTCGGCTTGCGGCAGCTCGATGGAAATCGAATCGAAGGCGTCGTGATCGTGGTCATCGTGATCGTCATCGCCTTCACCGTGGTGGTGATCGTGATGGCTGTGGCGGCTGTCGATGTGTTCTTCGGAACCGGCGCCCAGACCAATCAGCACGTCCAACGGCAGGCGACCGTTGCTGGCTTCGATGATTTTTACCGCTGGCGGCAGCTCTTCAGCCACTTCCAGACGCACGCGAGCGAGGTCTTCAGGGCTGGTCTGGTCGGCCTTGTTGAGGATCACCAGGTCGGCGCTGGCCAGTTGGTCGGCGAACAGCTCGTGCAGCGGCGATTCGTGGTCCAGGTTCGGATCGAGTTTGCGCTGGGCGTCGACCTGATCCGGGAACGCGGCGAAGGTGCCGGCGGCCACGGCTGGGCTGTCGACCACGGTGATCACCGCGTCAACGGTGCAGGCGCTGCGGATTTCCGGCCATTGGAAGGCTTGTACCAGCGGTTTTGGCAGGGCCAGGCCCGAGGTTTCGATCAGGATGTGGTCGAGGTCGCCGCGACGGGCCACCAGTTCGCGCATTACCGGGAAGAACTCTTCCTGCACCGTGCAGCACAGGCAGCCGTTGGCCAGTTCGTAGACGCGCCCGGTGGCTTCTTCTTCGGTGCAGCCGATGGTGCATTGTTTAAGGATTTCACCGTCGATGCCCAGCTCGCCGAACTCGTTGACGATTACCGCGATGCGGCGGCCCTGGGCGTTGTCGAGCATGTGCCGCAGCAAAGTGGTTTTGCCCGAGCCGAGGAAGCCAGTGACGATGGTGACGGGGAGTTTGGCCAGTGTTTTCATCGGATGCCCTTTGGCAAGGTGGCGGGCATACGGGACGAGACCGGCAACGCGGGTGCGTGCCTGGAGAGTTCGCCACCGGATCACCCCGCCCGGTTGAAAGTGAGAATCTGTGACGAGGCAGGTCTCCTGGCTGACGGTGTTCGGGCCTTGGCCCGGTATTCGCTGCGCCTTCCCGCTGGCTCTGGATGGAGTTGGCAGTGGCGTGGCAGCGAACAGCACCGTTCACAGTTGCGGGGGCAGCCGCGGCTTGGACCGCGTTCCCTTCTTAGCTTCGGCGTGGGCCGAAGAACCTCGAAAGCGCAAGGCTACGCATGGGTTCGTGATGGGTCAATGGGCGTGGCCTTTTGGTTTTGTGTGTATATCCGTTGCTGCGGTAACGGCTTCTTATGGTTTCGCTCTTACAGCGACTCACTTTTCCAAACGCCGAAAAGTAAGCAAAAGGCTTTTGCCCCGGCGTACGGCACTTCGCTTAGGCTCAGTGTTCCGTCGCTACGGTGTCCATCAGGGGGCATCGCCTACGGTTTGCTTCGCTGCACCTCCTCTCGATGTATGCGGCTTCGCCGCACGGCGCTGCGCGCCTACCCCCTGATGGACACCTCCGCTCGGCCTGCCGAAGGGGCTAAAGATCAAAAGCCAGAGCCAGAGCAGAAGCCAGATCAAGAGCCCCCGCCCCTCCCCACTCACCACGATGAGCGTTAGCTCGAGTACCGCTTTTGATCGCAGGGCCCGTCGGCAGGCTGAGTGG